>NZ_SMJW01000162.1 GCF_004348335.1 Actinomadura bangladeshensis | reverse complement strand
CCCCCGCCCCGCCCCCGCGGTCGCCGAGGAGGCGGCCCGATGACCACTGGAGACACGATGCCCGACACCGCGTTCCGCGCGCTCAAGCCCGCCGCGCTCGACGAGCTGGCTGAGGACGGCCACGCGCGCCGCCGCGACGCCGACCTGGCCCGCGCCATGAGCGCCGCCGCCGCGCCGCGCCCGCGCCGCCGCGTCCGGCGGCCGGTGCTGCTGGTCGCCGGAGTCGCGGCCGCGGCCTGCGCCGCCGCCGGGGCCGTCGTCGTCACGGGCGGCGGCGATACTCCTGCGCGGCCGCCGTCGGCGCAGGAGGGGCCCGCCGACGCGCGCACGTTCCTGCTCGCCAGCGCGACGACCGCGGCGAAGGCCCCGGCCGCGACCGGCCGCTACTGGTACAGCCGGCGGCTGACGACGAGCGAGGTGGGCGGGCACCGCAGGACGGTCGTCGGCACGGGGCCGGACCGCCGCAAGGTGGACAAGAAGATCACCTACGAGGCCCTCATCGAGAGCCCCGGCGAGGTCTGGCTCGCGCGCGACGGAAGCAGGGCGCGCAAGACCGGCGGCCCGGACAAGCTCGTCTTCCCCACCGACCGGGACAAGGCCCTCTGGCAGCGGGACGGGTCTCCCCGCCTCGCCGGCTCCAGTGAGAAGCGGGTCTGGGAAGGGCCGATGCGCCGCGGCCTCGGCACCGGGGAGATGACCGCCGAGCAGATCGCGTCCCTGCCCGAGGACCCGCGGAGCCTGTCGGCCGTGCTGCGCGACCGCTACCGGCGCGAGCTGAAGGCCGCCGAGAACCCGTTCAAGGGCACCTTCACCGCGTACGTGTGGGGGATCGCGCACGACCTGCTCGGCGGGCCGGTCACGCCGGGCGCCAAGTCGGCGCTCTTCAAGGTCCTCGCCGGGCAGCCCGGGATCCGGCTGGCAGGCCGGGCCACCGACCGGCTCGGCCGCCCCGGGACGGCCGTCGTCGCGGCGTCGGGCCCGGACGGCGGCGCGGCCGCGACCGAGTCCCGGCTGGTCATCTCGGCGGCGACCGCCGACCTGCTCGAGTTCCGGACGACCGAGGCCGGGCACGGGACCGTCACGACCACCTACGAGGCGATGGGCTGGGTCGGCCGGCTCGGCGCGCGGCCCTAACAGGCGCGCGTACCGAGAAAGTGCCGAAGAAGCGGCGCTCGTTGGGCGGATTTCGCCCGTGAGCGCCGCCCTTCGCGCGGGTTAGCGTCCGTCCCGTGACCTGGAACGGCGGGGGACCGCTCAGCGGCGAGCGGATCCTGATCGCGCTCGGCGGCAACGCCATGACCGCGCCGGACGGCAGCGCGGCGCCGGACGCGCAGGCGGCGGCGATCGAGGCCGCGATGGCGCCCGTCGCGGACCTGGTCGCGGCGGGCGCGCGGGTCGCGCTCACGCACGGCAACGGCCCGCAGGTCGGCAACCTGCTGATCAAGAACCAGCTCGCGGCGGGCGTGGTGCCGCCCGTCCCGCTGGACTGGTGCGGCGCGCAGACCCAGGCCACCGTCGGCGTGATGATCATGAACGCGCTGGAGCGGGCACTGTGCGCGCGGGGCGCCGCCCGCCCGGTGTCCACGGTGGTGACGCGGACGCTCGTGGACGCCGCCGACCCCGGCTTCACCGCCCCCGCCAAGCCGATAGGCCGGTACTTCCCCGAGGAGCAGGCGCGCCTGTCCATGGCGCACGGGGAGACGTGGCGGCCGTTCGGGGAGCGGGGCTGGCGGCGCGTCGTCGCCTCGCCCGAGCCGCTGGAGATCCTGGACGCCGACGCCGCGGCGGCGCTGCTGGACGCCGGGCACGTAGTCGTCGCGGCGGGCGGCGGGGGAGCGCCCGTCGTCCGGGCGGACGGGGCGCTGCGCGGCGTCGAGGCCGTGATCGACAAGGACCTGGCCGCGCAGCTGCTGGCCCGCCGCCTCGGCGCCGGCACGCTGGTGATCGCCACGGACGTGGAGAACGCGGTGGCCGGGTTCGGGACACCCGCGGCCCGCCCCCTGCGCCGCACCACCGTCGCGGAGCTGGCCGGCCTCGCCGCCGCCGGGCACTTCGCCGGCGGCAGCATGGGTCCGAAGGTGGAGGCGGTGCGGCGGTTCGTCGCGGCCGGCGGGCGCCGCGCCGCGATCGCCTCGCTGGCCCGGCTCGGCGACGCCGCCCACGGCAGGGCCGGGACGGTCGTCGAGGCGTGACCCACGGACACCGGCAGGGTAGAGACCGATGCGACCGAGCAGCTGAGGAGCGATGACGTGCCCGATCCGATCGAAGTCCGCAAGATCCCCATCGAGTCCGTGACCGACGCGTCCGGGCTGGCCCGGCTGATCGACGACGGCGTCCTGGAGGCCGACCGGGTCCTCGCCGTCGTCGGCAAGACCGAGGGCAACGGCGGCGTGAACGACTACACCCGGTTGCTGGCCGACCGGGCGTTCCGCGAGGTGCTCCTCGCCAAGGGCACCCGGAGCGCGGACGAGGTGGCGCGCGTCCCGCTGGTGTGGTCGGGCGGCACCGACGGCGTCCTCAGCCCGCACGCCACCGTGTTCGCCACCCTCGACCCGGCGAAGGCGCCCGCCTCGGACGAGCCCCGCCTGTCGGTCGGCGTCGCGATGAGCGACGTCATCCTGCCCGAGGACATCGGCCGGCCCGCGATGGTCGAGACCGTCGCCGCCGGCGTCCGCGAAGCCATGAAGACCGCGGGGATCGACGACCCGGCCGACGTCCACTACGTCCAGACCAAGACTCCGCTGCTCACCCTCGACACGATCAACGACGCCAAGTCGCGCGGCCGCGACGTCGTCACCGAGGACACGCTCACGTCGATGGACATCTCCAACTCGACCACCGCGCTCGGCATCGCCGTCGCGCTCGGTGAGATCGAGACGCCCGCCGCCGGGCAGATCCACCGGGACCTGTCGCTGTACTCGTCGGTGGCGTCGTGCTCGTCCGGCGTCGAACTCGACCGGGCGCAGATCGTCGTCGTCGGGAACGTGCGCGGCATCGGCGGCCGGTACCGGGCCGGGCACGGTGTGATGAAGGACGCACTGGACGCCGACGGGGTCTGGGACGCGATCAGGTCGGCCGGCCTCGATCTGCCCGACCGGCCCCGCACGTCCGACCTCGGCGAACGGCTCGTCAACGTGTTCATCAAGTGCGAGGCCGACCCGAGCGGCTCGGTCCGGGGGCGCCGCAACATCATGCTGGACGACTCCGACGTGCACTGGCACCGGCAGATCAAGGCGTGCGTCGGCGGTGTCGCCGCGTCCGTCACCGGCGACCCGGCGGTGTTCGTGTCGGTCGCAGCCGTCCACCAGGGCCCGTCCGGCGGCGGGACGGTCGCCGCCATCGCCGACCTCGGGTGACCGTCTGACTGCGGACAGTATCCGAATCGATACGCGCGGCGGTCGCCGGAGGCTATAGCCTTCCTGCCGTGTCCGGACTGACGATTCCCGAACCACTGATCCCCGGGGACGACGGGGGCGCCGACCCCCGGCTGTGCGAGGCGCTGGCCGGGTACGCGGCCGGGCGGGTCGGCGCGCACACGGTGCTGCGGCGGCTGCAGGGCGCCCGGCTGCTCGTGCCGATCGTCGCCGTCCTCACCGAGGAGGAGCAGGTCGCGCCCGGCGAGCTGCGGCGCGAGAAGAACAGCGAGATGGCGCTGCCGACGCTGATCGGGGACGACGGCCGCCGCGGCGTGCTCGGCTTCACCTGCACCGAGACGATGAAGGCGTGGCGCGCCGACGCCCGCCCGGTGACGGTGCGCGGCGGCGACGCGTGCCGCGCCACCCTCGACGAGGGCGCCGACGCGCTGGTCGTGGACGTGGCGGGCCCCGTCCCGTTCGCCGTGGACGGGCTGCGCCTGCACCTGCTCGCCGAGGGCCGCCCCGTCCCGCCGCCGCACGAGGACCCGGACGTCCTCGCCGCCGTCGAGGCCGCGTTCGGCTCCGACCCGTCCGTGACCGGCGTCCGGGTGACCGAGGGGACGTCCGCCGAGGTCGCGGTCCGGTTCGCGGTCGTTCCGGGCCACGACGAGCGCGGCACCGTGCAGCGGGTGTCCGACCGGCTCGCCGAGGTGCTCCGCGGCCGCATCGTCGGCGGCGTCGAGCTGAACGTCCTGCGCCGGTAAATCGTTCGCTCCCGCCGGGGGTGCCTTGGCAGGCTGGGGTCATGATCGACGTTGACTCCTTCATCACCGACGGGTTCGTCCGCGTCGAGGGGGCGTTCTCCCGGGAGCTGGCGGAGGAGTGCCGGGCGATCCTGTGGCGGGACACCGGCTGCGACCCCGGCGACCCCGCCACCTGGACAAGGCCGGTCGTGCGGCTCGGCGACTACGCCCAGGAGCCGTTCCGGGCCGCCGCGAACACGCCCCGCCTGCACGCCGCGTTCGACGCGGTCGCCGGGAAGGGCGCCTGGCTGCCGCGCGGCGGCCTCGGCACGTTCCCGGTGCGGTTCCCGAGCGACGACGCGCCCGGCGACGACGGCTGGCACATCGACGCGAGCTTCCCCGGCGACGACCCGGCCGACTTCATGTCCTACCGGGTGAACGCGGCGTCGAAGGGCCGCGCGCTGCTGATGCTGTTCCTGTTCTCCGACGTCGGCGACGACGACGGGCCGACCCGGATCCGGGTGGGCTCCCACCTGGACGTCCCGCCGATCCTGGAACCCGCCGGGGAGGACGGGCTGGCGTTCATGGAACTGGCGCGGAAGGCCGTCCCGGCGACCGGGCACCGGCCGCTCGCCCTCGCGACGGGACGCGCCGGCGACGTGTACCTGTGCCACCCGTTCCTCGTCCACGCGGCGCAGGAGCACCACGGGACGCGGCCCCGGTTCATGGCGCAGCCGCCGCTCGCGCCGTCCGGCCCGCTCCCGGCGGACTCTCCCGTGCGCGTCGCGATCGAGCGAGGTCTCGGGCGCTTCTAGGCTTGTCCTTTCGCGCCCATTGGAGACTCCCGTGCCGACGACACCCGTGCCGACCCCGTCCGTGCCGAACCCGCCCGCCCTGACGATGCAGGACGCCCTGATCCGGCTCACCGACTACTGGGCGGGGCGCGGCTGCCTCGTCGCGCAGCCGATGAACACCGAGGTGGGGGCGGGCACGCTGAACCCGGCCACGGCGCTGCGCGTCCTCGGCCCGGAGCCGTGGCGGGTCGCCTACGCCGAGCCGAGCGTCCGCCCCGACGACTCCCGCTACGGCGACAACCCGAACCGGCTGCAGACCCACACCCAGTTCCAGGTGATCCTCAAGCCGGAGCCGGGCGACGCGCAGGAGCAGTACCTCGGCAGCCTCGCCGCGCTCGGCATCGACCTGCGCGCCCACGACGTCCGGTTCGTGGAGGACGACTGGGCGTCGCCCGCGCTCGGCGCGTGGGGGCTCGGCTGGGAGGTGTGGCTGGACGGCCTGGAGATCACCCAGTTCACCTACTTCCAGCAGTCCGGCGGGCTGACCCTCGACCCCGTCTCGGTCGAGATCACCTACGGGATGGAACGCATCCTGATGGCGCTGCAGGGCGTCTCCCACTTCAAGGACATCGCGTACGCGCCCGGCATCACCTACGGGGAGGCGTTCGGGCAGGCCGAGTACGAGATGAGCCGCTACTACCTGGACGACGCCGGCATCGCGACGAACCGGGAGCTGTTCGAGGCGTACGCGGCCGAGGCCCGCCGGATGCTCGACGCGCGGCTGCCCGTCCCCGCCCACACCTACGTGCTGAAATGCTCGCACGCGTTCAACGTGCTGGACGCGCGGGGCGCCATCGGCACCACCGAGCGGGCCCGCGCGTTCGCCCGGATGCGCGGCCTCGCCCACGAGGCCGCCGCCCTCTGGGTGGAGCGCCGCGCTGAACTGGGGCATCCGCTCGGCGACGCGGCGGTACGGCCGGCCGAAGCCGTGTCGGGCACCGTGCCGGGCACCGTGCCTGGCACCGAGCCGGCCGCCCTGCCGGACGCCGCCTCGGCGGGGACGTTCGCGCTGGAGATCGGGGTGGAGGAGCTGCCGCCGCACGAGGTCGCGCGGACGGCCGAGCACGTCGCCGAACGGCTGCGCGGCGGGCTGGAGGAGGCCGGGCTGTTCACGGACGCGTCCTCGCTCGACACGTGCGCGACGCCCCGCCGGATCATCGTGGTCGCCCGCGACCTGGCGGCCCGCGAACCCGACACCGAGCAGGTCGTGAAGGGACCCCGGATCGCCGCCGCCTACGACGCGTCCGGCGAGCCGACGCGGGCGCTGCTCGGCTTCGCGCGCGGGCACGGCATCGACGCCTCGGACGTCGGGAAGGTCACCGTCGCGGGCGGGGAGTACGCCGGATACACCCGGAAGGTGGTGGGACGCTCCGCCGCCGAGGTCCTCGCCGCGCTGCTCCCGGACATCGTCGCCGGGCTCCGCGCCGGGAAGAACATGCGGTGGAGGGCGCCCGGCCTGTCGTTCGCCCGCCCGATCCGCTGGCTGCTCGCCCTGCTGGACGACCGGGAGATCCCGTTCACCGTGTCGGACCTGACCGCCGGGCGCGCCACGCGCGTCCACCGGACGGCCGCGTCGCCGCAGGTCGACGTGCCGGACGCCGCGTCGCTGACCGGCGTCCTGCGCGAGCACGGGATCGAACCCGTGCGGGCCCGCCGCCGTGCCCGCGTCATCGAGGACGCCGGGTCCCTCGCACGGGGCCGCGGCGGGACGGTCGACCTCGCCGCCGAGCACGCCCTCGTCGAGGAGATCGTCGACCTCGTCGAGGAGCCGGTCGCCATCCTCGGGTCGTTCGACGAGAAGTACCTGGACCTGCCCGAGGAGATCCTCACCACGGTCATGCGCAAGCACCAGCGCTACCTGCCGGTGCGGCGGGAGACCGGGCGGCTGCTCCCGCACTTCGTCACGGTCGCCAACGGCGAATGCGACCACGACGCCGTCCGGGCCGGGAACGAGGCCGTGCTCCGCGCGCGCTACGAGGACGCCTCGTTCTTCTTCCGGCAGGACCTCCGGAGCACGCCCGAGCAGATCAGGGAGGGCCTCGGCAGGCTCACGTTCACCGAGCGCCTCGGGTCGATGGCCGACCGGTCGTCCCGCATCGCCGCGATCGCCGCCGACCTGGCCGGCCGCCTCGACCTGGCGGCCGGGGAGGGGGCCGCGCTGGCCCGCGCCGCCGCGCTGGCGAAGTTCGACCTCGCCTCGTCCATGGTCGTCGAACTGCCGGGCCTCGCCGGGACGATGGCCCGCGAGTACGCCCGCCGCGCCGGCGAGGACGAGGCCGTCGCGCAGGCCCTGTACGAGATGGAGCTGCCCCGCGCCGCCGGGGACGCGCCGCCCGCCACGGCCGCCGGCGCCGTCCTCGCCGCCGCCGACCGGCTCGACCTGCTCGCCGGGCTGTTCGCCGTCGGGTCGGCGCCGACGGGCAGCTCCGACCCGTTCGGCCTGCGCCGCGCGGCGCTCGCGCTGACCGCGATCCTGCGGGACGTCCCGCGCCTCGCGCCGGTCACGGTCGGGGACGGCCTCGCCCTCGCCGCCCGGCACCAGCCCGTCGCCGTCGCCCCCGACGCCCTCGCCGAGGCCGAGCGGTTCATCGCCCGGCGCCTGGAGCAGAACCTCCTGGACGAGGGGCGGCCGGTGCACATCGTCCGGGCCGTCCTGCCGCTCGCGGGAACGCCCGCGCACGCCGCGCGGGCCGCCGACGACCTGGCGGAGCTGCTCGGCTCGCCCGGGTTCGAGCGGCTCACGGCGGCGCTGCAGCGCGTCCTGCGCATCGTGCCCGGCACCGCCGAGGCCGGGTACGACCCCGCCCGCTTCACCGAGCCAGCCGAGCGGAACCTGCACGAGGCGTTCACCCGCGCCACGGCCGAGCTGACCGCCCGGCCGTCGCTGCCGGAGTTCGCCGGGGCCGCGTCCGCCCTCGTCGCGCCCATCGACGCGTTCTTCGACGACGTGATGGTCATGGACGAGGACCCGGACGTCCGCGCCAACCGGCTCGGCCTCCTCGCCGCCATCAGGGACGTGGCCGCCCCCGTCCTCGACTGGCGCGAGATCGCCTGAACCGGTCAGCGCCAGGTCGTCGGGAGGCCGTGCGACGGGCCCTCGCCGAGGACCGCGCGCTCGCCGCCCGGCCACAGGCGCAGCGCCACTACCTGGACGGCGTCGAGCCGGGAGGCGTCGCGCCCCTCGAACGACAGGTGGGCCACGGGAGCCTCCTGCGCGGCCGCCGCGCCGGCGTCCTCGATGTGCCGGTCGACGCGCGCCGCCTCGTCCGCGGACAGGTAGGCGCGCATCGTCGAGTGCCACACCACGGTGGCGGCGCCCTGCCGGGGAGCGAGCCCGTCGAGGAAGTCCGCCGCGCCCGCCCGGACGACCGCCGCCGGGACCCGCGCCGCCACCTCGAACGCCGCGCGCAGCCGCGCGACCCGCTCGGCCTGGTCGGGCCACACGTACGACAGGAGCCGCCGCCGGGCATCGGGCGATGCCGGATCCAGGGGGCTCGGATCGCATCCGCCGCGCTCGATGATCGTGAGCGGCGCGTCCACCGGCGGGAGGCCCCGCCAGGCGTCCGGCAGGACGACCGGCGACTCGGGCCCGTACGCGCCGCCCTCGTACAGGAACCGGAAGTGGTCGGCGCGCAGGTTCAGGCCCGCGCTCGCGCCGATCTCCAGCAGCCGGATCGGAAGCCCGGTGGCCTCGGCGACCGCGAGCAGGCCGCCGACGAGCGGCGCGGCCCGCCCGACCTCGTTGGTCTGCGGCGGGGCGGTGAGCCCCGCCCGGATCTCCGCCGCGTGCTCGGCCAGGACGTCCCGGAACGCGGGCCAGGCCCGCAGCGGATCCTCCGTCCCGCCCGCCGTCGGGTAGTACGCGGCCAGTTCGGGGGCCCGCCCCTCCAGGACGATGCGGTGCACCGTCCCGAGCATGCCCAGGATGTAGCCGGGGCGGGTGTGCTCCCCGAGCACGCCGGCGACCGCCCCGCCCGGGTCGTCCGCGGCCCGCAGGAGCAGCTCCGCGTACATCGGCGACCCCAGCTCAGCGGACGCCCGCGCCTGCGCCAGCAGCGCCCTCCTCATCACGCACCTCCGGTGACTCGCCCCGTCTCCGGTGACGAGCCTCTCAGATGGTGGACGCGGTCACGGGCGGGCGCGCGGAGTCAATAGGATCGTGGTCATGCTGCGCTGGTTGACCGCGGGGGAGTCCCACGGCCCGGCCCTGACCGCGATCGTGGAGGGGCTGCCGGCCGGCGTGCGCGTGACCTCGGGGGACATCGCCGAGGAACTGCGCCGCCGGCGGCTCGGGCACGGGCGGGGCGCCCGGATGAAGTTCGAGCAGGACGAGGTGCGGATCCTCGGCGGCGTCCGGCACGGGGTGACGCTCGGCGGGCCGGTCGCGATCGAGGTCGGCAACACCGAGTGGCCGAAATGGGAGACGGTCATGTCGGCCGACCCCGTCGACGCCGACGTCCTCGCCGCTCAGGCGCGCAACGCGCCGCTGTCGCAGCCGCGGCCCGGCCACGCCGACCTCGTCGGCATGCAGAAGTACGGGTTCGACGACGCGCGCCCCGTGCTGGAGCGGGCCAGCGCCCGGGAGACCGCCGCGCGGGTCGCGCTCGGCACCGTCGCCAAGGCGTTCCTGAGCCAGGCCCTCGGCGTGGACGTCCTCAGCCACGTGATCGCGCTCGGCGAGGTGGCGGCGCCCGACGGCGTCCTGCCCGGGCCCGGCGACCTCGCGCGGGTGGACGAGAGCCCCGTCCGGTGCTTCGACGAGGCGGCGTCCGCCGCGATGGTCGCGCACATCGACGAGACCAAGAAGGCCGGCGACACGCTCGGCGGCGTCGTGGAGGTCCTCGCCTACGGGCTGCCGCCCGGCCTCGGCAGCCACGTCCACTGGGACCGGCGGCTCGACGCGCGGCTCGCCGGCGTCCTCATGGGCATCCAGGCGATCAAGGGAGTCGAGCTCGGCGACGGGTTCACCACCGCGCGGCGGCCCGGCTCGCGGGCGCACGACGAGATCGACGGCACGCCCGAGGGCGTCCGCCGCCGGACGAACCGGGCCGGCGGCGTCGAGGGCGGCATGACGACCGGCGAGGTGCTGCGGGTGCGGGCCGCGATGAAGCCGATCTCGACCGTCCCGCGCCGGCTCGACACCATCGACGTGAAGACCGGCGAGCCCGCCAAGGCGATCAACCAGCGCAGCGACGTCACCGCCGTGCCCGCCGCCGGGGTCGTGGCCGAGGCGATGGCGGCGCTCGTCCTCGCCGACGCCGCGCTGGAGAAGTTCGGTGGCGACTCCGCCGAGGAGACCGCGCGCAACCTGCGCGGATACCTGTCCTCCCTGACGATCAAGTGAAGGGGACCATGCGACCGAAGGCAGTCATCATCGGCCCGCCCGGCTCGGGCAAGACCACCGTCGGCGGCGCGCTCGCCGAGCGGCTCGGCGTCGCGCTGCGCGACACCGACGCCGACGTCGAGGCCGCCGCGGGCAAGCCGATCGGCGAGATCTTCATCGACGACGGCGAGGAGCGCTTCCGCGAGCTGGAGCGCGCCGCCGTCGCCGCGGCCCTCGCCGAGCACGAGGGCGTCGTCGCCCTCGGCGGCGGCGCCGTCCTCGCCGCCGAGACGCAGGAACTGCTCGCCGGCCACACGGTCGTCTACCTGAAGGCCGGCCTCGCCGAGGCGATCAAGCGGGTCGGCCTCAACTCCGCGCGGCCGCTGCTCGTGCTGAACCCGCGCAGCCAGATGCGCAAGCTCCTGGCGGAGCGCCTGCCGATCTACGAGCGCCTCGGCACGATCGGCGTCGACACCGACGGCCGCGACCCCGCCGACATCGTGGAGGAGATCGTCAAGGCCCTGGACGCGGACGCGTGACGCACGCCAGGGTCCGGGTGGACGGGGCCGCCCCGTACGACGTCGTCATCGGCGCGGGCGTCCTCGGCGAGCTGCCCGCCATGGTCGGCGACCGCGCCCGCACCGTCGCCGTCGTCCACGCCGAGGGCCTCCCGGAGATCGCCCGCCCCGTCTGCGGCGCGCTCGAACAGGCCGGGTACACCGTCCGCGCGCTGCCCGTCCCCGACGGCGAGGCCGCCAAGGAGGTCGGCGTGCTCGCCGGGCTCTGGTCGTCGTTCGCCCGGTCCGGCATGACCCGCACGGACGTCGTCGTCGGCGTCGGCGGCGGCGCCACCACCGACCTCGCCGGGTTCGCGGCGGCCTCGTGGCTGCGCGGCGTCCGCGCGGTGCTCGTCCCGACGACGCTGCTCGGCATGGTGGACGCGGCGGTCGGCGGCAAGACCGGCATCAACGTCCCCGAGGGCAAGAACCTCGTCGGCGCGTTCCACCCGCCCGCCGGGGTCCTGTGCGACCTGACCACGCTGGTGACGATGCCGCACGAGGACTACATCAGCGGCCTCGCCGAGATCATCAAGGCCGGCTTCATCGCCGACCCCGCCATCCTGGACCTGGTCGAGGACGACCCGAAGGGCGCCGCGTCCCCGGACGGGCCGCACACCCGGGAGCTGGTCGAGCGGGCGATCCGGGTCAAGGCCCGCGTCGTCTCCGCAGACCTCAGGGAGAGCGGCCTCCGGGAGATCCTCAACTACGGCCACACCCTCGCGCACGCCATCGAGAAGGCCGAGGACTACGAGTTCCGGCACGGCCACGCCGTCGCCATCGGCATGGTGTACGCGGCCGAACTGGCCCGCCTCGCCGGGCGGCTGCCCGCCGAGATCGTCCAGCGGCACCGCGACGTCCTCGCCTCGGTCGGCCTGCCGGTCTCCTACGCCGCCGACTGGCCCGGCCTGCGCGCCACGATGGCCATCGACAAGAAGTCGCGCGGCAAGACGCTCCGCTTCGTCGTCCTGGACGGCATCGCGTCACCGGGCCGCCTCGAAGGCCCGGACGAGGACCTGCTCGCCGCCGCCTACCGGGAGCTCACCCCATGACGAACCGCGTGCTCGTCCTCAACGGGCCCAACCTGCGGCGCCTCGGCGTCCGGGAGCCCGACACGTACGGGACGACCAGCTTCGACGACCTCGCCGCCCTCTGCCGCGACACCGGCCGCCGCCTCGACCTGAGGGTGGAGGTCCGGCAGACCGACGACGAGGCCGAGCTGGTGCACTGGGTGCACGAGGCCGCCGACGAGCGCGTCCCGATCGTGCTGAACCCGGCCGCGTTCACCCACTACTCCTACAGCCTCCGCGACGCGCTGGCCCAGCGGACCGCCCCGCTCATCGAGGTCCACATCACGAACCCCGCCACGCGCGAGGAGTTCCGGCACACCTCCGTCGTCGCGGGCGTCGCGACCGGCACCATCGCCGGCTTCGGCCCCATGTCCTACGTCCTGGCGCTGCAGGCGGTCGCCGAGCTCCTCGCCGAGGAGTCCGTGTCCTAGGCGCAGGTCCTAGGCGCGGGTCCTAGGCGTTCCCGACCGCCCGGCGGGTGATGTCCTTCAGCTCGGCGACGATGTCGTCCAGGGGGGCCACGTCGCGGTGGGCGCGGCACAGGACGGTGGCGCCCTCGACGGCGGCGACGATGAGGCGGGCCAGGCGCGCGGCGCGATCGTCGGGGACGCCGGCATTGCCGAGCCCGGTGGCGAGGGTGTCCTGCCAGCGGCCGAACACCGCCGCGGCCGCCGCCGCGAGCTGCGGGGCGTCCTCCTGGGATTCGACGGTGACGGCGAGGACCGGGCAGCCCGCCCGGAACTCGCTCTTGACCAGTACCTGCCGCCACCAGCCGACGAACGCGTCCACCGCGGAGGCGGCGTCGCCGCCCTCGGTGGCGGCGAGGATGCCCGCGTTGAGGAAGTCGCCGGCGTAGCGGACGGCCTCCTCCGCGAGTTGCACCTTGCCGCCGGGGAAATGGTGGTAGATCGACCCGCGCGGGGCGCCGCTGTGCGCGATGACGTCGCGGAACCCGGTGCCGCTGTAGCCGCGCTCGCGGAAGAGGTAGGCGGCGCTGCGCACCATGCGTTCCCGGCTGTCCGTCCCCATGGCTCGATTATGACATTCATCATAGGGTGCTCGCGTTGCCCATGACGGGCGTCATAGAGGAGGGTGAGGGCACGGATGAAGGAGAGCCACGTGATCGACCTCCAGCGCGACGGAGACGTGTACGTCCTGCGGTACGACGCCGGTGAGAACCGGTTCAGCCCCGACTTCCTCGGCGCGGTCGAGGGTGCGCTCGACGGCGTGGCGAAGAACGACGGGCCGGGCGCGCTCGTCACCGTCGGCACCGGCAAGTTCTACTCCAACGGCCTCGACCTCGACTGGCTCGGCGCGAACCAGGACAAGTTCGAGGAGTACCTGCGGCGCGTCCACGGGCTGTTCGCGCGCGTCCTGGAGCTGCCGATGCCCACGGTCGCGGCGCTGAACGGGCACGCGTTCGCCGGCGGCGGGATGCTCGCGCTCTGCCACGACCACGCCGTCATGCGGACCGACCGCGGCTACTTCTGCCTGCCCGAGGTCGACCTCGGCATGAGCTTCACGCCCGGGATGAACCTGCTGATCAAGGAGCGGCTGCCGAGGGCGACCGCGCACGAGGCCGTGCTCACCGGCCGCCGGTACACGGCCGAGCAGGCGCTGCGGGCGGGGATCGTCCAGCGGACCGCGGCCGAGGACGAGGTGCTGCCGGCCGCCGTCGAGCTGGCCGCCTCGCTGGCGGGCAAGAACGGCGGGACGGTCGCCAAGATCCGCGCGGACCTGTACCGGCCGGTGCTGGACGCGCTGCACGGTCCCGCCCTGTCCTGACGCCGGGGCGGCGAGTAGGTTACGTTCGACTGGAATCGGATTCGGTTAGGGAGAGGACGCCGATGCGCATCGGGATGGCGCTCAGCTACTCGGGCGGTTTCAAGGAGACCGTCGAGGAGCTCGCCGACTACGAGAAGGCCGGGCTCGACATCGTCTACATCGCGGAGGCCTACAGCTTCGACGCGGTGAGCCAGATGGGCTACATCGCGGCGAAGACCGAGCGGCTGGAGATCGCCTCCGGCATCCTCAACATCTACTCCCGCACGCCCACCGCGACGGCGCAGACCGCCGCCGGCCTGGACTATGTGTCGGACGGGCGGTTCACGCTCGGCATCGGCGCGTCCGGCCCGCAGGTCATCGAGGGCTTCCACGGCGTCCCGTACACGGCGCCGCTCGGCCGCACCCGCGAGGTCATCGAGATCTGCCGCAAGGTGTGGCGCCGCGAGCGGCTGCAGTACGACGGCAAGTACTACACGCTGCCGCTGCCCGCCGACCAGGGCACCGGCCTCGGCAAGCCGCTGAAGCTGATCAACCACCCGGTGCGGGCCGACATCCCGATCCTGGTCGCCGCGATCGGCCCGAAGAACGTCGAGCAGACCGCCGAGATCGCCAACGGCTGGGAGCCGATCTTCTACATGCCGGAGAAGGCCGCGGACGTGTGGGGCGCCTCCCTCGCCGCGGGCAAGGCCAAGCGCGACCCGGCCCTCGGCGAGCTGGACGTGGTCGGCCAGGCGCCGCTCGCCATCGGCGACGACGTGCAGGGCTTCCTGGAGTTCGGCCGCCCCATGGCGGCGCTCTACATCGGCGGCATGGGCGCCAGGGGCAAGAACTTCTACAACGACCTCGCCCGCCGCTACGGCTTCGAGAAGGAGGCCGAGGAGATCCAGGACCTGTACCTGGACGGCAAGAAGGACGAGGCCGCCGCGAAGGTCCCGCAGGAGCTGCTGGAGAAGATGTCCCTCATCGGCTCCGAGGGGCACGTCCGCGAGCGGCTCGCCGCGATGAAGGAGTCCGGCGTCACGACGCTGAACGTCGCCCCGATCGCCGGCGACCACAAGAGCCGCCTGGCCCTGATCGAGAAGGTCAAGGAGATGGCCGCCGACCTGTGACCGAGCCCCGTTCACCTGCGGCGTGTTGTTGTTATGAGCGCCCTCATAACAACAACACGCCGCAGGTCAACGGTCAGAGGGCTGCGTGGACCTCCCGGGCGACGCGTTCGCCGGAGCGGACGGCGCCGTCCATGTAGCCCGTCCAGTAGTCGGACGTCTCGGTGCCCGCCCAGTGGATCGGCCCGCACGGGGCCCGCAGCGCCGGGCCGAACGCGGTCAGCGCGCCGGGCGGGGCGATGCCGACCGGGCCGCCGCCGCTCCACATCTCGTTGTCCCAGCGCTGGAACGCCGTGATCCTCGGGTCGGCGGCCTTGTCGCCGAACAGCGTGGTGAACGAGGCGAGGCCCGCGGCCCTGACCTCGTCCGCCGACGCGCCGTCCAGCTTGCGGATGTTCGCCTGGTTCATGAACCCCATCAGGATGCCGCGCGACCCGTCCGGCGGGCTGTTGTCGAACGTCGCGTCGATCGCGCCGCTGTCGGCGACCGCCTGCCCGGTCAGGCCGTCCGCCCGCCAGAACGGGGTGTCGTAGACGCCGACGAACTTGGCGATCGAGCCCATCGGGTAGCGCTGCATCAGCTGCGCGCGGCTCGCGGGCAGCGCCGGCGAGTAGTCGATCTTGTTGGCGATCGCGGGGGACATCGCGACGACGACCCGCCCGGCCGTCACGGTGAGCCCGTCCGCGGTGACGGTGACGCCGCCGGAGCCGGTCTCGATCGACCGCACGGGCGTGTTGTAGCGGATGATGTCGCCGAGCCGCGCCGCCAGCCGGACGGGCACCTCCTGCGAGCCGCCCACGAACCGGGACTCCTGCGCGCCGTCCTTGGTGTTGATCAGCCGGTCGACCGTCCCCGGGGTGCTCTCGTTGCCCGCCGAGGCCGCGTAGTTCAGCAGGTAGAGCAGCGAGACCTCCTGCGAGCGCATCGACAGCGTCGAGGAGGCGAACGCGTCCATCAGGAACCGCGCGCCGCTGCTCAGCGAGTTGGACCGCGACCAGGTGTAGAACGTCTGGGCGTCCCACTCCTCGGCCTTCGCCGCCCTCCACGGCTCGCCGACCGGCACCTCCTTGATCATGTTGCCGAGCTTGACCAGCGCCAGCTCCAGGTCGATCACGCCCCAGTCCGGCGGGACCGCGCCGAGCAGCCCGTCGGTGGCGTACAGGGACCGCTTGCCGTTGCGGTAGTAGACGTTCTTGCCCTCGTTGTAGGTCTTGAAGGTCTCGACGCCCATGTCCTTCGCGAGCACCGCGATCCGGTCCTGCGTCGGGCCGATGAACTCGGCGCCGCCCTCGCTGGTGGTGCCGTCGCCGAGCGGCAGCCCGTACACGCGCCCGCCGGGCCGGTCCCGGGCCTCCAGGACGAGCACGGACCGGCCGGCGGCGACCAGGTCGCGGGCGGCGGCCAGGCCGGACAGGCCGGCCCCGACGATCACCACGTCGGTGCTGAGCGGCGCGGTGCGGGCGGCGGCGGACGGCGCCGCGGCGGCGGAGGCGACGGCTCCGGCGGCGGTGAGCGCGCCCGTGCCGAGCAGTCTGCGGCGGCTGACTCGGGTCAAGGGGAATCCCTCCTGGGGACGTCCATGCGGGGGGACGAAGGGTCACACGGCAGCTCACGCTAGGCCCGCCCTCAAGCCGAAGTCGAGGGTTCTTCATGTTTTGTGACCGCGTCGAGACGGCCTCCCGCCCCGTCCCGGCGATCATCTAGAGTCCTGGACATGGGGGAGACGCATACCGCCCGGCGCGCCCGGCTCGCCGCGCTCGTCGCCGAGCGGGACGCCGGCGCGCTGCTGGTGACCCGGCTCGTCAACGTCCGCTACCTGACCGGCCTGGACAGCTCCCGCGCGGCGCTGCTCGTCGCGGCCGACGGCGGGGCCGTCCTCGCGACCGACGGCCGGTACGCCGGCATGGCCGCCGAGGTCTGCCCGGAGCTGCCCCTGGTCGTCGACCGCCGGGTCGCGGCCGCGCTGCTTGCGCGGGCCGCCGAGGAGCGCCGCGCCCGGCTCGGCTTCGAGGCCCACGACCTGACCGTCGAGCAGCACACCGCACTCGCCGAGCAGGCCGCCGGACTCGACCGCCCGATCGAGCTCGCACCGCTCGGCCGCCCCGTCGAGGAACTGCGCATGGTCAAGGACGAGGAGGAGATCGCGCTGCTGCGCGAGGCGTGCGCGATCACCGACCGGGCGTTCGAGGCCGTCCTCCCCGAGATCCGCGCCGGCGTCACCGAGCGGGCCGTGGCGATCGCGCTCGAACGCGCCATGGTGGACTTCGGCGCCGAGCGGCCCGCGTTCGAGTCGATCATCGCCTCCGGCCCGAACGGCGCCGTCCCGCACCACCACCCCGGCGGCCGCGAGCTCCAGGCCGGCGACCTCGTCACCATGGACTTCGGCGCCCTGTACGGCGGCTACCACGCCGACATGACCCGCACCGCCGCGATCGGCGAGCCCGCCGGCTGGCAGCGCGACCTGTACGACCTCGTCCACCGGGCGCAGCGGGCCGCGCTGGAGGCCGCCGTGCCCGGCGCGGACACCAAGGCGGTCGACGCCGCCGCCCGCGAGATCATCAAGGCGGCGGGGCACGGCGAGGCCTTCCCGCACGGGCTCGGGCACGGCGTCGGGCTGGAGATCCACGAAGCGCCGCTCATGGGGTACGAGGAGACCGGTAAGCTGATGGATCGAGTTCCGATCACAGCGGAGCCTGGGGTCTACCTCACCGGCCGGGGCGGCGTCCGCATCGAGGACACGTTCGTGGTCCGCGCGGACGGCCCGGAGCTCCTCACCACAACGACCAAGGACCTGCTCGTCCTGTAGGCGCGCGGGCCCGCGACCGGGAGAACAGCCAGTGGCGACGACGAACGACCTGAAGAACGGCATGACGCTGAACCTCGACGGCCAGCTGTGGACCGTCCTGGAGTTCCAGCACGTCAAGCCAGGCAAGGGCGGCGCGTTCGTCCGCACCAAGATCAAGAACGTGCTGTCCGGGAAGGTCGTCGACAAGACCTTCAACGCCGGCACCAAGGTCGAAGTGGCGAGCGTCGACAAGCGCGAGATGCAGTACCTCTACCGCGAGGGCGAGGACTTCGTCTTCATGGACACCGAGACCTACGACCAGCCGCACATCCCGGCGGCCGTGGTCGGCGACGCCGCCGACTACCTGCTCCCCGAGCAGAACGCGGTGATCGCCTTCAACAACGACAACCCGCTGTACGTCGAGCTGCCCGCCGCCGTCGTGCTGGAGATCACCGAGACCGAGCCCGGCCTGCAGGGCGACCGCTCCACCGGCGGCAGCAAGCCTGCCACCGTGGAGACCGGCGCCCAGATCCAGGTGCCGCTGTTCATCACCACCGGCGAGAAGGTCAAGGTCGACACCCGCTCCGGCGAGTACCTCGGCCGCGCCTGAGATGGCGGCACGCACCAAGGCCAGGAAACTCGCGCTCGACATCCTGTTCGCGGCCGAGCTGCGGGAGGAGGAGCCGGCGGCGGTGCTCGCGGCGCGGGGCCGTCCGAACCAGGACGAGCTGGCCGAGTTCCCGCACGCCGTCCGGCTCATCGAGGGCGTCCAGGAGCACCGGGAGCGCATCGACGAGCTGATCTCCACCTACGCGACCGGCTGGACGCTGGAGCGGATGCCGGCCGTCGACCGCAACATCCTGCGGATGGGCGCGTTCGAGCTGCTGTGGGTGGACGACGTCCCGGACGGCGTCGCGGTCAGCGAGGCGGTCGGCCTCGCGACCGAGCTGTCCACCGACGAGTCCCCCCGCTTCGTCAACGGCCTCCTCGCCCGCCTCCAGCAGCTCAAGCCCTCCCTCACGCTGTAAACGGGCGGGGCGTGGG
>NZ_SMJW01000161.1 GCF_004348335.1 Actinomadura bangladeshensis | reverse complement strand
GGTTGGGATACCGGCGGCTGAGGTGCGGGTGGCTGAGGTGCGGGTGGCTGAGGTGCGGGCGCCTGCGGCGCGGGGAGTTGGGGTGCGGGCGGCTGCGCGGGTGCCGGGTGGGGCTGCACCTGCGTCGCGTCGGGCATCTCCTGCGCGTACGGGAACGGCGGTGGCGCCGGGATCGCGGCCGGACCGCCGGCCGCGGGAGCCTCCGCGGCGGGCCCTGCGTCGTCGCGCTCGAACCTGAACTCGAGCATGGTGCGGTCGGCCAGGTCGGCCTCCGCGCCGTCCGCACCGGAGTCGTCGGCCGCGGGCTGCTCCACCGCGGGCGGCTCGGGCGCCGGCGGCTCGGCAGGGAGCTGCTGCGCCGGCCCGTCCGTCGGAAGCAGCGGGCCGGAGGGGCCGCCCTGGTCGTCCAGCCAACGCGGCGGCGGCGGGACCTGGGCCGGCTCGCCCGAGCCGGGACGCTCCGCCTCGTGGTCGTCGTCCGGCTTTCCCGTTGGAGTCACGCCCGCTCTCCCCGCATCGGCTCACCCTGTATCCGGCTCACGGTGCACATCGCACCGAGTCGCCGCAATCGTCAGCGATGATAGCGGCGCATAAGGGACGCGAGCCCTCACCGGCTCCGGCCCGCGTCGGTGCATTTGGCGCCCGCGCAGTGCGTCAGCGCGTACAGCAGATCGGACAGGTGCCGCCGCCGCTGCTCCGGCAGCGTCCCGGCGATGTTGCTCAGCTCGTGGGGGTCGCGGGTGCGGTCGTAGTACTCGCGTTCCCCGTCGGCGTACTCGACGTAGAGCATGTCGTTCGTGCGGAGCGCGTTGTAGGTCGTCGGCGCGCCGGGCGCCGAGTCCTGCCGGTCGGGGTCCTCCGGGGACGGCGCCGGCTTGACGTGCTCGATGAGCGCGGTCTCGCGCCAGTCCGGCGGGGTGCCGCCGCGCAGGAACGGGGCGAGCGACCGGCCGTCCGTCGCGGCGGCAGGGCGCAGGCCGGCGAGTTCCTGGAAGGTGGGGGCGAGGTCGGTGTTCTGCGCGATCTGCGCGACCTTGCGGCCGGGCGGGACACCGGGCCCGGTGAAGACGAACGGCACCCGGACGTCGGTGTCGAAGGCGGTCATCTTGCCGCCGGCGAGCCGGTGCTCGCCCAGGTGGAAGCCGTTGTCGGAGCCGAACACGACGTAGGTGTCGCGGTCGATGTCCAGTTCCTTCAGTGTTGTCCGGATCCGGCCGAGCATCTCGTCCACCGCCTGGACCATCCGGACCCGGTTGCGGAAGCCCTCGTCGATCCGCAGGATCCCGGGCTTGCGCAGTTTCGGGTGCGACCGCAGCCAGGACGGCTTGTCGCGGACGTCCGCCTCGTTGAAGGACGGCGGCCGCGGCGCCCGCAGCTCGGGGAACTTCCCGGCGTGCCTCGGCGCGGGCACGAACGGCCCGTGCGGCGCGAACGTCGCGATCTCGATGAAGAACGGCTGCGCCGACCCCCGGGACCGGTTGATGAAGTCCACGCCCTTGTTCGCCAGCACGTCGGTGAGGTAGTCCTCCGGCTTGGAGCCGTAGTGGACGAGCCGGCCGTTCTCGTTCAGGTTGTAGTTGTACTCGGGGTAGCCGTTGCCGTTGACGTACCACTCGGTCCAGCCCGGCGGGACGTACGGCTTCGTCCCGCCCTGGGTGTCGCCGGGCTGGTAGCCGTTCATGTACTTGCCGAGCAGCGCGGTGCGGTAGCCGGCCTTCTGCAGGAACGGCGCGAAGGACGCCTGCTCGCCGCCGTTGTCCTTGAAGACCTGGTAGCCGCCGAGGGGCGGGAAGTTCGTCCGGACCCCGGTGTTGTGCGGGTACCGGCCGGTGAAGATCGTGGCGCGCGAGGTGCAGCACAGCGAGTCCGCCACGATGAAGTTGTCGAAGGTGAGCCCGTCCCGCTGCATCTGCAGCACCTGCGGCATGTGCGCGACCAGGTCCGAGGACAGGTCGTCGGTGAGGACGAAGACGATGTTCGGCTTCTTCGCGGCCGTGCCGGACTTTCCCTTCCCGCCGCCCTTCGCGTCGTCGGCGCGCCCTCCCGGCTGGAGGCTGCAACCGCTCAGTGCGAGGAGGGCGAGCACGCACAGGACGGCCGCCAGCCGCCGGTGTCGGGTCAACGTCTTCCCTTCCACGATGCGGTCGCCCGGGCCAGCGTAACGATCTGGACGACATCGCGCGTACTCCGGGCGGTTCGCCGTGCCTCCGGTCTGTTGGCATGATGCCGGATGGGATGAGGAGACCTGGCGGGGACCTGCAGGCGCTCGCGCCCCTGCTGCCGCTGCTGGCCGGGGCCGCGATCAGCGCCGTGATCGCGCTGGTCATCGGGCTGGCCGTGTCCTGCCTGCCCTCGTCCGACGCGACGGCCGCGCGCCCGTCGCCGAAGCCGCCGCTGCCGAGTCCCGCCGGATCCCCGGTTCCGATCGACCCGCCCGGCTACTCGCCGGTCAAGCCGGTGATCGCCGGGTCGTTCGCCGACCCGACCGTCATCAAGGCCGCCGGGACGTACTTCGCCTACGGCACCAACAACGCCGACGCGACGATGCCCGTCGCGACCGCTCCGACCCCGACCGGGCCGTGGACCCCCTCGCCCGGCGACGGCCTCGCGCGGCTCCCCGCGTGGGCCGCCGAGGGCTGGACGTGGGCGCCCGAGGTCGTCCCGCCGCAGGGCGGGTCCCGGTCCTACGTGCTGTACTTCTCCGCCCGCCGCAAGGACGGCGACCAGCAGTGCATCGGGGTGGCGACCGCCTCCTCGCCGGCCGGCCCGTTCGTCCCGCTGGAGGGCGATCCGCTGGTGTGCCCGCTGGACCTGGGCGGCGCCATCGACCCGGCGTCCTACATCGAGAAGGACGGGACGCGCTACCTGCTCTACAAGAGCGACGAGCGCCGGACCGCGGCGATCTACCTGGTCAGGATGAGCCCGGACGGGCTGCGCCTAGCGGGCCCGCCGAAGCGCATCATGGGCCGCGCCGCGGACGAGCCCGTCCTGGTGGAGGCGCCCGACCTCGTCCGCCGCGGCGACTCCTACGTGCTGCTCTACGCGGCGGGCTGGTACTTCCAGTCGAACTACCAGACCCGGTACGCGGTGGCGTCCAGCATCGAGGGGCCGTACCGGAAGGGCGGGCCGATCCAGTCGACCGGACAGTACGGCGGGCAGGTCGACGGGCCGGGCAGCGCCGACGTCCTCAGCGACGAGACGGGCGACTACCTGGTCTTCCACGGCATCCTGGACCGCCACGGCGGCTCCCGGGTGACCCGCGGCATGTACGTCGCCCGGCTCGGCTGGGACGGTGCACGCCCCGCCGTGCGCGGGGTGCCCGTCCGCTACGAGGCGGAGCGCGGGCGGCTGAACGGCTGCGTCTCCCAGCTGGCGCGCCCGCGCGCCTCCGGCGGGCGGGCCATCGGCCCGTTCGCCCAGGACGGCTGCCGGGTGGACGTCCCGGTCTTCGCACCCGCCGCAGGAAAGTACACGGTCCGGACCCAGTACGCGAACCGCTCCGGGACCGACTCGTATCTGGAGTTCTTCGCGAACGGGACCGTCGCGACGTCCCTGCGCCTCCGCCCGACGAGCGGCGCGGGCTGGGCGTCCGTCTCGGCGGAGGTGGAGCTGGCCGCCGGGTGGAACACCCTCAGCCTGCGCCGCCTCGGCGGGCAGGGCCAAGGACAGGTCGACTACCTCGACGTCCGGTAGGGGCCGGCCCGGGTGCTTCGCCGGCCGGCCGGTCGGGCGTGCCGTTCCGTCTCATGGGGCGTCGCCGTCATGCCGGGGGACCTCGACTCCGATTTCGCGCAGCAGCGCTGGGGTGGGTTGCGGGCGGCTGGTGAACCCGTCCTTGAGCCCGCGGAGCATGGCGCGGCGCAGGACCGTCCGGTCCGATGATCCCGCGAAGGTGCGGGCCCAGCGCCGCAGGGTGGAACCGGCGTACAGGGCGCGTTCGGCCGGTGCCAGGCCCCGGCTGCCGGTGAACAGCCAGATCTTGTTGCGGACCTCGAAGAAGAAGCGGTCGCCGGGGTCGGCGTCCGCGCCGCCGAAGCCGCGCGTCTTGTGCACGACGACGCTGTCCGGGCAGAGCAGGCCGCGCCGGCCGCGCAGCAGCCGGGTGGTGAACTCGAAGTCGTCGTTCCACAGGAAGTAGTGGGCGACCGGCAGCCCGCGCTCCCGCACGGCGGCCGCGTCGACCAGCACGGAGACGAACGACGCCGAGCGGATCGGGACGCAGCCGGCCGAGGCCGCGATGCGGGACTCGGCGGCCGTGGCGCGGGGCTTGCGGCGCGGCGTGTTCATCGGATGGTCGCGGCCGTCGGTCCACACGACGCGGCTCGCGACCAGCGCGGGCGGGCCGTCGTCCGCGGTGGCCCTCGCGCGGGCCGCGAGCAGTTCGCCGAGCGCCTCGGGGTGCGGCACCGTGTCGTCGTCCAGCAGCCAGACCAGCCCCGCGCCGCCGCTCAGGGCGCGGGCCAGCCCGGCGCTGAACCCGCCCGCCCCGCCGGTGTTGCGGGGCAGCACCAGCAGGTCGGCGTCCGGGAAGTGCTCCGCGACCATCGCGGCGGTGCCGTCGGACGAGGCGTTGTCGACCACGATGGTCCGGTCCGGCGGGCGCCGCTGGGCGGCGAGCGCGGACAGGGCCTCGCCGAGAAGGTCTCGCCGGTCGTGGGTGACGACCACCGCCGCGACCGGGCCCGGACCGGGCGTCACCGGCCGCGCCTGCCGGTCGCGCGGCGGGCGGCGCGCTGCAGGGCCGGGGACGGATCGGCGGCGGTCTCGATGAGCTCCCGCAGGTTCTCCCGGACGCCGGCCAGCTCGCTGTGCAGGTGTGCGAGCCCGATGCGCTCGTCGGCCGCCGCCAGCTCCGCCAGCAGGTGCGCCACGACCCCGACGGACGCGGTCGCGATCAGCTCGTCCGGGACGTCGCCCGGAAGGAGGCCGAGCCCGGGCTCGCGGGAGGTGGTCAGCTCGGCGAGGTCGCCGGCCACGGCATAGCCGGAGGCGCGCAGCGACGCGGCGATCTCCCGCGTCCGCGCCGCCGCCCAGTCCGCGTGCCGCGCGGGCAGGCGCATCCGTGTCCGGCCGTCGCCCGCGGCGCGGGCGCGATCGACGAGGTGCTCGCGGACCACGCGCTCGTAGTCCTCGCCCAGTGCGAGGCCGATCCGCTCGTTCAGCCGGCGCAGCAGCTCCGCATCGACCGCCGACAGCGGCTTGTCCTCCGGTATCCCTGCGACGTCGCACACGCCGTCGCCGATCCCGGTCAGCTCGCGGAACCGGTCCCACAGCACCCCGGCGGGGCCGCCGGGCGGCGGAAGCGTCAGCACGTGGACGCGCTCCTTCGGCACCGCCGTCTCCCACGCGGCGAGCACCCGCACGGGATCGTGCTGCCCCCAGAACATCTCCCCGTACGGTTCCGGCGCGTCGATGCCCCGCTTGACCAGGTCGTCGACGAAACGCTCGAACGCGATGGTGTGCGCGTGGCGGATCTGCTCCTGCCAGTCGAGGATCAGCTGCCAGCCGAGGTCGCGGGTGGCGAACACCACGTGCACCTCGGCCGGCTCCAGGGACGCCACCGCGTGCTCGACCTGCCGCTCGGTCGCGCCCGCCAGCAGCCCCTGGGAGAAGACGACCGCCGGGCCGTCCCAGTCGCGGGCGCGCTCGGCCATCCGCTCCCACGCGCCGTCCCAGCTCGGGTCGCGGCGGCCGCCCCAGCTCATCTCGCGCAGGTCCATCACGGCACCGAAGTGCTCCTGCGGCCCGGCGATCGGGTAGCAGACGCCGGCGTCGGCCAGGCGCCGCCGGTTGCCCCACAGCGCCCGGTGCAGGAAGGCCGTTCCGGCGGCGGGCGCACCGATGTGCAGATATACCGACTTGGCAGGCTTGCCGGGCCGCCGCTCGTCCATCCGCGCGTTCACCTCGCACTCGTCTCGGTACTCGTCTCGGTTCTTGTTCCGGCCTCGGGCGGCGCCGCCCTGCCCTGCACCCTCTGGTAGGCGCCGCCGAGGCGGCGTACGGCCGGGTACCGTTCGCGCGCGCCGCGTGCGGCGCGCGCGATGAACGGGGCGGCGTCGCGCGCCAGCCGGCCGGTGGTCTCCACCAGGTCGGCGGACTCGCGCCGCAGCAGCCCGACCCGGTCGCGGACCGGCATGTCGGCGCCGGACACGGACGCGGCGTGCTCCTGCCTCTGCTGGACGCGCCGCAGCAGCGCGGCGATGGCGTCGAGGCCCGCGTCCGCCATCTCCGTCCAGCGCGGGTCGGCCGGATCGGGGGCGGGTGCCGTGCCGAGCGCGGGGCCGGATGCGGCCATCGGCATCAGCTCGTACAGGTCGCCCACCACGTGGTAGCCGGCCGCGCGCAGGTCCTCGACCGTCTCGATCGCCCGCTCGGTCGCCCACGGCAGGTGCTCGGCGGGCAGCTCGATCCTGACCGGACCCGGCCGCCCGGCCAGCACGTGCTGCGCGAGGAAGAGCTTCACCTCGTCGTTGTAGACCTGCCAGCCGACCCGCTCGGTGAGCGCCGTGTTGAGCTGGAGCAGGAACTGGGTCTCGGTCAGGCCCAGCGACGCGTTGGCGTACGTGCCGGAGAGGTCGAAGTCGTCCGGGACGAGCCCGGTCGCCGCGCAGAATCGCCGCCAGAGCAGGTCGCGCGGTGCGCCGGGCCGGGGCAGCGTGACGACGTGGACGCGTTCGGGCGGCAGGTCCGCTCCCCAGCGCCCGAGCACCGCGACCGGGTCCTGGAGGCCCCAGAACAGCCGCGCGCTCTCGAACGTCCGCCAGTTGCGCCGCCGGAGGGCGGCCACGAACTCGGTGAACGAGGTGGTGAACCGGTTCTTGACGTCCTCCTGCCAGTGCGCCGGGATCTGCCGGCCGAGGTCGCGCGCGGTGAACACCACGTGGACGTCGGCGAAATCGAGGTCGGCCATGGCCTGCCGGACGTAGGCGGGCCGGGCCGGGGCGAGGAGCTCCTGCGAGATGATCGCGGTGCCGGGCCAGTCGCGGATCTCGTCCACCAGGTCCCGCCAGGCGCCGCGCGTCCTCGGGTCGGACGCCTCGCGGAAGAACGTCCGGCGCAGGTCGAAGGCGGCCCTGACATGGGCGGAGAAGTCCGCACCGGGGTACAGGACGCCGTGCTCGCGCAGCCGGGCGCGGTTGTGCCACAGCACCTGCTGGAGGAACGTCGTCCCGGACTTGGCGGCTCCGACGTGCAGGAAGACCACCGGGCGCGTGCCGCGCGACGTGCGGCCAGGAGTGGACGAGACCACCGCGATCCTTGGGAGCCCTGCCTTGGTGCCGATGAAATCCCCGGTATCTTAGCCGCGATCCGTACGTATCGACCGGCCGGTGCCGTAGTGCGGCCCGGTCCTCTGCTCCCCGCACGGGATGGACACCGTCCAGTGAACGTTGATCTCGTGGTGGCCGGTTCCGGGTTCTTCGGGCTCACGGTCGCCGAACGCTGCGCGGCCGGGCTCGGCCTGCGCGTACTGGTCCTCGACCGGCGCGACCACATCGGCGGCAACGCCTACAGCGAGGCCGAGCCGGAGACGGGCATCGAGATCCACCGCTACGGCGCGCACCTGTTCCACACCTCCAACGAGCGGGTGTGGGAGTACGCCAACCGGTTCACCGCCTTCACGGGCTACCGGCACCAGGTGTACTCGACGTTCAAGGGCCGGGTGTACCCGATGCCGATCAATCTCGGCACGATCTGCGCGTTCTTCGGCCGGGTCTTCAGCCCGGACGAGGCGCGGGCGCTGATCGCCGGCCAGGCCGCCGAGGTGTCCGATCCGGCCAACCTGGAGGAGAAGGCGATCTCGCTGATCGGGCGCCCCCTGTACGAGGCGTTCATCCGCGGCTACACCGCCAAGCAGTGGCAGACCGACCCCCGCGACCTGCCCGCCGAGATCATCACCCGGCTCCCGGTGCGGTACACCTTCGACAACCGGTACTTCAACGACGTCCACGAGGGGCTTCCGGTCGACGGCTACACCGCCTGGCTGGAGCGGATGGCCGACCACCCGAACATCGAGGTCCGGCTGAACACCGACTTCCTCGACCTGCGCGACGACATCGTCGGCAACGTGCCCGTCGTCTACACCGGGCCGCTGGACCGCTACTTCGGCTACGCCGAGGGCGAGCTGGGCTGGCGGACGCTGGACTTCGAGCTGAGCGTCGAGCCGACCGGCGACTTCCAGGGCACCCCGGTGATGAACTACGCGGACGAGGACGTCCCCTACACCCGGATCCACGAGTTCCGGCACTTCCATCCCGAGCGTGACGGCCATCCGTCCGACAAGACGGTGATCATGCGGGAGTACTCGCGGGCCGCCGGACGCGGGGACGAGCCGTACTACCCCGTGAACACCGCCGCCGACCGCGCCCGCCTGCTCGCCTACCGCGATCTGGCGAAGGGCGAGCACGGGGTGCTCTTCGGCGGGCGGCTCGGCACATACCGGTACCTCGACATGCACATGGCGATCGCGAGCGCGCTCAGCATGGTCGACAACAGACTGCGTCCCCATTTCGCCGAGGGTTCGCGTCTCATAAGCGGAGGTGTGGACGAGTGAGCGAACCCGCCGCGGCGACGGCCGAGGCCGAGACCCCGCGCCGACTGCGCGTTCTGCAGCGCGTCGTGATGCCGGTCGACCGCGACCTCGACGTCCTCAAGCTGTACGTGGAGGGCGAGATCGCCCGGGGCGCCGAGGCCCTTGCCGCCGAGACCGAGGTGGAGGCGGGACCCGCCGCGGCCGTGGGGCGGCGCAGCGTCGTGGTCCCCGTCGGGCGGCGTGCCTCCTTCGCCACCTACTTCAACGCGTTCCCCGCCAGCTACTGGCGGCGCTGGACGAGGGTGGAGGAGGTGACGCTGCGGGTCCGGATGCGCGGCCAGGGCACCGTCATCGTGTACCGGTCCAGCGCCAAGGGCCATGTGCAGCGCGTCGCCTCCGCGCGGTTCGACTCCGGCCTTTCCCGGGAGGAGACTTTCCGGCTGCCGCTGCTCCCGTTCATCGACGGCGGCTGGTACTGGATGGACGTCCTGGCAGGCGAGGGCAACGCACTCCTCGAACGGGCCGACTGGTGCGCGGATCTCGAAGCGGCGGGGGACGTCCGGCAGGGCCGGGTGAGCCTCGGCATCACCACGTTCAACCGTCCGAACTTCTGCGTGGACCAGCTCGCCGCGCTGGCGGCCGCGCCCGAGGTGCTGGACGTGGTCGACGCCGTCTACGTCGTCGACCAGGGCACCGACCGGGTGCGCGACGACGCGGGCTTCCCGGAGGCAGCCGACGCGCTCGGCGCCAGGCTGCATGTCATCGAGCAGGGCAACCTGGGCGGATCCGGAGGTTTCTCCCGGGCGATGGACGAGACGGTGGCGGCCGGCGCCAGCGACTACGTCCTGCTCCTCGACGACGACGTGGTCACCGAGACCGAGGGCATCCTCCGCGCGGTCGCGTTCGCCGACTTCGCCCGCACGCCGACGATCGTGGGCGGGCACATGTTCAACCTGTTCGTCCGCTCGCAGCTGCACGCCTACGGCGAGACGATCGCGCGGTACCGCTGGTGGTGGGAGGAGGCCCCGCACACCAAGCGCGAACACGACTTCGCGCTGCCGCCCGTCCGGAACCCGTACCCGGCCCTCAACGCGGACCCGCGGAAGCGCACCAGCTCGGGGAGCCTGCGCGAGACCAAGTGGCTGCACCGGCGCGTCGACGTCGACTACAACGGCTGGTGGATGTGCCTGATCCCCACCGACGTCGTGCGCAAGATCGGCCTGTCCATGCCGATGTTCATCAAGTGGGACGACGCCGAGTACTGCGTCCGCGCGGGCGAGGCCGGCTTCCCGACCGTGTCGCTGCCCGGCATGGCGGCATGGCACGTCCCCTGGCAGGACAAGGACGACGGCATCGACTGGCAGGCGTACTTCCACGAGCGGAACCGGCTCGTCACCGCGCTGCTGCACTCGCCCTACGAGCGCGGCGGGAACCTCCTCAAGGAGAGCTTCATCATCTCGGTGAAGCACGCGCTCGCCATGCAGTACTCGACCGCCGAGCTGATGCTGTCGGCGATCGAGGACGTGCTGAGCGGACCGGAGCACATGCACGCCGGGATCGCGGCCAAGCTGCCGGAGATCATGGCGTTCCGGAAGGAGTTCCCCGACGCCCGCAACCGCGTCAGCCACGAGGAGTTCCCGCAGGTGCGGCGGGACCGGCCGCCCAAGCGGGGACGCGGGTTCAAGCCGCCGCGCGGCAAGGTGAACGTGCTGGCGAGCGCGATGCTCGGCACCGTCAAGCAGCTGCGCCCGGTGGACCCCGCAGCCCGGGGCAACCCGCAGCTGGTGGTGCCGCACATCGACCGGCACTGGAGCCTGCTGTCGCAGGTCGACAGCGCGCTGGTCTCCTCCGCCGACGGCACGAAGGTGGCCTGGTACCAGCGCGACCCGGAGCGCTTCAAGAAGCTGCTCGCGCGGACGTCGCTGCTGCACGCCCGGCTCGGCCGGGAATGGCCGGAGCTCAGCCGGCGGTACCGGGCGGCGATGGCCGAGATCGCCTCCCCGGACGCGTGGCGCGCCACCTTCGAGGCGGCCGGACCCGGTGCCTCGGGTTCGGGTGGTTCGGGTTCCGGCGCGCCGGGTTCGGGTGCCTCGGGTTCGGAGGAGTCCGGGGGCGGACCGGAATGACCGCCGCGCCGATCAGCGCCGACGACGGCCTCCGGGCGCCCGGGACCGGCGGCGGGCTGCGCCGGACCTTCCAGAACAGGTACCTGCTGCGGCTCCTGGTGCGCCGCGAGCTGCGGGCCCGGTACAAGGGCTCGCTGCTCGGGCTCGGCTGGTCCTACGTGCGGCCCGCCGTGCACTTCGCGGTCTACTTCTACGTCATCGGCGTGTTCCTCGGCATGGACCGGCAGATCGACGACTTCCCCGTCTACCTGTTCGCGGGCATGGTCCTGGTCAACCTGTTCACCGAGACGCTGCACTCGGCGACCCGCTCGGTCACCGGCAACGCCGCGCTCGTCCGCAAAGTGTTCCTGCCCAGGGAGATGTTCCCCGCGGCGTCGGCGCTGGTTTCCCTGGTCCATTTCCTGCCCGGCTTCCTGATCCTGCTGGGCGGGGCGGCCGCCGCCGGGTGGCGGCCCTCGCCGGAGGGCGCTGGCGCCGCCGCCCTCGGGTTCACGATCATCGTCGTCCTCGGGTTCGGCGTCGGCCTGCTGTGCGCGGCCGTGAACGTGTTCTTCCGCGACCTGGAGCAGGCGGTCGACATCTCGATGATCGTCATCACCTGGTCGGTGCCGATGATCTATCCGTGGACGCACGTCCAGACCCACGCGCCCGACTGGGTGCTGGACGTGTACCTCGCCAACCCGCTCGTCAGCGCGGTGTCCCTGTTCCAGCGGGCGTTCTGGTACCCCGGAGCGGACGGCGGGTTCGCGTTCCCGCCCGACCTCTACGCCCGCGCGTGCGAGTCCCTCGCCGTGAGCGTGCTGGTGTTCATCGCCGGGCACGCGGCGTTCGCCCGCATGCAGAAGCGTTTCGCGCAGGAGCTGTAGCCGTTGCCCCCCTCACCGCCGACTCCGTCCCCGTCCACCCCGTCCCCGTCCATCGTCATCGACCGCGTGACGAAGAACTTCACGCTGCGGCACGCGCGCTCGATCAAGGAGATGAGCGTCCGCGCGCTGCGGCGGCAGAGCCTGTCGGACCGCTTCCGCGCGCTGGACGAGGTGAGCGTCACCATCGACCAGGGCGAGACCGTGGCGCTGATGGGGCTGAACGGGTCGGGCAAGAGCACGCTGCTGAAGCTCATCTCGGGGGTCATGCAGCCGGACGAGGGGTCGGTGCGCGTCCGCGGCCGCGTCGCCGGCCTGATCGACGTGGGCGCCGGGCTGCATCCGGAGCTGACCGGCAGGGAGAACGTCTTCCTCAACGGCGCGATCCTCGGGATGTCCCGCGCGGAGATCCTCCGGAAGTTCGACGCGATCGTCGAGTTCTCCGGCGTCGAGCGCTTCCTGGACGACCAGGTGAAGTTCTACTCGTCCGGCATGTTCATGCGGCTGGCGTTCTCGATCGCGGCCCACACCGAGCCGGACGTGTTCCTCATCGACGAGGTGCTGGCCGTCGGCGACCCGCCGTTCCGGGAGAAGTGCCTGGACCGCATCCGGGAGCTGCGCGGCGAGGGCCGCACCATGGTCGTCGTCGCGCACGACATCAAGATGCTCGTCGGGCTGTGCGACCGCGGCATCACGATGCGGCAGGGCCGGGTGATCTTCGACGGGGAGACCGAGGAGGCCGGCCGGCTGGTCCGCGAGGACCGTGCGGCCCGCCGCGCCGCCGCGGCGCTCGCGGACCGTCCGGCCGCCGCGGGAACGCGGACTGCGTCGGGAGAAAGCGGTGGATAAGGTGACCCGTGCCGCGGCCGAGGGCCGGCCGGGGGCCAGGGGGAAGGGTGCGGTGTTGACCAAGCAGGAACACGGCTGCCCGTTGCTCGACGACGTGCACCGGATCATCGCCGACCGAGCCTGCTCCGTGCTGTCCCTGGACATCTTCGACACGGTGCTCTGGCGCCGGGTGCCGCGGCCGGTGGACGTCTTCGGCCTGCTGGCGCCGCGGCTGCGGGACGCGGGTCTGTGCCCGCCGTGGGTGACCGGCGCGACCCTCCGCCGGATGCGGATCGCCGCCGAGGACGCGGCCCGCGGCGGCCGCGACGCCCTCGGCACCGAGGTGTCCCTGTTCGACATCTGGCGCGCCATGCCCGACGGGATCTTCGGCACGGCGCCGCTCGAGCAGCTCGTCGAGGCCGAGATAGGGCTGGAACGCGAGCTGACCGTCGTGGACCTGGACATCGCCGAAGTCGTCAGGGCCGCGCGGAAGCAGGACGTCCAGGTCGTCCTGGTGTCCGACACCTACTTCACCGAGGACCAGCTCGCCCGGCTCCTCGACCGCCCCGAACTGGGCCCGCTGGACGACGTCCGGATCTTCCGGTCCAACCAGCACGGCGCGGACAAGGCGTCCGGGCTGTGGGAGATCGTGCTGCGGGACCTCGGCCGCAGCCCGGAGCAGGTCGTGCACATCGGCGACCACGAGATCGCCGACCACGAGGTGCCCGGCGGGCTCGGCGTCCGGACGGTGCACTACCGGCGGCTCGACGGCGCCTGCCTGGACGTGCTGAAGCGGGAGAAGGAGCCGGTCGGCCGGTTGGAGGACCACGCGCCCGACCTGGACGACCGGCACGGCGACTTCGGCCTCACCAGTCTGCGCGCCAAGGCGGTCCACTCGGGCGTCCCGTTCAGCACCTCGGCGCTGGACGTCGCGTGGCGGTACGGCGCCGGGGTCCTCGGCCCGGTGCTCACCGGGTTCGCCGAGTGGGCGGCGTGGAAGGCGCACGAGGCCGGGACCCGCAGGCTGTGGTGCTCGATGCGGGAAGGGGAGCTGCTCTCCGCGCTCATCAACCGTGCCGCCGAGGCGCGCGGCTGGGACGTCGTGGCCGCGCCCGTGTGGCTGTCGCGGTTCGTGACGTCGCTGGCCGGGCTCGACCCGCACGACACCGACGCGGTGCACGCCTTCATCCGCACCGGCTACCGGTTGACCGTCCGGCAGGCGCTGGCCGTCCTCGAACTGCGGCCCGGCGACGTCCCCGGTCTCGCCGTCGAACTGGACACCGTCATCGACAACGGCGACATCGCCGACCGGGTCGCCCGCGCGCTGACCGAGACGCCGCACCTGTGCAACCGGCTCGCGGTGACCGTCACCGCCGTCCGCGAACGCATGATCAAGTCGCTGCGGGCCGCCGGCGCGCTCGACGACCCGGAGCTGACGCTCGTCGACCTCGGCTGGGGCGGCACGATCCAGCGGCAGCTCGCCCGTGCGCTGGAGATCGCCCGCATCGACGCGCGGGTGTCCGGGCTCTACCTGGCCACCGACGACCGGTCGGAGCGGGTGTACCTGGCGGGCCTGCGCGCCGAGGGCTACCTCGCGCAGGCGGGGCATCCGGCGCGCGTCGCCCGGACCGTGACCCGCAGCCCGGAGATCGTGGAGCAGTGCGTCAACGCGCTGTGCGGGTCGCTGATCGGGTTCACCGAGGAGGGCGAGCCGGTCCTCGGCGACGCGTCCGACTCGCCGTCGCAGAACGCCGAGCGCCGCACCGTCCAGGACGGCGTGTTCGCGTTCCAGCGCATGTGGACCAGGTACGTCGGCGCGTCCGGCGGCGCATGGCCGGACCTGGCCCGTCCGCAGGCGGCACGCGACCGGCTGGCGCGGATCCTGGTGGCCGCGCTGGAGGCGCCCACTGCGGACGAGGCGGCCGTCTTCGGCAACTGGACCCACGAGGACAACTTCGGCTCCTCCCTGGTCACGACCCTGCTGCCCGCCGACCTGAGACCCGCCGTCCCGTACCTGTCGCCCGGCGACCTCGACGACCTGCACATGCGGGACTCGTTCTGGCCCGCGCTGATCGCCGCGTCCGACACCGGGCTCGGGGCCATGGCCAGGGCCATCGCGGACGGCGCGGTCGCCCCGGAGGCGTTCGACCCGGCCGGCGAGCCGTACGAGACGCGGCTGCGGTACCGGACGGCCGACGACCGGTGGCACGAGCCGATCCGCCGCCGCGTCAGGATCAACCACAACGGGCTCTCCTTCGCCCGGATCGACTTCGAGCACCACGACACGGTCGACATCTCCCTCGCGATCCCGGGCCGTCCGGCGATCGTCCGGGTCGACTGGATCGAGGCCAGGGTCATCGCCGGGGGCCGCCGCCGCGAACGGGTGCTGCGCTGGGACAAGCCGGAGGACTTCGTCGGCCTCCACTACGCGGACTGCCGCTACCTCGGCGGCAACCTCATGGAGTTCGACACCTCCTACGCGGCGGTGTGGCTCCCGCTGGCCCGCCGCGCGGGGACGCCCACGGTGTCGTCCGCGCAAATCACCATCGCGTTCGCGATGCTCCCGCAGTCGGCGACCGGGCTGGCGCCGCGGATGCCGGTCGACCGCATGGCGGAACGGGCGGCGCGCGCGGCCCGGCTCACCGGGCGGATGCGCGAGGAGTACCGGGCGGCCGGCGTCAAGGGCGTCGCCGCCGGCGCCAGGCGAGTGGCGAGGAGGAAGCTCGGTGACGACCGCTGACCGAGGGGCCGCCGTGGTCGGTTCCCCCGACGATCCGCACGCCCAGGCCCGCGCCGCCCGGGAGCAGCCGCTGCTGCTGCACTCGATGTCGGTGTTCCGGGAGCTCTTCGCGCTGCTCTTCGGCTGCCGCGAGATCCGGACGGTGGTCGAGGTCGGGGTAGAGTCCGGGCAGGTCAGCTCGCTGTACGCCGACCTCGGCGCGACCGTTCACTGCGTCGAACCGGCCCCGGGCGACGACCTCCGGGCCGTACTGGACGGCGACCCCCGGCTGAACCTGGTGGAGGGGCGGTCCCCGGCTGTGCTCGCCGACCTGCCGGTGGCCGACATGTACGTCCTCGACGGCGACCACAACTACGCGGTGGTCCGCGCCGAACTCGCATGGATCATGAAGAACGCCCCCGACGCGGTGGTCGTCATGAACGACGTGCTGTGGCCGTGCGGGCGCCGCGACTTCTACTACCAGCCGTCACCGCTGGCGCCGGCGGACGTCCACCCCGACACGGCCGACGGGCCGACCGTCTGGCACGACGAGGTCACCCCGGCCGGGTTCATCGGCGACGGCGTGTTCACCGTGGCCGCGCGGGCGGGCGGCGAGCGCAACGGCGTCCTCACCGCCGTCGAGGACGCGCTGGCCGAGGCGGGCGACCGGCGCTTCGCGATCGTCCCGGCCGTCTTCGGCTTCGGGGTCATGGTCAGGGCGGGCGCGCCCGGTGCCGACGAGGTCTTCGAGGCGCTGCGGCCGTACACGTCCTCGGAACTCATCGCGGCCATGGAGAACAACCGGATCGCGCTCTACACCCGCATCCTGCAACTCCAGTACGAAGCGGAGGCCCGCGCCGACGACGCCAACCGGCTGGCGGAGACCATCACCGCGCAGCAGCGCGAGCTCGCAGCCCTCCGCTCCGAGCTCGATCAGGCCCGGTCCGAGACCGCGGCCCATCGCCGCGATCTGCAGGGACTGCGTGCGGAACTGGCCAGGTCGTCGGTCCCGCCGAGCCGGGACCAGGAGCTGGGAGCGGCCGTGTCACAGCTGGGTCGCGCGCTCTCCGCACGTATCCGCAGGGACCTTGGAGGTCCTCGATGACAGCACCGCTCACCGCCATGCGGCTTCGGGCGATCACGATTCTGGCCTTCCTCGGTTTCTTCGCGGTCGGCGCCGGATGGGCGATCGCCATGCCATGGGACGGCGGACCGGACGAGCAGTCGCACATCACCCGCGCGGCGGGCGTCGTCGGCGGGGACTTCGCCGCGCCACCCGACTACATCACCGTTCCGGAGATCTCGCGACCGCTGGCTGGAACCCACCAGACCATCCCGGACGGTGTCGCGCATCCGTCGCCGCCGTGTTTCGCTTTCAAGCCCCAGCAACCGGCGGACTGCGCGAACGAAACATCGGAGACGCCGCACAAGCTGGTGGAGCGGTTCACTGCGGGCGCCGGTCGCTACCAGCCCACGTACTACGCGGTGGTCGGCTGGCCGCTCAAGTGGTGGCCGGGGGAGGGCGGGCTGTTGCTCGCCCGCCTGATCAGTGCCGCGCTGTCGGCCGCGTTCCTGACGGCGGCGGTGTACAGCGTGCTCGCCTGGTCGCGGCGCCCGTTCCTGCTCGCCGGGCTGTTGATCGCCACGACGCCCATGACAATGCACCTCGCCGGTGTGATCAACGCGAACGGACTGGAGATCACGGCGGCGATTGCGATGTGGACGGCACTGATCCCCCTGGTCCGCGGGGAGGGACCGCCCGACCGGCGACTGCTGGTCCTGGCCGGGGTGTCGGCGGTGACGGTCGCGTGGACGCGGCCGGACGGACCCATGACCGTCGCGCTCGCCCTCGTGATCCTGACGGGCAGCGCCGGCCGCGCCCGGCTCGGCACGCTGATCCGCGACCGCGGCGCGTGGATCCTCGGGCTCACGGTGACACTGGCATGCGGCCTGTCGGCGGTCTGGACGCTCGCCATGAAGGCCACGGAACTCGTCCCCGTCCCGGGCGGGGCGGGGCTCGGTGTCGCCGACGCCCTGCGGCTGGTGACCGTCGAGCGGACGTCCTTCTACCTGAAGTCGATGATCGGGCAGTTCGGCTGGGTGGACGTCGAGATGCCCGATGCCTACTACGCGATCTGGTTCGCCGCGACCGGCTTCCTAGTCCTCGCCGCGCTGTCTGCCGGTGGGCGCGCCGACCAGCTGCGGCTCGCCGTGGTGGTCGCGGCCGCATTCGCGCTTCCGCTGTGGATGGACGTCATGGGCGCAGAGGAGAACGGGATGATGGCGCAGGGCCGCTACATCCTGCCGAGCGCGGTCGGCGCCGCGGTCCTCGCCGCGCACATCATCGATGAGCGCGGCCCGTTCGTGCCGGGTTTCGCGCGTTCGATCATCGGCTGGCTGGCCTTGTTCCTTCTTCCCGCGCAGCTGATCGGGCTGGGGTACGCGATGGTCCGGTACCAGCACGGGCTCTACGCACCCGTCCCGGCGGTGAACCCGCTGAACGGCGTCTGGCAGCCGTCCCTCGGCCCGGCCAGCGCGCTCGGGGCCGCGGCCCTCGGGCTTCTCGCGCTGGGCGCGATGGTCTGGCTGGCCACTTCCTCACGGGCCGCTGGCATGCCATCTCTTGAAGAGGGGTCTGGAAATGACGGACTACGTCGCGACCGTAGCGATGCACCAGAGCACGTGGGGGACGTTGCTGGAACCTGACCCCGCGCTGGCCGGGGTCGATGACCTCTCTGAGGCCCTGCACATCCCGATCCGAGGCGGGCATCACGCGGAGTTTGGCATCTTCTCGGGCAAAAACCCGGTCTTCGACCGGACGATCGCCAGGATCGAGGGCGTCGACCTCGTGTACGAGGACCAGTGCAGCGCCTATCACTACTTCGACCTTTTCACCCGCGTCGAGCGCTGCCACGGGGAGCTCTCCAGGCTCGTCGACGTCGGCGTTTTCATGGGGGGATCCGCTGCCATTCTCGCCGGATGCGTCGAGCCGATGGGACTGGAACTCGATCTCGTCGATGTCAACGACGCCTACCTGCGGTTCACCTACGAGAGGCTGCGGCGGCTGTTCCCCCGTGCCATGAACCGCGTCCGCATGTTTCACGGCGACCTGCCCACCTACGTCGCGAACGTGCTGCTGGCCGAGCCGCAGACGCGCGCACTCGTCCACCAGGACAGCGCGCACGCCTTCGACCAGGTCGTCAAAGACCTCAGCTCGCTGTACTTCGCCCGGGACCGGGTGCATGGGCTCGCGATCCAGGGGACCCATCTCCGCGGCGACATCGCGCACCTCAACTTCGTGGACGCCGCCGTCCACGCCGTGTTCGGCGTCGGGGTGAAGTACGAGGCCATGGGCGCGCGCTATCCGCAGGACGCGCCGGTGACGCACCCCAACCAGTGGGACGGCAACTACTTCCTGGCCGACACCCCCGAAGGCATGTACATCCCGTTCGAGGCCGCGGAGTGGAAGTACCCCCACCCGACGATGGAACTGGACGCCTTTCTCCCCGTGAAGACCACCCCCATTGCCTGACCGGGCGTCGCTCCGCGCCGGCGTGGCCGGGTGTGGTCATGGGTGGCGGGGAGTGGTGTCTGATCTTGTCGCAGG
>NZ_SMJW01000160.1 GCF_004348335.1 Actinomadura bangladeshensis | reverse complement strand
GGCGTGGGAGGTGCGGCGGTTGTCGCGCCGCACGGGTGCGGTGCGCCTCCCCAAGGTGGGGTGGGTGCGGTTCCGCTGGTCCCGTCCCGTCCCGCCGGACGTGAAGTCGTTCCGGGTGACCCGCGACCGCGCCGGACGCTGGCACGTCGCATTCGCCGCCGTCCCCGACCCGGTTCCCGCGCCCGGAACCGGTGCGGCGGTCGGCGTGGACCGGGGCGTGGCCGTCAGTGCCGCACTGTCCACCGGCCAGACCACCAGCGTGCCGGGCCTGACGGCGGGGGAGGCCGAGCGGTTGGGCCGGTTGCTGCGCCGCCTGTCCCGCGCTCGCCGGGGGTCGAACCGGCGTGCCCGTGTCAAGGCGGCCATCGCCCGGCTCAAGGCGCGTGAGGCCGACCGCCGAAAGGACTGGGTGGAGAAGACCTCGACGGACCTGGCGCGCCGCTTCGACGTCATCGCCGTCGAGGACCTCGACATCGCCGGGATGACCCGGTCGGCGCGCGGCACCATCGACGCCCCCGACGTCAACGTCCGGCAGAAGGCCGGACTCAACCGGGGCATCCTGGCCGCCGGGTGGGGACAGTTGGTGACCCGGCTGGAGGACAAGGCACCCGGGCGCGTGGTCCGGGTCGATCCGGCGTACACCTCGCAGACCTGCAACGCCTGCGGGTACCGCGCCCGGGACAACCGTGAGAGCCAAGCGGTGTTCCGGTGCGTCGCCTGCGGGCACCGGGCCAACGCCGACGTCAACGCCGCACGCAACATCAAAGACACCGCCGTGGGACGCACGGTGGCCGCGCGAGGAGGCCGGGCGGCAGCCCGGCCGGTGAACCGCGAACCTCAACCCGCTCTCCTCTCCGTATAGGGGATGGGTTGAAATCCCCCGCCTTCAGGCGGGGGGAGGACGTCAACCCCACCGAGGCGCTCGCCCGAATCGCCGCGCCGCCCGACCGCCCGACCGCCTGATCTACGAGTGATACAGCACGATCGAGCCGGAGCGGCTGAAGGACCAGGACATGCTCACCCACAGCGACCTCGCGTTCGCCGCCTACGAGCGCGCCCCGCACCCGAAGCGGCTGGAGGTCCTGCACGGCGACCACTTCGCCGTCTACGGCAAGCACGCCGAACGCGTTCTAGCCCTCATGACCGCGTTCTTCCACGAGCACCTCGGTGCCGCGGGCTGACCGGTCACCCGGCCGCGACCGGTCACCCGGCCGCGGCGCCGCCGGCGCGGTACTCCTGCGGGCTGACGCCGTACTCGCGCTTGAACGCGGTGCTCAGCGCGAACGCGGTGCCGTAGCCGACCCGGCGCGCGATGGCGTCGAGCGTCGCGTCGCTCTCGCGCAGCAGGTCGGCGGCCTGCGCGAGGCGGATCCCGGTCAGGTACGCCATGGGCGGCTCGCCGATCAGCTTCGCGAACCGCTGCGCGAGCGCGGCGCGCGACACCCCGACCCGCGCGGCGAGGTCCGCGACCGTCCACGGGTGGGCGAGGTCGTCGTGCAGCAGGCGCAGCGCGGGCCCGGCGACCGGGTCGCCGTGCGCCCGGTACCAGCCGGGCGCCTCGGCGTCCGGGCGGGAGAACCAGGCGCGCAGCGTCGCGATGAGCAGCAGGTCGAGGAGCCGGTCCAGGACGACGTCCTGGCCGGGCTCGTCCCTGCCGATCTCCTCGCCGAGCACGTCGACGAGCGGCGACTTCCAGGTGTCGCCGCGCACGACCGCGATCGGCGGCAGCGCCGCCAGCAGGCGCCGGGTCACGGCGCCGCGCATCTGGTAGGTGCCGATCAGCATGACCGCCGTCCCGGCGGGATCGTTGCCCCAGGCGCGGACGCCGAGGTCCATCGCCTCCGACAGGCTCGTCCCGTCGGGGGTGGTGCAGCGCTGCCCCGGGTGGATGACGATCTGCGGCTCGGTGCCGGGGTCGTCGCTGACGGTGTAGTGATCCGGCCCCCGGAAGACGACCATGTCGCCGGGGGCGACGCGCTGCGGGTCGCCGTCGTCGGGGATCAGCCAGGCGTCGTCCCTGACCATGGACAGCAGCGTCAGCGGCGCCTCGTCCTGGATGCGCACCGACCAGGGCGGCGCGAGGGTCGAGCGGAGCAGGAACGCCCCCCGGGCGCGCGGGCCGTCGAGGAGGTCGGTGAGGGCGTCCATGGCGGCCAGCCTAGACGCTCGCGTATGGAGGCGAGCTTCTCAACCATGGTCGCCGAAGTCACCCGCCGGTTGACTTGAGGGCATGACGAACATGGAGATCGAGAACGGCCTGACCCTCGTCCTCGGCGGGACCGGCAAGACCGGACGCCGCGTGGTGGAGCGGCTGGAGGCCCTGGACGTCCCCGTCCGGATGGGCTCGCGGTCGGCGTCGCCGGCCTTCGACTGGGCCGCCGAGGCGACCTGGGCGCCGGTGCTGCGGGGCGTCGAGAAGGTGTACCTGTCCTACTACCCGGACCTCGCAGCGCCCGGCGCACCCGAGGCCATCGCCGCCTTCACGGCGAAGGCGGTCGCGGCGGGCGTGCGGCGCGTCGTCCTGCTCTCCGGGCGGGGCGAGCCCGAGGCGCGCGAGTGCGAGCGGATCGTCCAGGGGGCCGGGCTGGAGTGGACGGTCGTGCGGGCCAGTTGGTTCGCGCAGAACTTCAGCGAGGACTACCTCCTCGAACCCGTCCGCGCCGGCGAGGTCGTCCTCCCCGCCGGCGAGGTGCCGGAGCCGTTCGTGGACGCCGGCGACATCGCGGACGTGGCCGTCGCGGCGCTCACCCGCGCGGGCCACGCCGGCGAGGTCTACGAGGTGACCGGCCCCCGCGCGCTCACCTTCGCCGAGGCCGTCGCGGAGATCGGCCGCGCGGCCGGACGGGAGATCGCCTTCGTCCCGGTGAGCGCGGACGACTACGCGGCGGCCCTCAAGGAGCACGGCCTGCCCGGCGACGTCATCGGCCTCCTGACGTACCTGTTCACCACCGTGCTGGACGGCCGCAACGCCGCGCCCGCCGACGGCGTCCGGCGGGCCCTCGGGCGCGAACCCCGCGACTTCGCCGCGTACGCGCGGGAGACCGCGGACAGCGGCGTCTGGACCTGCTGACCCCGCAATCCCCGACTGGAAACGGAACGACGATGAAATCGGCTCTCGCGGGCGTCTCGGTGACGCTCTCCCTCATCATGGCGGCCGGCATGGCCGGGACGTTCTTCGGCTTCTCGACCGGCGTGATGCCGGGGTTGAACGCGGCGAGGCCGGGGTCGGCCATCGACGCCATGCAGTCCATCAACCAGCGGATCCAGAACCCGGTGTTCGTGGGGATGTTCCTGCTGGTCCCGGTGCTGGCGGCCGCGGCGGGCGTGCTGCTGCTGACCCTGGAGCAGAAGTCCGCGGCGATCCTGTTCTTCGTCGCCGCCGGCGTGTACTTCGCCGGCGCGCTCGTCCCGAGCCTCGCGGTGAACATCCCCATGAACAACGACCTGGACGGCGTGGCGATCCCGAAGGACCTGGCCGAGGCCGCGAAGGTCTGGTCGGACTACTCCGGCCGCTGGACCGCCTGGAACACCGTCCGGGCCGTGTTCAGCTGGGCGAGCGTGCTCGCGATGGGCCTGGGCGTCTACCTCTGGGGGAGGAACGGCTGATCACGGGACCGGCCGCGGAAGCGGCCCGCGCCCCCTCCGGAGTGCGGGCCGCTTCCGCGGCCGCGCCGGGCTTACGATCTCTGGATGGGCGGTGTCTACGCGATCAGCGACCTGCACGTGGGGTTCCCGGAGAACCGCGCGTTCACCGAGGGGCTGCGGCCCGCGTCCGCGGACGACTGGCTGATCGTCGCCGGGGACGTCGCCGAGCGGTTCGCCGACGTCGAGTGGACGCTCCGCACGCTGCGCGACCGCTTCGCCACCGTGCTCTGGGTGCCCGGCAACCACGAACTGTGGACGATCAAGGACGACCCCGTGCAGTTGCGCGGGGAGGCCCGGTACCGGCGGCTCGTGGACATGTGCCGGGGCCTCGGCGTGCTGACCCCCGAGGACCCCTACCCCGTCTGGGACGGCGAGGGCGGCCCCGTGACGATCGCGCCGCTGTTCATCCTGTACGACTACACCTTCCGGCCGGACGGGACGTCCACCAAGGAAGAAGCGCTCGAAGTCGCGCACGAGGCGGGCGTCGTGTGCACCGACGAGGTCTACCTGCACCCCGACCCGCACCCGACGCGCGACGCCTGGTGCGCCGCCCGCGTCGCCTACACCGAGAAGCGCCTCGCGGCCCTGGGACCGGGCACGCGGACCGTGCTCGTCAACCACTGGCCGCTCGTCCGCGAACCCACCCGCGTCCTGTGGTACCCGGAGTTCGCGCAGTGGTGCGGCACCGAGCGCACCGCCGGCTGGCACGACCGGTACCGCGCGGTCTCGGTCGTGTACGGGCACCTGCACATCCCCCGGACGATCTGGACCGGGGACGTCCCGCACATCGAGGTGTCGGTCGGCTACCCGCGCGAATGGCGCCGGAAGGGCGACGCGCCGCGCGGCCCGCGCCGCGTCCTGCCCGTCCCGGAGACGGACTGACCTACCGGGCGCCGGGCGCCATCCCGGCGGCGGCGAGCGACAGCAGCCGCCCGGCGGCCTCCGGCTCCCGCTCGGTGACCGCCGCGATGGCGCCGGTGAGCCACAGGACGTCGGCGAACGCCGTGCCCGCGGGCGCGTCCCCGGCCCGCTGCGCGCGGGCGAACAGCGCCTCGCCGGCCTCGCACATCGCCCGGCGGGGGCAGCCGGGCTCGGGCCGATCCGCCCGCAGCGACTCCTCCCGCAGCGACAGCACCGCCGAGGCGGCCAGCCCGCGGTACACCGTCACCCGCGACGCGAACGCCCGCAGCCAGGTCATCAGGGCCTCGCCCGGTGCGGGCGAGGCCAGCAGTTCGCGGGCGGTCGCGGCCAGGTCCGCGTAGACGTCGGCGAGCAGCGCCTCCAGGAGGTGCTGGCGGGTGGGGAAGTGGCGGTAGAGCGTGCCGATGCCGACGCCGGCGGTGCGGGCGACGCCCTCCAGGGACGCGTCGGCCCCGTCGCGCTGGAACGTCTCGCGGGCCGCGGCGAGCAGCCGCGCCCGGTTGCGGCGCACGTCGGCGCGCACCGCACGGGCGGGGGCCTTCGGCGTGTCGTCGCTGGTCACGTGGGTCGTCGGTCCTTTCCCGGCGGGTACGGGCCTGCGGCGATTCGGGGGGATCCGCGGCTTTGGAACGGTCCCTCGATACTAGCCGCGCCGGTCCGCCCGGCCCGCGCCGGGATGGCCGGGCCCGCCGCGTCCGGTGCCGTGTCCGGTGCCGTGTCCGATACGGGGCGGGCCCGCGCCGACCTGCGCTTACGTCACGACGGGCCGGGGGAGAGCGGGAGGTGGATCCGCCCGCCGGCGGCCTTGAACTCCGCGGCCTTCTCCCGCATCCCGGCGGCGAGGGCGGCGTCGCCGTCCAGCCCGCGCTCGTCGGCGTACCGCCGGACGTCCCGGGTGATCTTCATGGAGCAGAAGTGCGGGCCGCACATCGAGCAGAAGTGCGCCGTCTTCGCCGGCGCCGCCGGCAGCGTCGCGTCGTGGAACGCGCGGGCGGTGTCCGGGTCGAGGGACAGGTTGAACTGGTCCTCCCACCGGAAGCCGAACCGCGCGTCCGACAGCGCGTCGTCCCATGTCTGCGCACCCGGATGGCCCTTGGCCAGGTCGGCGGCGTGCGCGGCGATCTTGTAGGCGATGACGCCGGCCTTCACGTCGTCGCGGTCCGGCAGCCCGAGGTGCTCCTTGGGCGTGACGTAGCAGAGCATCGCGGTCCCGTGCCAGCCGATCATCGCGGCGCCGATCGCCGAGGTGATGTGGTCGTAGCCGGGCGCGATGTCGGTGGTCAGCGGGCCGAGCGTGTAGAACGGCGCCCCGCCGCACCACTCCTGCTGCAGGTCGACGTTCTCCTTGATCTTGTGCATCGGGACGTGGCCGGGCCCCTCGTTCATCACCTGGTTCCCGTACTCGGCGGCGATCGCCGTCAGCTCGCCCTGGGTGCGCAGCTCGGCGAACTGCGCCTCGTCGTTGGCGTCGGCGATGGAGCCGGGGCGCAGGCCGTCCCCGAGCGACCAGGTGACGTCGTAGGCGGCGAAGATCTCGCACAGCTCCCGGAAGTGCGCGTACAGGAAGTTCTCCTCGTGGTGCGCCAGGCACCACGCCGCCATGATCGACCCGCCCCGCGACACGATCCCGGTCTTGCGCCGCGCCGTCAGCGGCACGTACCGCAGCAGCACCCCGGCGTGCACGGTCATGTAGTCGACGCCCTGCTCGGCCTGCTCGATCACCGTGTCGCGGAAGACCTCCCAGGTCAGCTCGGCCGGGTCGCCGCCCACCTTCTCCACCGCCTGGTACAGCGGGACGGTCCCGACCGGCACCGGCGAGTTCCGCAGGATCCACTCCCGCGTCGTGTGGATGTCCTTGCCGGTGGACAGGTCCATGACCGTGTCGGCGCCCCAGCGGGTCGCCCACGTCATCTTCTCGACCTCGTCCTCGATCGAGGACGCCACCGCCGAGTTCCCGATGTTCGCGTTCACCTTCACCAGGAAGTTCCGGCCGATGACCATCGGCTCGATCTCGGGGTGGTTGACGTTCGCGGGCAGCACCGCGCGCCCTGCCGCCAGCTCGTCCCGGACGAACTCCGGTTCCACCCCCTCCCGCAGCGCCGCGAACTCCATCTCCGGTGTGATCTCGCCCCGCCGCGCGTACGCGCGCTGCGTCACCGCGCCGCCGGTCGCGCGGCGCGGCCGGCGCGGCAGCAGGCCCTCGCGCACGGGCGCCCGCAGCCCGTCGTCCCCGGGGCGCACGGCCCGTCCCTCATACGGCGCCGTGTCGCTCCGCTCGGCGATCCACGCCTCCCGCAGCGCGGGCAGCCCCCGGCGGACGTCGGTCCGCGCCGCCGGATCGGTGTACGGCCCCGACGTGTCGTACAGCACGACGGCGTCGCCGTTGGTGAGCGGCACCTCCCGCATCGGGACCCGGATGTCGGGGCGCGAGCCCTGCAGATAGGTCTTGCGGGCGGCTGGAACCACGCGTTCTGTCATGACGACTCGATCTCTCCCTACGCCGGCATTACCCGGTCAGGTTCATGCGGTCAGCGGCCGTCCCAGCCGCTATCTCAGCCCGGTTCGCCGGGCCCCCGCGATCTGTCGTGCCCGACGCTAACCCGCCGCACCCCCGTTGCCGCAACCGCCGCCCTCCGGGTAGAACGCGCCCGCGCGACGCCCTGAGAGGATCGGGGCATGTTCGATCCGCACCAGGAGTTCACGCTCACCCCCGTCGGCCACGTCTCGTCCACGCTGACCGACCGGGCGTCCGCGCCCAAGCAGGGCGGCGAGGGCGCGCCGGAGGCGTGGCTGGTCTTCGAACCGGCCGTGTTCCCGGCGCTGGAGGGCCTTCGCCCCGGCGACCGGGTATTCGTGCTGACGTGGCTGCACCTGTCGCCGCGCGACGTGCTGCGCGTCCACCCGCGCGACGACCCGTCCGCGCCGATGCGCGGCGTGTTCGCGACTCGCTCGCCGGACCGCCCCAACCCGATCGGCCTGCACCCGGTCGAGATCCTGGAGGTGACGGGGCGCCGCGTCCGCGTCCGCGACCTGGAGGCCCTCGACGGCACCCCGATCCTGGACGTGAAGCCGGTCCTCGCCTGCGAACCCGGCGTGTGACGGCCGCCCGCCCCCGAACCGCCGGCCCCGCGATCACCGGGCGGGGGCGGTGCGCGGCGATCGGCGGGATCCGGGAGGATGGACGGGTGGTGAGGCTGCCTCGGGTGGATGCGACGGCCAGGGACGCCCTGCCGGCGATGGCGCTGGCGGGGATCGCGGCGGGCGCGGCGGTGGCGTGGCCCGGCGTCCGGGAGCTGGACGCGGCCGGGGCGCTGCTGCTGGTCGCGGCGCACGTGCCGCTCGCGGTGATCCGGCGGTGGCCGGCGCCGGGGCTGGTGGCCCTCGTCGTCCTCGTGCTCCCGTACCACCTCGCGCAGTACCAGCACCACGCGCTCGTGCCCGCCGAGGTGATCGCGCTGTTCGCCTACGCCGTCCTCGGGCGGCGGGTGCGGGTCGTCCTCGGCGTCGCCGGGTTCCTGCTGGCCGTGTGCGTGCTCGGGATGGCGATGCGGGCGGGCGGCGGCTCGGTCCGGGAGCAGGTCGCGGTCATCGAGGCCGTGGTGTCGGTCGTGATCGCCGTCCAGGTGTGGCGGGTGCACCGGGCGCGGCTCGCGACGATCACCGAGCGCGCCGAGCGGGCCGAGCGCACGCGGGAGGAGGAGGCGCGGCGGCGGGTCGCCGAGGAGCGGCTGCGGATCGCCCGCGACCTGCACGACCTCCTCGCGCACAGCATCACGCTGATCGGCGTGCAGGCCGGCGCGGCGGCCCACCTGGTGCGCGGGGACCGGCCGCTCGACCGGGCGGAGCTGGCCGAGGCGCTCGCCTCGATCGCGGGCACCTGCCGGGACGCCCGGACCGAGCTGCGCGGCACCCTGCAGGTCCTGCGCGGCACCGACGTGGCGGGCGGGGCGCTGCCCGGCCCCGGCGGCATCGGCGACCTCGTGCGGGCGGCGCGCGGCGGCGGCATCGACGTGGAGCTGTCGGACGACGGCCTCGGGACGCTGCCGCCGGAGATCGGCGTCGCCGCGTACCGGATCGTCCAGGAGGCCTTGACCAACATTGTCAAGCACGCCGCCGCCGAGCGCGCCACGGTGCGGCTGGCGCGGGACGCAGGCGGGCTCGTCGTGCGCGTCGCCGACGACGGGAGCGGGCCGTCCGGCGGCGCTCCCGAGGGGTTCGGCATCCTCGGGATGATCGAGCGGGCGCGCAGCGTCGGGGGGACCCTCGACGCCGGTCCGGGGGAGAGCGGCGGATTCGTGGTGACGGCCGTCCTCCCGCTCGCGGACGCCGTCGGCCCGCGCTGACGGGGACCGCCTCCGGACGGGCCGCGCCGCGCCCGACTCACCGGGCGGACGCCGCCGAGGTCTTTCCAACCCTTACCGGTAGGGTCAGGATCAAGGGGACCAGGGGAGGCGAACGCGTCGGTGAGCACACTGCAGGAGGCCCCGCAGGACCGGATCTTCACGGTGCCCAACGTGCTGAGCATGGCGCGGCTCGTGGGCGTCCCGCTGTTCCTGTGGCTCGTCCTCGCCGAGGCCGACTGGTGGGCGCTCGGCGTGCTGGTGTTCGCCGGCCTGTCCGACTGGCTGGACGGCAAGCTGGCGCGCGCGCTGAACCAGACCAGCAAGCTCGGGACGGTGCTCGACCCGGCCGCCGACCGGCTCTACATCCTCGCGACGCTGATCGGGCTCACGATCCGCGAGATCATCCCGCTGTGGCTGGTGGTGCTGCTGGTCGCCCGGGAGTTCGCGATCCTGCCGATCGCGCCGATCGTGCGGCGGCTCGGGTACGGCGGCACGCTTCCCGTCCATTTCATCGGGAAGGCGGGCACCATGTGCCTGCTGTACGCGTTCCCGCTGCTGCTGCTCGGCGACCACGGCGGCGGCGCGGCGACCGCGGCGAAGGTCATCGGATGGTCCTTCGCGATCTGGGGGACGGGCCTGTACTGGTGGGCGGCCGTCCTCTACTGGACGCAGACGCGGCAACTGGTGCTGGCCGGCCGCGGCTCGCCCCCGGCCTCCGGGCCGGAAACCCCGCCCGGCCCGGGGGGCCGGGAACCGGGCGCGGAACCGCCGGCCGGCGACCAGAAGGGAGCTGAGACCCCCCGATGAAGGCCGTCGTGATGGCGGGTGGCGAGGGGACGCGGCTGCGTCCGATGACCGCCAACCAGCCCAAGCCGCTGCTGCCGCTCGTCAACCGGCCGATCATGGAGCACGTGCTCCGGCTGCTGAAGCGGCACGGGTTCACCGAGACCGTCGTCACCGTCCAGTTCCTGGCCGCGCTGATCCGCAACTACTTCGGCGACGGCGAGGAGCTCGGCATGTCGCTGAGCTACGCGACGGAGGAGATCCCGCTCGGCACCGCCGGCAGCGTCAAGAACGCCGAGGAGGCGCTGCGCGACGACCGGTTCCTCGTGATCTCCGGGGACGCGCTCACCGACATCGACCTCACCGACATGGTGCGGTTCCACAAGGAGAACGACGCGCTGGTCACCATCGGGCTGAAGCGCGTCCCGAACCCCCTCGAGTTCGGCATCATCATCGTGGACGACGAGGGCCGCGTGCAGCGGTTCCTGGAGAAGCCGACGTGGGGCCAGGTGTTCTCCGACACCGTGAACACCGGCATCTACGTGATGGAACCGGAGGTCCTCGACCACGTCGCGGAGGGCGAGTCCGTCGACTGGTCCGGGGACGTGTTCCCCAAGCTGCTCGCCGAAGGCGCCCGCCTGTTCGGGTACGTGGCCGACTGCTACTGGGAGGACGTCGGCACCCACGAGAGCTACCTCAAGGCCCAGGCCGACATGCTGTCCGGCCAGGTCGGCATCGAGCTCGACGGCTTCGAGATGTCACCCGGCGTGTGGGTCGCCGAGGGCGCCGAAGTCGACGCGGAGGCCGTCCTCAAAGGCCCCCTCTACATCGGCGACTACGCCAAGGTCGAGGCGGGCGTCGAACTGCGCGAGTACACCGTCCTCGGCAGCAACGTCGTCGTCAAGGAGGGCGCGTTCCTGCACCGGGCGGTCGTCCACGACAACGTGTTCGTCGCACCGTCCACGAACCTGCGCGGCTGCGTCGTCGGCAAGAACACCGACATCATGGCCGGGGCCCGCGTCGAGGAGGGCGCGGTCATCGGCGACGAGTGCGTCATCGAGGCCGAGGCGTACGTCTCCAGCGGCGTGAAGGTCTACCCGTTCAAGACCATCGAGGCCGGCGCGGTCGTCAACACCAGCGTGATCTGGGAGTCGCGCGGGCAGCGCAACCTGTTCGGGCCGCGCGGCGTGTCCGGGCTCGTCAACGTCGAGATCACCCCCGAGCTCGCGGTGCGGCTCGCCAGCGCCTACGCGACCACGCTGAAGAAGGGCTCCACGGTCGTCACCGGCCGCGACGTCTCCCGTGCCGCGCGCACCCTGAAGCGCGCCGTGAACAGCGCGCTCACCGCCAGCGCCATCAACGTCAACGACCTGGAGGCGACCCCGCTCACCGTCGCCCGGTTCGAGACCGGCCGCGAGGACGCCGTCGGCGGCATCTACATCCGCACCACGCTCGGCGACCCGCAGGGCGTCGACATCCTGTTCCTGGACGCCGGCGGCGCCGACCTGTCCCAGGCGGCGCAGCGCAAGCTGGAGCGGGTCTTCGGCCGGCAGGAGTACCGGCGCGCGTTCCCCGGCGAGATCGCCGAGCTGACCTACCCGCCGCGCGTCGTGGAGACCTACACCCGCGACCTGCTGCGCCGCGTCGACATCCGCGGCGTCCGCGAGGCCGGGCTGAAGATCGTCCTGGACTGCGCGGGCGGCGTCGCCTCGCTCGTCCTGCCGAACCTGCTCGGCAAGGTCGGCGTGGAGGTCCTCACCCGCAACGCCGGGCTGGACGAGGCCAACCCGACCGAGACGCTCGCCGAGCGGATGCGCGACCTGGAGCGCCTCGGCGACCTCGTCTCCTCCTCGCGGGCCGCGTTCGGCGTCCGCTTCGACCCGGTCGGGGAGCGGATCTCCCTGGTGGACGAGAACGGCGAGCTGGTCGGCGACGACCGCGCCCTCCTGGTCATGCTCGACCTGGTCGCGGCCGAGCGGCGCGGCGGCAAGGTGGCGCTGCCGGTGACGACGACGCGGGTCGCCGAGCAGGTGTGCCGGTTCCACGGCGTCCAGGTCGAGTGGACGTCCACGTCGCAGGACGTCCTCACCAAGGCCGCCGCGCAGCCCAGCGTGATCTTCGCGGGGGACGGCCGGGGCGGCTTCCTGATGCCCGAGTTCAGCGGCACCGTCGACGGGATCGCCGCGTTCGTCCGCCTCGTCGGCCTGGTCGCCCGCACCCGCCTGACGCTCTCCCAGATCGACCGCCGCATCCCCGACGCGCACCTGCTGCGCCGCTCCGTCCCGACCCCCTGGGCGGCCAAGGGCAGCGTGATGCGGCACGTCGTGGAGGCCGCCGGGGACCGCACGATCGACACCACCGACGGCGTCCGCGTCGTGGAGGACGACGGCCGCTGGGTCCTCGTCCTGCCCGACCCGGCGGAGGCGGTGACCCACCTGTGGGCCGAGGGGCCCGACGCCGACGCCGCCCAGGTCCTCCTGGAGGAGTGGGCCGCCGTCGTCGAACGCGCCGGCTCCTGACGGGCCTCCGCGCCGCGGTCAGTCGATGGGGATGTCCTCCGGGCCGCCGGCGGCGATCTCGGCGAGGACGTCCAGGGCGCGTCCGAGGGTCTCCGGCGGCGGGGACGCGAGGCCGACGCGGACCGCGCGGGGCGCGGCGCCCGTCCCCACGGCGAACGCGGCGGCCGGGGTGACGGCGATCCCGCGCCGCGCGGCGGCCGCCACGAACGTCTCCGCCCGCCACTGCGGCGGCAGGTCCCACCAGCAGAAGTAGGAGCACGGCCCGGACCGGACGGCGGCGCCCGCGAGCCGTTCGGTGACGATCCGCGAGCGGGCCGCGGCGTCCGCGCGCTTGGCGCGGGTGATCTCCCCGACCGCGCCGCCCGCGATCCAGCCGGTCGCCGCGTCGAGCGCGAAGCGCGCGGGCCCCCAGGCGCCCGAGCGCAGCGCGGCGGCGACGCGCCCGGCCAGCGCGGCGGGCGGGACGGCGAACCCGAGGGTCAGGCCGGGCGCGAGGCGCTTGGAGAGGCTGTCGACCACCACGGTGCGGTCCCCGGCCAGGGCCGCCAGCGGCTCCGGGCCGTCCGCGGGCAGGAACGCCCAGACGCGGTCCTCGATCGCGTGGAGGCCGAGCCGCTCCAGGGCGGCGGCGACCTCGGCGCGGCGCCGCGGCGGCATCGTCGTCCCGTGCGGATTGTGCAGCGTCGGCTGGAGGTACACCGCGCCGAACGGCGCGGCGCGGTGCGCGTCGGCGAGGGCGTCGGGGCGCAGCCCGGCCCCGTCGGCCGCGACCGGGACGAGCGTGACGCCGAGCCGGGCCGCCACGCCCTTGATCACCGGATAGGTCAGCGCCTCCACCGCGAGCCGCCCGCCCGGCGGCACCAGCGCCGCCACGGCGCCCGCGATCGCCTGCCGGCCGTTCCCCGCGAACAGCACCGATCCGGGGCCGGGCCGCCAGCCGGGGGCGGCCAGCAGCGCCGCCGCGGCCTCCCGGGCGGCGGCGGTCCCGGTGACCCGCCCGGGGCCGAGCGCCGCGTCCAGCACGTCCGGGCGCAGCAGCCGCCCCAGCCCGGCGGCCAGCAGCGCGCTCTGCTCCGGGAGGACGGGACTGCTCAGCTCCAGATCGACCTTCGCGCCGGTGGGCTCCGCGAGCGCCGGGACGGGGGCCGGCTCCGCCGCCCGGACGAACGTGCCGCGCCCCACCTCGCCGACCACCAGGCCGCGCCTGGCGAGCTCCCCGTACACGCGGCTCGCCGTGGAGGCGGCGATGCGGCGGTCGCGGGCGAAGGCCCGCTGCGGCGGCAGCCGGTCCCCGGGGCGCAGCCGCCCCGCGGCGATCGCGGCGGCCACCTCGTCGGCGACCCGGCGGTAATCCTCCATGGGCCCCCTCATTGCTCCGAGTGCAATGCAAAGTATTGCACCGAGAAACGGCGGAGATCTAGCCTCGGATCGATTCTTAATCCGGGAGTGGAAATGATCTCGCCCACCGCCGCGGCGGCCGTCGCCGCCTTCGCCCTCGGGCTCGTCCTGACCCCGGGCCCCAACATGATGTACCTGGTGTCGCGGTCGGTGACGCAGGGCCGCCGCGCCGGGCTGGTCTCGCTCGGCGGCGTCGCCGCCGGGTTCCTGGTCTACGTCGCCGCCGCCACCGCCGGGCTCACCGCCGTCTTCGCGCTCGTCCCGGCCCTCTACACGGCGATCAAGCTCGCCGGGGCGGCGTACCTGCTGTGGCTCGCCTGGCAGGCGCTGCGACCGGGCGGCGCGACGGCCTTCACCCCGCAGGACCTGCCCGCCGACCCGCCGCGCCGCCTCTTCACGATGGGCCTGGTCACCAACCTGCTCAACCCGAAGATCGCGATCCTGTACGTGTCGCTGCTGCCGCAGTTCGCGGACCCGGACCGCGGGAGCATGGCCGTCCAGATCCTGCTGCTCGGCCTGCTGCAGATCACCATCGCGATCACCGTGAACGCCCTCATCGTCCTCGGCGCCGGCGGCATCGCCGCCTTCCTCGGCCGCCGGCCCGGGTGGCGGCGCGTCCAGCGCTACGTGATGGGATCCGTCCTCGCCGGGCTGGCCGTGCAGATCGGCCTGCACCGCCCGGCCGCCTCCTGAGCCGCCGCGGCCCTACGAGCCCGGCGGCCCCCGGGCTTGCCATGATGGGGCGGTGAACGCACGACGGGACGACCCCGGCGACCGGCGGCCGCTCGGGCGGCGGCCCGACGCCTCGATGTCGCTGCTCGCCGACCTGCTCGCGGGCAGGATCCTCGACCACGGCTACGCGGAGGCCGCGGCGCGGCGGGCGGCCGCCGGCGGCGCCCCGACCCGGCGGCTCCGCGGCGCGGGCGTCCTGCTCGTCCTCGCGCTCGCGGGCACGCTGATCGCCGTCGCCGGGCTGCAGACGCGCCGCGGCGAGCCGGGCGCGGCCGAGCAGCGGTCCCGGCTGATCGGCGAGATCCGGGCCCGCACCGCCGAGACCGATGGGCTCCAGCGCCGCGTCGACGCGCTGCGCGCCCGGACGGAGCGGGACCGGGCGGCCGCGCTCGCCCGCAGCGACGAGGGCCGCCGGGTCCGGCGGCGGCTGGCGCGGGCCGGCGCCGCCGCGGCCGCCGCGCCCGCCTCCGGCCCCGGCATCGTCGTCACGCTCGCCGACGCGACGCGCACCGTGCCCGCCGCGCGGGGACGCGCCGCCGACGCCGGCCGGGTCTATGATCAGGACCTCCAGGTCCTGGTCAACGGGCTCTGGGCGGCGGGCGCCGAGGCCATCGGCGTCAACGGGCAGCGGCTCGCGCCGACCACCGCGATCCGCGCCGCCGGCGAGGCGATCCTGGTCGACTACCGGCCGCTGACCGGCCCCTACGCGGTGACGGCGCTCGGCGACCCGGACCGGCTGCGCGGCGCCTTCGCGGGCTCGGCGGCCGACCGGCGGCTCGCCGCGCTGCACGACCGGTTCGGGATCCGGTACGACGTGCGCCGCTCGTCCGGGGCGCGGCTGCCCGCCGCCGGGGCCGTGCGGCCGCGGTACGCCGTCCCGCGCGCGGAGGGCGGCCGGTGAGCGGGCGGCCGGGGAGCAGGGGAGAGGTGACCCGAGGGTGATCGCGCTGATCGGCCTCGTCATCGGCGTCGCGCTGGGGCTCGTCCTGCAGCCGGACGTGCCGCTCTGGCTCCAGCCCTACCTGCCCATCGCGATCGTGGCGGCGCTCGACGCGATGTTCGGCGGCGTCCGGGCCCGGCTGGAGGGCATCTTCGACGAGAAGGTCTTCGTGGTCTCCTTCGCCGGCAACACCGTGATCGCCGCGCTGATCGTGCTCCTCGGCGACCAGCTAGGCGTCGGCTCGCAGCTGTCCACCGGCGTCGTGGTCGTGCTCGGCATCCGGATCTTCTCCAACGCGGCCGGCATCCGGCGGAAGCTGTTCGGCGCATGACCGGCGGGGACGGGCGCCCGCCGGGGCTGCGCGGCCTCCTCGGCCCGCTGCGGCCCCGGTTCGGCGCGGGCCGGCTCGCCGCCGGAGCGCTGTGCCTCGTCCTCGGCTTCGCGATCGCCGCGCAGGTGCAGTCGACCAAGCGCGACTCCACGTTCGCCACGGCGCGGCAGGACGAACTCGTCGGGATCCTGGCCGATCTGGGTCAGCGATCCGACCGGCTGACGGGCGATCTGCGCGATCTGGAGGCCACCAGGGCCCGGCTGGAACGGGACGCCGCGGGCGGGACCGCCCTGGAGGAGGCGCGTGAGCGGGCGACCGAGTACGGCCTGCTCGCCGGGACGCTCCCCGCCGAGGGGCCCGGGATCGAGATGCTCATCGGCGACCCCGGCGGCCGAGTCAAGGCCGTCAACCTCCTGGACGCCCTGCAGGAACTCCGCGACGCCGGGGCCGAGGTCCTCCAGATCAACGACGTCCGGGTCGGAGTCGACACCTATTTTCTGGACGACCGGAACGGCGTCCGCACCGACGGGCGGATCCTCACCGCCCCGTACCGGTTCCTCGCCATCGGCGACCCCCACACGATGACCACCGCGCTCAACATCCCCGGCGGCCTCGTCAGGACGCTGCGCGGAACCGGGGCCACCGTCCTGATCACCCCGCGCGCGAAAGTGACCGTCGGCGCGGTACGGTCTCCCTAAGAGGGAACCGGGGGGAACGGGGGAACAGGTGAACCGGGCGCCCGGCTCGGGCGCCGTGAACGCGTCGGTCCGCGCGGCGGCGTAGACCTGCGATCATTGGCGAATGTAGTTTGGTCCAGCCGGTTCACCGTTCGAGTTGACCCCTCGGGTCATACCCGCGTAAGTTGCGGCGACCGTCGCGTAAGCGGGTGGTGAGTTGGACCGTGGTCGGGGCGGATCCCCGGCGTGGGTTGGGTGAAGGATGCGCGTGGCGCAGGCGGCTCCCGCTGCGGCGGGGCGTCCGCGTGCGGCACGCCGATGGTAGGAGGCCGAGCCGATCGATGCCGAGCGTCTACTGCACGCAGTGCGGTCACGCCAACCCGGATGATGCCCGCTTCTGCTCGAACTGCGGCACTCCGCTGACCCGGAGTCCGGCCGCGCCGCCGCCGTACCGCGAGTCGCCCGGCGAGTCCACGTCCACGATCTCCATCGGCGGGTTCGAGGCGCTGGACACCGACACGGGCGCCGAGGAGCAGGTCGGTCCCGACCAGATGGCGATGGAGGCGCTGCCCCCCGGCACCGCGCTGCTCGTCGTCAAGCGCGGTCCGAACGCCGGCAGCCGCTTCCTGCTCGACAAGGACCGCACGTCCGCCGGGCGGCACCCCGAGAGCGACATCTTCCTGGACGACGTCACCGTGTCCCGCCGCCACGCCGAGTTCACCCGCCAGGGCGGCGCCTTCTCCGTCCGGGACGTGGGCAGCCTGAACGGCCTCTACGTCAACCGGCAGCGGATCGACCAGGCCGCCCTGTCCGGCGGCGACGAGGTCCAGATCGGCAAGTTCCGGCTGGTGTTCCTGACCAACCCGGCGCACGGCTGACGGAACGGGAGGGGCGTTGAACGCGGAGCCGGCCCGGTCCCTGATGACGATCGGGGACGTGCTCGGGCAGCTGCGGCCCGAGTTCCCCGACATCACCATCTCCAAGATCAGGTTTTTGGAGTCCGAGGGGCTGGTCGAGCCGCAGCGCAGCCCCTCCGGCTACCGCAAGTTCGGCGCGGCCGACGTGGAGCGGCTCCGGTTCGTCCTCACCGCGCAGCGCGACCACTACATGCCGCTGCGCGTGATCCGGCAGCACCTGGAGGCCCGCGACCGCGGCGAGAACGTCCCGGCGCTCGGCGACCGCGAGCCGTCCCGGCGCCGCCCCCGCACCCTCGTGGCCGCCGACACCACCGCCCCGGACCCGGCCGTCCGGCTCACCCGCCGCCAGCTCCTCGACGGCGCCGGGATCGACGAGGCGCTGCTCGCCCGCCTGGAGGAGTATGGCCTCGTCCACCGCACCGGCGCCCACTACGAGGGCGAGGCCCTCGGCATCTGCCGGATCGCCGCCGCGCTCGGCGAGTTCGGCTTCGAGGTCCGGCACCTGCGCGCCGTCAAGGCCGCCGCCGACCGGCAGGTCGGCCTGATCGAGCAGATGGTCGCCCCGCAGCTGCGCCGCCGCAGCCGCGGCGCCCACGAGGAGGCCGCCGAAACCGCCCGGGAGATCGCCGCGCTGTCGGTCGGCCTGCACTCCGCCCTGGTCAGCGCCGGGCTCCGCGAAAGCCTCGACCACTGATCATGGCCGCGTCGCAGGATATTCCCCCACCTGGGGCGCGACGAGCTGTCCGACCCTGGGTGTACGTTGGCTACATGGTTCGGTCAGGAGTCGATCCGCTGCGAATGGTGATCGAGACACCGAGAACCGGCAGGGAGCCGCTGTGAAGCAGATGGAGGTCGTCGGCGTCCGGGTCGAGATGCCCTCCAATCAGCCGATCGTCCTGCTGAAGGAGACGGAGGGCGACCGCTACCTGCCCATCTGGATCGGGGCGGTCGAAGCGACCGCGATCGCCTTCGCGCAGCAGGGCGTGCTGCCCGCCCGGCCGCTCACCCACGACCTGTTCCGCGACGTCCTGGACGCCCTCAGCGTCCAGCTCTCCACCGTGAACATCACCGCCCTGCGCGAGGGCATCTTCTTCGCCGACCTGATCTTCTCCAACGGCGTCGAGGTCAGCGCCCGCCCCTCCGACTCCATCGCCCTGGCACTGCGCACCGGCGCCACGATCTTCGCCAGCGAGGACGTCCTCGAAGAGGCCGGCGTCGCCATCCCCGACGAGCAGGAGGACGAGGTCGAGAAGTTCCGCGAATTCCTCGACACGATCTCCCCAGAGGACTTCGGCCGCGCCGGGTAGGCCGCTGCTCGGAAGAGGTGTGGTCGCAGCGAGCTGCTTCCCCGCTCTCGGGCGCCCTGTGCCCACCCAGGGGGACGACCCCCTGGAACCCCCGATGCGGGGGGCTCCGCCCCCGCACGGCTCGGGTGGGAGCAGTATGGTCGCAAGCTGTCGCTTGCTTCCCCTTCCCTCGCCGTCGTGTTGACCCAGGGGGACGACCCCCTGGAACCCCCGATGCGGGGGCTCCGCCCCCGCGCCCCCTCCCGGCTCAGCTCGCCGTACAGGGC
>NZ_SMJW01000015.1 GCF_004348335.1 Actinomadura bangladeshensis | reverse complement strand
GCGGGGTGGCCGCGGCCGGCTGGGCGAGGGCGACGCCGGTCAGCGCGACGACTGCCGCCGCCGACGTGGCGATCGCGAGGGTCCGTTGGGACATGGGGATGGATGTCCTTTCACCACTGAGAAGGGGAGCCCGTGGTGACGGGGGTGGATATGCGCGAGTCTGAGGAGGTACCGGCCGTGGAAAAAGCCTGATGAGGAATGCATAGGGATATCCCTATGCGTGGGGGTTCGCGAGCCTCAGCGGCCGGAGACGGCGAGCCGCGCGACGTCCACCCGGGAGCGGACGCCGAGCTTGCGGAACGTCCGGGTGAGGGCGGCCTCCACCGTCTTGGTGCTGAGGAACAGCCGGGCGGCGATCTCCCGGTTGGTGGCGCCCTCGGCGACCAGGGCGGCGACCCTGCGCTCGACGTCGGACAGCACGCCCAGCGCGTCGTCCCCGGACGTCCGCCGGACCGGTCCATCGAGGTCGAGCCGCTGGAGCTCGGCCTGGGTCCGGGCCAGCCAGGGCTTCGCCTCGGCCTTGGCGAAGACGCGGCGCGCGCGCAGCAGGTCGGCGCGGCCGCGTGCCGGGTCGTCCCGCCGGGCGCGGAGCATGCCGAGCTCCAGCCAGGCCCGGCCCTCCTCCAGCCGGTAGGGCAGCGCCTGGAGCAGTTCCGCCGCGCGGACCAGGCCGTCGTCGGCGGCGCCGTGGTCGCCCTCGGCCGCGCGCACGAGCGCGGCGGAGCGCTCCAGGACGGCGAGGACGCCGCGCCGCCCGAGCCGCGCGGCCCGCGCCCTGGTCTCGGCCACCAGGGCGGCGGCCTCCGCGACACGGCCGACGGCGACGAGGGCGTCCGCGAGGTCGGCGTGCCAGCGGCGCAGCGACGGGTCGCCGAGCCCCTGCCCGGTCTCCAGCGCGCGGACCCGGCCGAGCACCCGCGCCGCCGCGGCCGCGTCGCCGAGCTGCCACCGGACGAGCCCCTCGGCGTGCAGCGCGCGCGGCAGGAACAGCTGGTCGCCGTCGTCGGCGCTGTGCTGGACGGCCTGCTCGGCGGCCGACAGCGCGCGGCCGAGGTCGCCGCCGGCCGCCTCCGCCAGCGCGAGCGCGTACCAGGAGGGGCCCTGGCTCAGCCCGGAGTCCTCGGCCAGGTCCAGGCTCTGCCGGGCCAGGGCGAGCGCCTGCCGGCAGCGGCCCTGGTAGATCTCCACCTGGGTCATGCAGTACAGGCACATGCACAGGCTCTCGACCACGCCGCGCTGGCGGACGCTGTAGATCAGCGCCCGTAACTCGGCGCGGGCCTCGTTCACCCGGTCGTGCATCAGGTGGTGGCGGTGCTTGAGGTAGACGGGGCCGTTGTGGTGCCACATCACCTGCGGCTCCTGCGGGTCGGCCAGCGCCCGGCGCAGCGTCCGCTCGGCGTCCGGATGGCCGAGGAACAGCTCGATGTTGGCCTGCTTGGACAGGGCGAACAGCTCCGTCCTGCGGTCCCCCGCGAGGGCGGCCAGCTCGGCGGAGCGGCGGGCGTGCACGTGCGCGGCCCGCGCCGAGCCCCGCACCATCCACGCCCGCCAGCTCAGCCGGTAGTGCAGCGGCGCGAGCAGCAGCGGCTCGCCGCGCGCGTCCTCCATCGCCTTGGGGAAGACCTCCTCCACCTCGGCGAGCGCCTGGCCGGAGGAGTCGAGCACCACGATCCAGGCGCGGACCCGCTCCTCCGGCCGCACCGTCATCTCCAGGACGAGCCGGGCGAGCCGCCTGGCCAGCGGGTAGTCGCCCGCCGCGACGGCGTCCTCGGCGGCGCGGAGCCGCCGGGCGACCGCGGTGCCGCGCGCCGCCTCGGGGGTGTGGTCGGCGGCCAGCTCGCCGAGGTGCGCGGCGGTGGACATGCCGCCGCGGCGGCGCGCGACGGCCGCGGCCCCGTCCAGCGTGTCGGCGATCCGCCGGTCCCGTCCCGGCGCCAGCCGGGCCAGGTGCAGGGCGCGTTCCACCGGGTCGCGGACGGCCTGGGAGAGCGCCCTGTGCACCGCCTTCCGCTCGGTGGACTCGGCCTCCGCGTAGATGACGGCCGACAGCAGCGGGTGGGTGAACCGGATCTGGCCGCCGGAGTCGACGTCGACGATGCCCCGCCGCTCGGCCTCCGCGAGGCCGGCGCGTCCCGTCCGGCGCAGCAGCTCGACCGACGGCCGGCTCGCCGCACTCGCCACCAGCAGCGCCTCGCGGGTCGCCGGGGACAGCGCCGCGACCCGCTTGCGGATCAGCACCGACAGGCTCTGCGGGATGAGCAGCTCGTCGCTCTGCGGGTTCTCCAGCACGCTGCGCGCCAGCTCCACCGCGAAGAACGGGTTGCCGCCGCTCACCTCGTGGATCCGGGCGAGCTGCGCCCGCGGCCAGGACCGGCCGAACCGGTCGCCCAGCAGCACGGCCAGCTCCGGCACCGACATGGGCGGCACCCGGACGGTCAGCACGGGCTTCGGGCACAGGCCGGCCGCGTCCCGCCAGCTCCCGCCGTCCTCCCCCGGTCCGCCGGGGCCGGGCTCGGGCCGCACGGAGGCGACCATGCGGAGCGGGGGCGCGAGCCGGGCGGCCCGGCGCGCCACGAACGCGAGCAGCTCCCCGGTCGGGCGGTCCAGCCACTGGGCGTCGTCGATCAGCACCAGTCCGGGCCGGTCGGCGCACAGGGTCCGGAAGGCGTGCAGCAGGCCGAGCCGCAGGCACAGCAGGTCGCGCTCCCCGGTCGGGACGTCCTGCAGGAGCAGGGCGGAGCGCAGGGCATGGCGCTCGGGGTCCGGAAGGCGGTCGATGACCTCGTCGGCGACCTGCGAGATCAGGTCGATGAGGCCGAGGAACGGCAGCCGGTGCTCGGTCTCGGCGGGGCAGCAGGCGAAGATCCGGTAGCCGGCCGCGGCGTGCTCGGCCGCCAGCGTGGCGAACAGCGTGGACTTCCCGATGCCGACGGGCCCGGTCAGCACGACGCCGCCGCCCGCGGCGAGGTGGTCGCGGACGACGCCGAGCACGTCGGCCCGGCCGAGCGCCGCAGTGGCACGGACCCGGACCCGTTGTGTCATCGCGCGGCCTCCGGACGCCAGGCCCCCGAACGACCCCGTGCGGACGGTAAACCCCTCCGAACCCGCCGTCAAGATCCGGCGGCGAGTGCGTCGGCGAGCAGCTCGCCGACGAGGACCGCGGTGGCGGCCGGTCCGCGCAGCGGGGCGGCCGGCAGGATCGAGGTGTCGGCAACCCGGAGCCCGGTCAGGCCGTGCACGCGACCCTGCGCGTCGACCGCGCCGGACGGCCCCATCGGCACGGTGCCGCAGGTGTGCTGGGACGTCCCGATGCGGGCGCGGATCCAGGCGTCGAGGAGGCCGTCGTCGTCCAGCGGCACCGTGTCCGCCAGGCCGTCGCTCACCTCGCCGAAGGCGTCGGCGGCCACGATCGCCGCGGCCGCCCGGACGGCCTCGCGCATCCGGCGCCGGTCGCCGTCCGTGCGCAGGTAGCCGTAGTCGATCCGGGGCGGGACCCCGGCGTCGGGCGAGATCGTGCGCAGGGTGCCGCTCGTCCGGGGGGTCTGCACCGAGACGAGGAACGGCAGCGGAGCGCCCGGAACGCCCGGCAGGCCCGCGATCAGGCCCCCGATCGGCACGAGCGACTGGAGGATCTCCAGATCGCCGGCATCGCCGCCGGACGACGACGACACGTGCAGGGCGCCGCCGAGCCAGGAACCGGAGGGCTCGCCCATCCGGCACCGCGGCACCCACTCCACGACGACCTGCGGATGGTCGCTGAGCCGCGCGCCCACCGCCGGCAGGTCGTGGACGACGGTGATGCCGGCGCGTTCGAGGTCCGCCGCCGGGCCGATCCCCGACAGGTGCAGCAGGTGGGGTGTGGCGAGGGAACCCGCGGCGAGGACGATCTCGCCCGCTTCCAGGACCGTCCGCCGGCCGTCGTGGTCGGCGACCACGCCGCAGGCCCGTCCGCCGCTGACGACCACGGAACGCACCGGGCAGTCCCCCAGCACGGTGAGATTGGGCCTGCGGGCCGGGGCCCCGAGCAGGTACGCGATCCCGGTGTTGATCCGCCGCCCGTCCACCGTGTTCGACGGGACCGGGCCGAACCCCGGCGGGTCCTGGGCGTTCTTGTCCGGCTCGTCCGGGTGCCCGAGTTCACGGGCGGCGGCCTGGAAGGCGGCGGCGGCCGGATGCCTCAGGCCGGTGCGGCGGACGGGGACCGGGCCGTCGCCGCCGTGCTGAGGTCCCGGCCCGTGGTCGAGGTCGGTCTCCAGGCGGCGCAGGAGCGGCAGCACCCGCTCGTACGACCAGGCGGGATCGCCCGCGGCGGCCGACCAGCGCGCGAAGTCCGCCCGCCGCGCCCGGACGAAGTAGCCGCCGTTGACGGCCGTCGAGCCCCCGAGGATCCGGCCCCGCGCCGCGAGGTAGGACGTGCCCGGCACCAGCCGCGCCGGGTACGCCCGGACGGCGGGGTGCCCCGGCCGCGCGCCGGGGACGAGCCGGGCGTCGAGCAGGTCGGCGGCGAAACCGGAGGCGTCCCGCGGCACCGGCCCGGCCTCGGCCACCAGGACCCGGCGGCCGGGGTCGGCGCTGAGCCGCGCCGCGAGCGCGGCCCCGGCCCCGCCCGCGCCCACCACCAGGACGTCGGGCCGCCGCACCGGCGGGCGGGCGCCCCGGCCCGTCGTCATGCTCATCCGCGCCTCGTTCCGCATCTCCCGACTCCGGTTCCGCCACTATGGCGCCCCGCCGCCGCGAGAGACCGGGCAGGTCACATATTCGGCCGATTCCCGGGGTACGGCGACCGGGAGGACGGCCGGCCGACGGGGGGACCATGGACGACGCCCGGGAGGAGGGGCAGGCCAGGCCGACGCTGCAGGTCTTCGACCTCGCGCCGGTCGGCGTACTCGTGACGCGCGGCCGGGACCACCGACTCGTGTACCTCAACACCACCTACCGCGCGACCTTCGGGGACCGCCCGCTCGGGACGCCGATCCGGGAGGCGTTCGGCGACCTGATGCAGCAGGAGTATTTCGACCTGTTCGACGGCGTGCTGGCCAGCGGGCGGGCGGTCAACGTCACCGAGGCGCCGGTGCGCCTCGCCTACCCCGGCACCGGCCCCCGGAAACGCTTCTTCTCCTTCAGCCTCTCCCGGTTCGAGGACGGCGAGCCCGGGGTGCTCGCCGTCACCGCGGAGGTCACCGAGCAGATCGACGCGGCCCGGCGGGCGGACGACATGGCCGAGACGCGGCGCCGGCTGCTGCACCGGTTCCAGAGCCTCGTCCAGGTCAGCGCGGAGATCGTGTGGGTGACCGGGACGGACGGCGAGCCCATCGAGCCGAGCCCCGGCTGGGAGCGGGTGACCGGGCAGGGCTGGGAGGAGTTCCGGGGCACGGGCTGGCTGGGGGCGCTGCATCCCGAGGACCGCGAGCCGACCCGGCGGTCGTGGGCGGAGGCGCGGCGCTCGGCCGACCCCTGGCGGCACGTCTACCGGCTGCGCACCGTGGAGGGCGACTACCGGCATTTCGAGGTGAACGCCGCGCCGGTGTACGAGGGCGGCGAGATCATCGAGTGGGTGGGCACCTGCGCCGACGTGGAGCTGCGCTGGCGGCGGCAGCGCCGCCTGGACCTGCTCGGCCGCGCCGCCGTCGCGACCTCCGAGCACACCGGCCTGCGGGAGATGCTCGGCGCCCTCGCGGACGTGCTCGTCCCGGCCCTCGCCGACGGCTGCGGCGTGCACGTGCTGCCCGAGTTCTCCGGGCGCCCCGCGAGCGCGCCGGTCCTGGTCCGCCGCGTCGCCACCGCCGCGCGGTCCGGGCTGCCGGGCAGGGTGCCGCTCGGCGAGGAGTGGTTCGCCTCCGACAGCGGGTTCGCGGCGGCGCTCCGGCGGCGGCGCCCGCTGCGCCGCACCTTCCCGCCCGGGTGGCCGCCGGCCGACCTGCTGCCCGCGAGCACCGCGCGGTGGATGGCCGTCGCGGGCGCCCACAGCATGGTGCTGATGCCGGTGGTCGTGGACGGCGAGGTCGCCGCGGTGGTGACCGCGTCCGTCTGCGGCGACCGGGCACCGCTGAGCGACGACGACGTCGACCTGATGGGTCAGATGTTCGACCACGCGCACGACGCGCTGAGCACCGCCATGCGCTACCAGCGCACCCAGCGGGTGGCGCTCGCCCTGCAGCACAGCCTCCTGGCGGATCCGCCCGAGATCCCCGGCATCGACATCGTCGCCCGGTACCGTGCCAGCCCGGCCGCGGCCGAGGTGGGCGGCGACTGGTACGACTCGTTCGTGCTCCGCGACGGCGCCACCGTGCTGGTCATCGGGGACGTGGCCGGGCACGACCTGGCCGCGGCCGTCGGGATGAGCCAGCTCCGGAACATGCTGCGCGGGCTGGCGGTCGACCGCAAGGAGCCACCGGGCGACATCCTGCGGCGGCTCAACATCGCGATGGAGGTACTGGCGCCCGACAGCACCGCCACCTGCGTCCTGGCCCGGGTCGAGGGGACCGCGGAGAGCGGGCGGCTGCTCAACTTCGCGGTGGCCGGGCACCCGCCGCCGCTCCTGGTCACCTGCGACGGCGACGCCCGCCTGCTGGACGAGGCCGTCAACCCGCTGCTCGGCCTGCTCGTCGAGCAGAGCTACCTCAGCGCCGTGGAGCCGCTGCCGCCCCGCTCCACCTTCCTGCTCTACACCGACGGCCTGGTCGAGCACCCGGGCGAGAACCTGGACGTGGGCCTCGCCCGGCTCCGCCGCAAGGCGTCCGAACTGGCCGCCGCTCCCCTGCCGGCCTTCTGCGACGGCATCCTCACCGGCCTGCCCACCACCGGCACCGACGACATCGCCGTGATCGCCGCCCGCGTCCCGGGGTGAGCGCGGCTTTGCACGATTCCCACAACTCCCGGCGCTCAGCGTGCGATGTCTGCGACATGGCGCTACGGGCCGGTAGGAGGAAAGGTGGCACCGTCGGAGCCGCCGTCACGCGGCGTGGTCAACAGGAGGGCTCGGTCGGTGTTCAGTCGTGTCGCCATCGTCAACCGCGGTGAGGCCGCCATGCGGCTCATCCATGCCGTACGGGCCCTTTCGGCGGAGACCGGCGCAAGGATCGAGACGGTCGCCCTGTACACCGACGTCGACCGCACCGCCACGTTCGTCCGCGAGGCCGACCTGTCCCACGACCTCGGTCCCGCGTCGGCCCGCCCGTACCTCGACCTGGAGGTCCTGGAGCGCGCGCTGGTCGAGACCGGGGCGGACGCGGCGTGGGTCGGCTGGGGCTTCGTCGCCGAGGACCCGGCGTTCGCCGAGCTGTGCGAGAAGATCGGCGTCACCTTCATCGGCCCGAGCCCGGACGCCATGCGCAAGCTCGGCGACAAGATCGGCGCGAAGCTGATCGCCGAGGAGGTCGGCGTGCCGGTGGCGCCGTGGAGCCGCGGCGCGGTCGCGACGCTGGAGGAGGCGCTGGCGTCGGCGGCCCGGATCGGCTACCCGCTGATGCTGAAGGCGACCGCGGGCGGCGGCGGGCGCGGCATCCGCGTGGTCACGAACGAGGACGACCTGGCGGACGCCTACGAGCGCACCAGCCAGGAGGCCGCGCGAGCGTTCGGCAGCGGCGTGGTGTTCCTGGAGCGCCTGGTGACCGGGGCCCGGCACGTCGAGGTGCAGGTCATCGCCGACGGCCAGGGCACGGCGTGGGCGCTCGGCGTCCGCGACTGCTCGGTGCAGCGGCGCAACCAGAAGATCATCGAGGAGTCGGCGTCGCCGGTGCTCGGCGCCGAGCAGGTCGCCGAGCTGAAGGCGTCGGCCGAGCGGCTCGCCGTCGCGGTCGGCTACCGGGGCGCGGCGACCGTCGAGTTCCTCTACCACCCCGGCGACCGGCTGTTCGCGTTCCTGGAGGTCAACACCCGGCTCCAGGTCGAGCACCCGATCACCGAGTCCACCACCGGGTTCGACCTGGTCCGGGCGCAGCTGCACGTGGCGTCCGGCGGCCGGCTGGAGGGCGCGCCGCCGCAGGAGCGCGGGCACGCCATCGAGGCCCGGCTGAACGCCGAGGACCCCGACCGCGACTTCGCGCCCGCCCCCGGCCGCATCGCCCGGCTGGTCCTGCCCGCCGGGCCGGGCGTCCGGGTCGACACCGGCGTCCGCGAGGGCGACACCATCCCCGCCGACTTCGACTCGATGATCGCCAAGATCATCGCCTACGGCCGGGACCGGGACGAGGCGCTCGGCCGGCTGCGCCGCGCGATGGCGCAGACCACCGTGATCATCGAGGGCGGCGCGACGAACAAGAGCTTCGTGCTCGACCTGCTGGACCGGCCCGAGGTCATCGGCGCGAGCGCCGACACCGGCTGGATCGACCGCGTCCGCGCCGAGGGCGGGCTCGTCTCCCACCGGCACTCCGCCGTCGCGCTCGCCGCCGCGGCGATCGAGGCGTACGAGGACGGTGAGCGCGCCGCGCGGCAGCGGCTGCTGGCGACCGCGTCCGGCGGGCGCCCGCAGGTGCGGCACGAGAGCGGCCGGCCGCTCGACCTCAAGCTGCGCGGCGCCGGGTACCGCGTGCGGGTCGCGCGGGTCGGCGCGCGGCGGTTCCGCGTCGGCATCGAGGCGGGCGAGGACGTCCGCACCGCCGACGTCGAACTCGACCGCCACGACCGGCACAGCGGGCAGATCGTCGTCAACGGCACCCGGTACCGGCTGCTCACCGGCACGCACGGGCCGGTCCACCTGGTCGAGGTGGACGGGGTGACGCACCGGGTCAGCCGGGACGAGGGCGGCGTCGTCCGCTCCCCCGCGCCCGCGCTGGTCGTCGCCACGCCGCTGGAGCCGGGCGCCGAGGTCGAGGCGGGCGCGCCGGTGCTGGTGCTGGAGAGCATGAAGATGGAGACGGTGCTGCGGGCGCCGTTCCGGGCGCGGCTCAAGGAATGCGTCGTGTCCGTGGGCAGCCAGGTGGAGACCGGCGCGCCGCTGCTGCGGCTGGAGCCGCTCGCCGACGGCGCCGCCGAGGAGGCCGCGTCCACCGGCGCCGTCGAGCTGGACCTGCCCGCCGCGCCCGGCACCGTCCCGGCGCGGGAGCGCGCCGCGCGCGGCCGGGAGGACCTGCGCAGCCTGCTGCTCGGCTTCGACGTCGACCCGCACGACGAGCGCCGCGTCCTCGACGACTACCTCGCCGCGCGCCGCGCCGCCGCGGCGGAGGGCCACCGGCCGCTGGAGGCGGAGCTCGCGCTCATCGAGGTGTTCGCCGACCTCGCCGAGCTGAGCCGCGATCGGCCGGCGGGCGGCGGCGACGCGGGCGACGGCGGCCACGTGCACAGCGCCCGCGAGTACTTCCATACCTACCTGCAGAGCCTGGACGTCGAGCGGGCCGGGCTGCCGGCGGCCTACCAGGCCGCGCTCGCCAAGGCGCTCGGGCACTACGGCGTCACCGAGCTGGAGCGCTCCCCCGCGCTGGAGGCCGCCGTCTTCCGTGTCTTCCTCGCCCAGCAGCGCGCCTCCGCGGACGCGGCGGCGATCACCGCGCTGCTCGGCGCGTGGCTGCGGGAGCCGCCGCCGGCCGAGGCGCTGCGCGAGCCCGCCGGCCTCGCGCTGGAGCGGCTGATCGCCGCGGCGCAGGTCCGCTTCCCGGTGGTCTACGACCTCGCGTGCGGCGTGGTGTTCGCCTGGTACGCCCAGCCGCTGCTGCGCCGCAACCGCGCCCGCGTGTACGCCGACGTCCGCCGGCACCTGCGGCTGCTGGACCTCCAGCCGGACGTGCCGGACCGCACCGAGCGCATCGCCGAGATGGTGCGCAGCACCGAGCCGCTCGTGCGGCTGCTCGGCCAGCGGCTGTTCCGCGGCAACTGGGACAACGCGGTCATGCTGGAGGTGCTGACCCGCCGTTACTACGGCAACAAGGGGCTGACCGGCGTCCGCACCCGCGAGGCCGGCGGTTGCACGTTCGTCGTCGCCGAGCGCGGGGGCTCCTGCCTGGTGTCCGCCGCGGTGGGCTTCGAGGCGTTCGGCGGCGCGCTGCGCGGCCTCGCCGAGCTCGCGGACGGCGACGACGCCATCGACGCCATCGACGCCGACATCTACCTCTCCTGGGAGAACCAGCCGGAGGACTTCGACGCGATGGCCGCCGCGCTGCACGAGGTCATCACCGCCCATCCGCTGCCCGACCGGGTCCGCCGGGTCACCGCCACCGTCGCGGGCAGCAGCGGCGCGGTGATGCACCACCACTTCACGTTCCGCCCGTCGGCCGCCGGGATGGCCGAGGAGCGGCTGATCCGGGGCCTGCACCCCCACATCGCCGAGCGGATGCGGCTGGAGCGGCTGCGCAAGTTCGACCTGACCCGGCTGCCCTCGTCCGACGAGGAGGTCTACCTCTTCCAGTGCGTGGCGCGGGAGAACCCGTCCGACGACCGCCTGGTGGCGTTCGCGCAGGTCCGCGACCTGACCGAGCTGCGCGACAACGACGGCAACCTGCGCACGCTGCCGACGGCCGAGTTCACCCTCGCCACCTGCCTGGACTCGATCCGCCGCGCCCAGGAGCGGCGGCCGTCGAAGAAGCGGCTGCCCACCAACCGGATCGTGATCTACGTCTGGCCGCCGAGCGACCTCACCCGCGCGGAGCTGGAGATGCTCGTCGAGCGCATGCTGCCGACGGCCGCGGGCGCCGGGCTGGAGGAGATCGAGTTCATCGCGCGGCGCCGCGACCGGGAGACCGGCGAGCTGTCCAAGGTCGCCGTGCGGATCTCCTTCGACGCCGCCGGCGGCACCACGCTGACCGTCGGCGAGCCGTCCGACGCGCCGGTCGAGCCGGTCGACGGCTACCGGCAGAAGGTGCTGCGCGCCCGCAGCCGCAACACCGTCTACCCGTACGAGCTGACCGGGCTGCTCGGCGACTTCGCCGAGCACGACCTGGACGAGCGGCACGCGCTGGTGCCGGTCGACCGGCCGAAGGGGCGCAACACCGCGGCGATCGTCGCGGGCGTCGTCACCACGCCGACCGAGCGGCACCCGGAGGGCATCGCCCGGGTCGTGCTGCTCGGCGACCCGACGAAGGCGCTCGGCGCGCTGTCGGAGCCGGAGTGCCGCCGCGTGATCGCCGCGCTGGACCTGGCCGAGCGGATGCGGGTGCCGCTGGAGTGGTACGCCCTGTCCGCCGGCGCCCGGATCTCCATGGAGTCCGGCACCGAGAACATGGACTGGGTGGCGGCGGCGCTCAAGCGGATCGTCGAGTTCACCCAGGACGGCGGCGAGATCAACGTCGTGGTCGCGGGCATCAACGTCGGCGCGCAGCCGTACTGGAACGCCGAGGCGACGATGCTGATGCACACCAAGGGCGTCCTCGTCATGACGCCGGAGTCGGCGATGGTGCTCACCGGCAAGCAGTCGCTGGACTTCTCCGGCGGCGTGTCCGCCGAGGACAACTTCGGCATCGGCGGCTACGACCGGGTGATGGGCCCGAACGGGCAGGCGCAGTACTGGGCGCCGAACCTGATGGCGGCCCGGGACGTCCTGATGGCGCACTACGACCACACCTACGTCGCACCCGGCGAGGACGCGCCGCGCCGCACGACGACGTCCGACCCCGTCGACCGCGACGTGTCGGACTTCCCGCACACCGTCGAGGGCAGCGAGTTCACCACGGTCGGCGAGATCTTCTCCGCCGAGGCCAACCCGGACCGCAAGAAGCCGTTCGACATCCGCACCGTGATGCGCGCCCTGTCCGACCAGGACCACCCGGTCCTGGAGCGCTGGGCGGGCATGGCGGACGCGGAGACCGCGGTCGTGCAGGACGTCCACCTCGGCGGCATGCCGGTGTGCCTGCTCGGCATCGAGTCCCGCTCGGTGCCGCGGCGCGGGTTCCCGCCGACCGACGGCCCCGACTCCTACACGGCCGGGACGCTGTTCCCGCAGTCGTCGAAGAAGGCCGCGCGGGCGATCAACGCGGCCAGCGGCAACCGCCCGCTGGTGGTGCTGGCGAACCTGTCGGGCTTCGACGGCTCGCCCGAGTCGCTGCGCAAGCTCCAGCTGGAGTACGGCGCCGAGATCGGCCGCGCGATCGTGAACTTCCGCGGCCCGATCGTGTTCTGCGTGATCTCGCGCTACCACGGCGGCGCCTTCGTGGTGTTCTCCAAGGCGCTGAACCCGAACATGACCGTCCTCGCGCTGGAGGGCTCGTTCGCCTCGGTGCTCGGCGGCGCCCCCGCCGCCGCGGTGGTGTTCGCCCGCGACGTGGACGCCCGCACCGCCGCCGACCCGCGCGTCCGCGACCTGGAGTCGCGCGTCGCGGCGGCCACCGGTCCCGACCGCGCCGCCCTGCTCGCCGAGCTGGAGGAGCTGCGCTCCTCGGTCCGCGCGGAGAAGCTCGGCGAGGTGGCCACCGAGTTCGACGGCGTGCACGACATCCGGCGCGCGGTCGAGGTCGGCTCCGTCGACGCGGTCATCCCGGCCGCGGAGCTCCGCCCGCGGATCATCGAGGCCATCGAGGCGCGGCTGCCGTGACGACCGCGCCCTCGTCCTCGCTGCTCAGGGGAGGACGAGGGCGCCGTTCACGCGGCGGGGAAGCCGCCAGGGGTTGTCATCGCGCAGGGCCGGCGGCAGGAGGCGCGGCGGGCAGTCCTGGTAGGTGGCGGGACGCAGGAAGCGCGTGATGGCGGCCGTGCCCGTCTCGGCGGCGGTCGGGCGGGAGTCGAACACCAGCCGGCCCGCGCGGTCGCGGGCCAGGGCGACCAGGCGTGCGGCGAGGCCGGTCTCGTGGGGCTCGCTGTGCAGCGTGACCGTGCGGGTGCCGGGGACGGCGGCGAGGGCCTCGGCCAGGTCGTGCTCGCTCCCGTACTCCAGGACGACGGTCATCGGGCCGAGGCATTCCTCCAGCAGGAGTTCCGACCGGCCGAGGAGTGAGACCGGTCCCGCCAGGAGGTGGGCGGCGACCTGGCGGTCGTCGCCCGGCCGGCCGGTCGCGACCGTGCGCAGGCCGGGAATGGCGGTGCGTTCGGCCACGCCTTGGGTGAAGGCGGCGCGGACGGCGTCGCCGAGGAGCGTCTGCGGGGCGGCGTCCCTGACATGCCCGGCCATCGCCTCGGCGATGCCCGAGCCCGCGGGGACGAGGACGAGGCCGGACGCCGCCGCCCCTTCCACGATCCCCGCCGGCCGGGCCTTCGCCGCGCCGGGCGTCACGACCAGCGGGTCGAGACCGCCCGGCTCGCCGTAGAACGGGATCGGCTCGGGCCGCGCCCTGGCCAGGTCGTGCAGGTCCCGGCCCTCGCGCGCCGAGCCGGCGAAGGCGACCGCCTTCACGCGGGCGTCCTTGACCAGGGCGGTGCCCGCGTCGCGTCCGTGGACCAGCTGGACCACGTCCTCGGGGAAGCCCGCTTCGGCGGCGCCCGCGCGGAGCGCGCCGAGGGTGAGGGCAGCGGTCTCCGGGTGGAGTCCGTGTGCCTTGACCACCACGGTGCACCCCGCCGCGAGGGCACCGGCGGTGCCGCCGCCCGCGGCACCGGACGCGAACGGGAGGCCGGGAGCGCAGAACACGCCGACCGCCCCGACCGGGACGTTCATGCGGCGCACGTCGGGCCCGGTCGGCGCGAAGTCGAGATGGACGTCGAGGAACGATCCTTCGCGCAGCATCCCGGCGAGCCGGCGGAGCCGCCCGCCGGTGCGGGCGACCTCGGCGGCCAGCCGCTCCCCGCCCAGGCCCGTCTCGGCGTCGGCCGCCGCGACGAGCGCGTCCCCGCGGGCGTCGAGGGCGGCGGCCATCGCGTCCAGCATTCCGGCGCGCTCGTGGGGCCCGGCCTCGTCGAGGACGGGGAGCAGGTCGGCGGCGCGGCGGCAGACCGCGCCGACCTCCTGCGGGGTGGCCGCCGCGTACTCCTTGCGGGGGCGGCCGGTGCGCGCGTCGATGCTCCGGACCGGCAGCGGGGATCTCCAGGTCGGCGCGGCGGGAGTGCGGGCGGCGGGCGGCAGCAGCGGCCCGGCCTCCGCGAGCAGCAGCCGGGCGACCTCGATCGCGCCCGCCGCGGTGAAATGGGTGTCGTCGGCGCTGCCGCGCGGATAGTTGGGGTGCGGGCCGAGCCACAGGAAGAGCCTCTTGGTGGCGCCCGGACCGAGGTCGCGCCAGCGGCGGGCGCTGGCCGCCTGGAGGTCGACCAGCGGGACGTGCTCCTCGGCGGCCAGCGCCCTCATCGCCGCCGGGTACTCGCCGTGGGTCGGGGAGCCGTCGGGCGTCCGACGCTCGACCGAGGTCACCAGCACCGGGCGGGCGCCGCGCGACCGGGCCCCGTCGACGTAGCGCCGGAGGCAGGAGGTGTAGGCGCCGTAGGGAGCGCCGAACCGCGCCTGGTCGTGCCTGCCGTCGTTGTGGCCGAAGCAGACCAGCAGCACGTCGTCCGGGCCGATCCCGGCCATGATCCGGTCGTACATGCCGAGCTGCTCGATCGAGCTGCGCGCGCTCGCGCCGGGGTAGGCCGCGTTGACGACCGGGACGTCCAGTAGCGCGGCCAGCGCCTGCCCCCAGCCCGCCTGCGGCGCCTGGCCGGACGGGTAGTCCGCGGCGGTCGAGTCGCCCGCGATGAAGATCCTCACGGGGCCGCCTCGGCGGCGAGGTCGCGGGCCCGGCCGGGGGCGAGGGGTCCGTCGGCGACCACCACGGTGATCGCCCGGTCCACACGGCCGGGAACGGCCAGCGGTTCGTCCCAGGCCAGCGCCGGGCCGACGCCGGGGTACTCGGCGACCCTGACGAACCAGGGGTCGAGCCCGGTGGTCTGGACGAACAGCAGGCTCCACGCGTCCGAGGTCAGTGCCAGCCACGGCGTGACGCTGCCGTGCACGGCCTCTTCCCCGGACGCCTCGGCGGTGAAGACGGCCAGACCGGCGGAACCCTTGGGCGCACGCCAGAAGAACCCGCCGTAGCCCGCGCCAGCCCGGCCCTTGCAGGCGGAACTCTGCAGGACGAGCGGCTTCCCCGTGCGGCCGGTCAGCGTGAACGCGAAGTCCAGCGCCCACGCATCGGCGACGGGACGGGCGGTGAGGGTGCGGTCCTCACCGGCCAGGACGGTGCCGTCCGGGCCGACCCAGTCGAGACTCTCCGCATAGCCGCCGTCGACAGGGCGAAGCGTCCGCCGCCGCTGCCGCCCGTGGTTGGGGAGCATCGTCGGGCCCTCACCGCGGACATAGGTGGAGCCGCCCCAGAAGTTCGCCCCGTCGACGTCGGAGATCGCGACGCCCACCCCGAAGTGGTGGACGTGGTCGTCCGGCTGGGTCTCGGTGACGACCGTCCCGCCGAGCGTCCGGACGGGGTGCAGGTGGGGCCGCGGAGCGTCGGTCGCCTGCAGGTCCCCGCGCTGGACATAGGAGGCCACCTCCCGCGCGCCGACCCGCAGCACCGTCTCCGGCCACGGCCTCCCGACCGAGCCGAGGCTGCCGGGGAAGCCCAGCTCGGAGAGGGTCGCGAGATCCTCCGCCGCGCGGACGACCAGGCCCTCGATGCCCGGCAGCACCAGCCGGGACGGCTCGGTCCGGACGAACCGCCCCTCGACCGGGCGCGGTTCGGGGGCGCGCCGGATCGCGTCGAGCAGCCGGGTGAAGCCGCCCGTGCGGGCGAGCGGCACCAGCAGGTCCGCGCCGTCGCGGATGTGCGCGATCAGGTTGCCGAGCAGGTCCGTCCGGGCGAAGCCGGTCCTGACCCCGCCGGCCTCGATCTCGTCGAGGGTGTAGAACAGCCGGGCCGAGCGGGTCTCGCCGTGCAGGTGCAGGTACGGCTCGGTGCGCCGGTCGGAGCAGAGCGAGACGGTGATCGCGATGACCGTCCCGTCGGCCAGCCGGAGCCGGGCGCTGGAGGTGTCGTCGGACTCGATCGCGTTGGCGCGGTACAGCTCCAGCTCGATGCCGTCGATCGAGTCGACGGTGTCGGCGCCGGCGACGGCCAGGGCTGACGCCACGGCGTGGGCGAAGGGGTTGGTGAGGGCCCCGTCCATGACGTCGACGCCGTCCAGCCGGCGGCGGCCCGCCCAGGCCGAGCGGGTGTAGTAGGCCAGCGGCCGGGTCCAGGCCCCGGCCACCCCGATGGAGCGGACCGGCTCGCCGAGCACCTCCCGCGCGGCCGCGATCGCGTCCGAGCCGAGCGACTGGAAGCCGACCTGGCAGGCGCGCCCGGTCTCGGCCACCGCCGCGGAGATCGTCCCGAACTCCTCGACCGACGGCGCGGGCGGCTTCTCCAGCAGCACGTGCGCCCCGGCGCGCAGCGCCGCCGCGGCCAGCGGCGCGTGCGTGTGGATCGGGGTGGCGATCACCGCGACCTCGGCCCCGGTCCGCCCGACCAGCGCGGCCAGGTCCGCCGAGACGGGCACGTCCAGCCCGGCCGGCGGCCGGAGGTCGCACACCCCGGCCAGTTCCGCCCGGCCCGCCGCCGCGAGCCGCCGGACGTTCTGCAGATGGTGGCGCCCGTAGCCGTTGACCCCGGCGACGACGACCTTCACCGGCCCCCTCACGCCCGCCCCTTCGACCAGCGCGTCGGCGCGCCCGTCGCGCACAGCGCGGTACCGGTGACCTCCACCGGGGACGGGTCGGCGAGCAGCCCGAGGTCGGTGAGCGTGGCGTCCTCCGGGACCTCCACCATCGCGGGGTGGTGCAGGGCGAGGGCGAGCTGGCCCGACAGCTCGGTCATCAGGTGCGGGTGCACCGGCACGTCGAACACCCGGGCGAGCTCGGCGATGCGCAGGAACGGGGTGATCCCGCCGACCCGGACCACGTTCGGCTGGACGACGTCGCAGGCCCCGGCGGTCAGCAGGTCGCGGAACCCGTGCGCGGTGGCGACGTTCTCGCCGACCGCGATCGGCGTACCGGTGCTCCGCCGCAGCTCCACGTGCGCGGCGAGGTCGTCGGCGGGCAGCGGCTCCTCGACCCAGAGCAGGTCGAACCGCTCCAGCGCCCGCAGCGCCACCCTGGCCCGGTGCAGGTCCCACCGCTGGTTGGCGTCGACCATCAGCGCGGTGTCCGGGCCGACGACCTCCCGGACGGCGGCGACGCGCGCCACGTCCTCGGCGAGCGAGGGCCGCCCGACCTTGATCTTGACGGCGGGGTGCCCGGCGGCGGCCCAGCGCGCGGCCTGCGCGGTCAGCTCGTCCAGCGGGTAGTGGCGATTGATCCCGCTGCCGTACACCGGGACGCTGTCGCGGCGCGCGCCGAGGACGTCCACCAGGGACCGGCCGCCGCACTCCAGGTCCCACAGCGCGAGATCGACGCCGGCCATCGCGATCGGGACGATCCCGGACCGTCCCGCCTCGCCGAGACGGGCGGACAGCCTGTCCCACACGACGCCGGGGTGCGCCGGAAGCCCGATCACCGCGTCGCGGATGTCGTGCTCCAGCAGCGCCTTGACCGCGTGCGCCCCGATCTGCGGGGTCCAGGAGAGCCCGGTCCCCGAGCGTCCGTCGTCCAGCATGAGCGTGACGAGCAGGACGTGGTTGCAGGGCACGTCCGCGCCCCAGGGCCGGGCCAGCGGCACCGACCGCGGCTCGACCGACAGATCCTTGATCACGGCGAGGCCCCTTCAGGCGAGTTCGGTGCGCCAGCTGCGCTTGGCGGTCCAGCCGAGCAGGCGCTCGGCCTTGGCGGAGGAGAACGCGGGGGACGTGCCGGTGAGCGCGGCGGCGGCCTCCCGCGTCGCGGGGAAGAAGCGGGGCAGCAGCTCGGCCAGCGGCTCGCGGGCCAGCGCGTCGCCGGCCCCGGCGAAGAACACCTCGCCGTTGCGCTCCAGCCCCGGCAGCTGGGCGAGCAGGGCGCCGATGAACTCGCCGGCGTCGCGGGCGTCAAGGTAGTTGAACAGCGAGACGCTGCCGATCTCGGGCCGGTCCAGCCGCTCGCGGAGGGTGTGCCCGGACTGGGTCGGGGCGCCCTCCCACTCCTCGGGCGCGATGACGAAGCAGGGGCGGAACGCGGCCATCCGGGTGGCGGCGGCCGTGCGGGCGAACGTCTCCATGGTCTGCTCGGCGACCAGCTTCGACAGGCTGTAGACGTTCCAGGGCCGCGGCGGATGCTCCTCGTCCAGCGGCAGGTACTCGGGCGTCCAGCCGCCCGGCGCGCCGTAGCCCATCACCGTCGGGCTGCTCGCGACGACGAGTTCCGGCACCTCCAGCGCCACCGCGGCCGCGCAGACGTTGAACGCCAACCGGGTGTTGACCCGGAACGTCGTCGCGTCCGTCCGGCCGAAGGGCACCGCGATGGCGGCGAGGTGGACCACCGCGTCCGGCCGGAACCGGGTGATCACCGAATGGGCCTCGCCCAGATCGGTGAGATCGGCGGGCAGCTCCGCGGCGGCCTCCCCCGGTGTGCCGGGGGCGCTGTCGACGCCGATCACCTCGTGGCCGGCCGCCGCCAGCGTGGTGACGACGCTGCGGCCCAGCCGGCCCGCGCTTCCGGTGACGAGCACTCTGCTCACCGCATGGACTCCTCAGCTCGCTGCAACCAGTTGCAGTAACCATCGCGCCCACATCACCGGCACGTCAAGTGAACAGCGTGCGACCAGCAGAAACAGTGAGAGCGATCATTACGAACGTGCAAACGGTTGCGTTAAGCTAGGCGCCATGGCAGTGACTATCCGGGACGTGGCGCACGCGTGCGGCGTGCACGTATCGACGGTTTCGCGAACCTTCTCCGCGCCGCACATGGTGAACGCCGAAACGCGGACCCGGGTGCTGGCGGTCGCCGAGTCGCTCGGCTACCGGCCCAACCGGGCGGCCCGCTCGCTCACCACCGGCCGGACCGACAACCTCGGGCTGATCGTCGCCGACCTCGCCAACCCGTTCTTCCCGCCGCTGATCAAGGCCGCGCAGGCCGCCGCCCGCGCCCGGGACTACCACCTGTTCGTCGCCGACACCGACGAGGACCCGGCCAAGGAGGAGGAGCTGGTCCTCGCCTTCTCCAAGCAGGTCGACGGCATCGTACTGTGCAGCCCCCGCTCCTCGAACAAGGCGCTGGAGAAGCTGGTCGAGACGATCCCGTTCGTCCTGGTCAACCGGCGGCTGCGCGGGGTGACGACCGTCGTCATGGACGTCGCCCGCGGCGCCCGCACCGCGATGGAGCACCTCGCCGGGCTCGGCCACCGGCGCGTCGCGCTCGTGTCGGGGCCGGCCGGCTCCTGGACCAGCGGCGAGATCCGCAAGGCCGTCGCGGACGTGCCCGGCCTCGACACGGTCGTCATCGGCCCGAACGCGCCCACCGAGGAGGGCGGCCTCGGCATCGCCGCCGAGGTCGCGGCGGCCGGGGTGACCGGCGTGCTCGCCTACAACGACCTCGTCGCCATCGGCCTCATCGAGGGCCTCGACGAGCTCGGCATCGGCGTCCCCCGCGACATCAGCGTGATCGGCATCGACGGCAGCATCACCGGGCGCCTGTACCGGCCCAAGCTCACCACGGTCGCCATGCCCACGGCGGACGCCGGGCGCATGGCCGTCGACCTGCTCATCACGTCGATGAGCGCGGCCACCGTCCTGGAAACGCACCTGGTGGTCCGCGAGTCCACCGCTCCCCCGAAAGGACTCCCATGACAGATCACGACACCGCCTTCGGCGTCACCCCCGGCGGCGAGAAGGTCGAACGGCACGTCCTCGACAACGGGCGGCTGCGCGCCGCCGTCCTGACGTACGGCGCGACCCTCCAGCGGCTGGAGGTGGCCGACGGCACCGACGTCGTCCTCGGCCTCGACACCCTGGAGGACTACCGGCTGCGCAGCCGGTACTTCGGCGCGGTCGTCGGCCGGTACGGCAACCGCATCGCCCGCGGCAGGTTCACCCTCGACGGCACCGAGTACCGGCTCCCGGTCAACGACGGCGAGAACAGCCTGCACGGCGGCGTCCGCGGGTTCGACAAGCGGGTGTGGCGGGTCGAGTCGGCGGGCCCGGCGGAGCTGCTGCTCGGCCTGGTGAGCCCGGACGGCGAGGAGGGCTACCCCGGAGAGCTGACGGCCCGCGTCCGGTACGTCCTGGACGGCGACACCCTGCGGCTGGAGTACCGGGTCACGACCGACGCGCCCACCGTCGTCAACCTGACCAACCACTCCTACTTCAACCTGGCGGGCGGCGGCGACGTACGAGGCCACGTGGTGACGCTGGAGGCCGACCGCTACCTGCCGGTGGACGAGGGGAAGATCCCCACGGGCGAACTGGCGCCGGTCGCCGGGACGCCGTTCGACTTCACCGCCCCCAGCCGGGTCGACGCGCGGCTCGGCGGCCGCTACGACCACTGCTACGTCCTCCAGGGCCGGGCGACCGTCACCGATCCGGGCAGCGGGCGCTGGATGGAGGTCACCACCACCGAACCGGGCGTGCAGTTCTACACCGGCCACATGCTGGGCGGCGACGGCGCCCCGTACGGCCCGTTCGCGGGGCTGTGCCTGGAGACGCAGCACTTCCCCGACGCGCCGAACCGGCCGGCGTTCCCGTCGCCCGTCCTGCGGCCCGGGGAGGAGCGCGTCTCGACCACCGGCTACCGCTTCGGCACCGCATGACCGACTGCAAACGGTTGTAGTAACGAGCAGACGAGGACGGAGATCATTGAGGGACGCTCCGTCCTCGACTGCCATCCTGACCTCGGGTTATATGAAAGCAACCCGCTGGCGGCAGTGAGGAATCTCACTGCAAAGGGTTGACGTCATCTCCGGCTTCGCGCTAAGAAAGCGCTATCTCAACCACCTCCGACTCATCGAAGGGCCAGTGATGACGCTGAGGCCCGCCGCGGCCGAGACGGCACCGGGGACGGCCGGACCCCCGGTCACGCCCCCGGCGCAGGCGCCCGCACGACGCCGTCTCCGGCACCGCCCCGGACGCCGCAAGAATTCCCGCGCCCGCTCACAGGCATGGGCCGCCTACCTGTTCCTGGCCCCCTGGTTCATCGGACTGTTCGTCATCACGCTCGGACCGATGATCGCCTCGCTGTACCTGTCGTTCACCGACTACAGCCTGCTGGCCCCGGCCCACTGGGTCGGCATGGACAACTACGACAAGCTGTTCACGGCCGACAACCGGTACATGAACTCGCTCAAGGTCACGACCACCTACGTCTTCGTGTCCGTCCCGCTCCAGCTGGCCTTCGCCCTCGGGCTGGCGCTGGCGCTGGACAAGGGGCTGCGCGGGCTGTCGTTCTACCGGTCGATCTTCTACCTGCCCTCGCTGCTCGGCGGCAGCGTGGCGATCTCGATCCTGTGGCGGAAGATCTTCGGGGTCGACGGGATCGTCAACACCTTCCTCGGCTGGTTCGGCTACGAGGGTCAGGGCTGGGTGACCAGCCCCGACACGGCGCTGTGGACGCTGATCATCCTGCACGTCTGGACGTTCGGCGCCCCGATGGTCATCTTCCTGGCCGGGCTGCGGCAGATCCCGCAGAACCTCTACGAGGCGGCCCGGGTGGACGGCGCCGGCCGGCTCCGGCAGTTCCGCTCGATCACGCTGCCGCTGCTCACGCCGATCATCTTCTTCAACGCCGTGCTGGAGATCATCAAGTCGTTCCAGTCGTTCACGCAGTCGTTCGTGGTCAGCGGCGGCAACGGCGGACCGGTCGACTCGACGCTCTTCTACACGCTCTACCTCTACATCAAGGGCTTCAAGAACTACGAGATGGGATACGCGGCCGCCATGGCGTGGGTGCTCCTCCTCATCATCGGGGCCCTGACCGCCGTCAACTTCCTCATGTCTCGATTCTGGGTCTTCTATGGCGACGACAACTAGGCGCCCGCCGAGCGGCCGCGTCCCGGTCCTGTTCCGGCCCGCCTCCCGGCTGACCAAGCACGCGCTGCTGATCGCGTTCGGGCTGTTCATGCTCTACCCGCTGCTCTGGATGATCTCCAGCTCGCTGAAGCCCGAGGACGTGATCTTCCGCGAGCCGGGCCTGATCCCCGGTGAGGTGACCGGCCAGAACTACGCCGACGGCTGGGGCGCGCTCAAGCACTCCTTCGGCTACTACCTGTGGAACTCGGCGGTCATCACCTCGCTCGCGGTGGTCGGCAACCTGCTCGCCTGCTCGCTGGCGGCCTACGCGTTCGCGCGGCTGGAGTTCCCGCTCAAGAAGCTGTGGTTCGCGATCATGCTGGTCTCGATCATGCTGCCGCACCACGTGACGGTCGTGCCGCAGTACATCGCGTTCAGCAAGATCGACTGGATCAACACGATCTGGCCGATCATCGTGCCCAAGTTCCTCGCCACCGACGCGTTCTTCATCTTCCTGATGGTGCAGTTCATCCGCACCCTCCCCCGGGAGCTGGACGAGGCGGCGGCGATCGACGGCGCCGGGCACTTCCGCACGTTCCTGCAGGTGGTGATGCCGCTGTGCGTCCCCGCGCTGGCCACCACGGCGATCTTCACCTTCATCTGGACGTGGAACGACTTCTTCACCCAGAACCTCTACCTGACCAACTCCGACAACCTCACGGCCCCGGTCGCGCTGCGCCAGTTCCTGGACTCCAGCGGCGACTCCTCCTGGGGGCCGATGTTCGCGATGTCGATCATCTCGCTCGGCCCGATCTTCGGCTTCTTCCTGGCCGGCCAGAAATACCTCGTCCGAGGAATGGCCACCACCGGCCTCAAATAGCCCCTCCAACCTTCCCTTCCCCCCGGAGGTACAGCAGAAATGAAGCGCATCCTGGCGGCCGCCGCCGTGACCGCGATCGCCTTGTCGGCGACCGCGTGCGGCAGCGGCGGCGACGGCGATTCCGGCGGCAAGACCAAGATCGTCTTCTCCTACTGGGGAAGCGACTCGCGGCAGAAGCTGACCGAGTCGGCGATCGCGGCGTTCGAGAAGAAGAACCCCGCGATCGACGTCGAGGGCGACTTCTCCGACTGGGACAGCTACTACGAGAAGCTCGCCACCAAGACCGCGGCCGGCGACGCCCCGGACGTCATGTCGATCGAGATCCGCGGACTCGCGGAGTACGCCGGGCGCGGCGTCCTCGCCGAGCTGAACGGCAAGGTGGACACCGCCGGCCTCGACCAGGACGTCCTCAAGGCAGGGCAGGTCGGCGGCAAGCAGTACGCGATCCCCACCGGCGTCAACGCGTTCCCGATGATCGTCAACAAGAAGACGCTGGAGAAGTACGGGCAGAAGGTCCCCGACGACAAGACCTGGACCTGGGACGACTACATCGCGATGTCCCAGGAGGTGACCGAGAAGAGCGGCGGCGACGTCTGGGGCACCGAGTACAACGAGAACCCGGCGTTCCTGCAGATCTTCGCCGCCCAGCGCGGCGAGCAGTACTACGCCGGCGGCAAGGTCGCCCTGTCGGAGCAGACCATCAAGGACTGGTGGGCGCTGATCAAGAAGATCATCGACACCAAGGCGGGCCCCGGCGCCGATGAGATGCTGGAGACCGGCACCAAGCCCGACCAGGCGCTGATCGGCACCAACAAGAGCGCGTTCGGCAGCTGGTGGAGCAACCAGCTGGACACCCTGACCAAGGGGTCCGGCCAGGAGCTGGACCTGCTGCGCATGCCGAAGGCGCCGGGCGCCACGACGTCCGGCATGTTCCTGCAGCCGGCGATGTACTACACGATCTCGTCCAAGACCGAGGAGGCCGCCGCCGCCGGGAAGTTCGTCGACTTCCTCGTGAACGACCCGGAGGCGGGCGCGATCCTGCTCAGCGACCGCGGCCTGCCCACCAACGCGGAGGTCGTCACCGCGATCAAGGGCAAGCTGTCCCCGGCCGACCAGAAGGTGCTGGCCTTCATGGACGCGATCAAGGGCGACCTCAGCCCGATCTCCATCCCGCCGAAGGGCGCGATGGAGATGGAGGACATCCTCAAGCGCGCCACCGACTCGGTGCTGTTCGGCAAGGCGTCGCCGGACCAGGCGGCCAAGACCTTCCTGACCGAGGCGAACAACGCCCTGTCCCAGTAGGGACGTCCCCCTGGGGACGACGACCCGATGACGAGCCGTGCGGCCCGTGAACAGGCCGGGCCGCACGGCGCCACCCCCGCTCCCTGGAGTTCCCGCACCATGCGATACGCCTTCGTCGGGCTCGGCCACCGGGCGCAGATGTACGTCGACGCGCTGCTCGGCGGCTGGAGCGACACCGGCGAGATCACCGCCCTCTGCGATCCCAACCGGACGCGCCTCGGCTACTACCTCGACCGCATCGGCCGCGACGTGCCGTGCTTCGCGCCCGGCGACTTCGGCGCGATGCTCGACCTCGCCGACGCCGTCGTGGTCGCCACCGTCGACGCCGCCCACGCCCGCTACGTCGTCGCCGCCCTCGACGCCGGCAAGGACGTCGTCGTCGAGAAGCCGCTGTGCACCACCGCCGAGGACTGCGCGGCCATCGCCGCCGCCGCCGAGCGGAGCACCGGCAGGCTCATCGTCACCTTCAACTACCGCTACTCCCCGCGCAACAGCGCCGTCCGGCGGCTGATCGCCGCCGGCGCGATCGGCGAGGTCACCTCGGTGCACTTCGGGTGGTCGCTCGACACCATCCACGGCGCCGACTACTTCCGCCGCTGGCACCGGGACCGCGCGAACTCCGGCGGCCTGCTGGTGCACAAGGCCACCCACCACTTCGACCTGGTCAACTGGTGGATCGCCGATGCCGCCGCGTCCGTCTACGCGCAGACGTCGCTGCGCTTCTACGGCGCCGGCAACGCCCGCGCGCGGGGGCTCGCGGACCGCCCCGGCCGGGCGCACCGCGCGCCCGGGCTCGGCACGGACCCGTTCCTGCTGGACATGTCCGCCGATCCCCGCCTGAAGCGCCTCTACCTGGACGCCGAGCACGAGGACGGCTACATCCGCGACCAGGACGTGTTCGGCGAGGGCGTCACCATCGACGACAACATGTCGGTCCTCGTCCGGTACGAGCGCGGCGCGCTGCTGACCTACTCCCTCAACGCCCACGCGCCCGCCGAGGGGTACCGGGTCGTGATCAACGGCACCGCCGGACGGCTGGAACTGGACGTCGTCGAACGCGCCTGGACGCCGCCGCACGCGGCGATCGACCCGACCGCGTCCGGGAAGGAGCACGCCGAGGGGGCGTCCGAGCGCCTCGTGCTGCACCGGCACTGGCGGCGGCCCGAGGAGATCGTGATCGAGCAGGGCGCGGGCGCGCACGGCGGCGGCGACGCGCTGCTGCTCGACGACGTGTTCCGGGGGCCGTCGGATGACCCGCTCGCCCGCCGGGCCGGATACCGTGCGGGGGTCGCGAGCGTGATGATCGGGGTGTCGGCGAACCGGTCGGCGGCGACCGGCGCGCCCGTCGCGCTCACCGCCGGCGGCACCCGGGCGGCGGACTGATGCTCGGCGCGTTCTCGGGCTTGGCGGAGATCGCGGCGCGCGACCGCGGCCTGTTCCCCCCGCCGGGCCCGGACCTGCCCGAACGCCTGCGCGACGCGCTGGGCGTCCTCGACCTGGGCGCCGCGGACGTCCGGGTCGAGCGCCGCTGGACGGACGGCGACCTGGCCGGGGAGGAGCTGTCCTGGACGGTCGGGTTCGGCCCGCGCACCCGCGCCTACCTGCTCCGCCCGCGCGGCGCCGCGGGCCCGCTGCCGGGCGTCGTCGCGATGCACTGCCACGCGGGCATGAAGCGGGCGGGCAAGGACAAGATCGCGGACGGGCCGGACCCGCCCGACGCCGGGGTCGCCCGGCTGCGCGACCGCCTCTACGGCGGGCGCGCCTACGCGGGCGAGCTGGCGCGGCGGGGCTTCGCGGTGCTGGCCCACGACGTGTTCGCCTGGGGCAGCCGCCGCTTCCCGCTGACCGGGCCGGACGGCGACCCCGGCCGCTACGAGGCGGCCGCCCGCGACCACGAGCACGTGCTGGCCAAGGCCTGCACGCTGCTCGGCACCTCGTTCGCCGGCGTGCTCGCCTCCGAGGACCTCGCGGCGGCGGCGTACCTGCGCTCCCGTCCCGACATCGCGTCGGTCGCAACGATCGGGCTGTCCGGCGGCGGGGCGCGCGCCGCGCTGCTGGGCGCGCTCGACCCCGGGATCGGCGCGGTCGCCGTGGCCGCGATGGTCTCCTCCTTCCGGGACTTCCGCGACGAGCACGTGGCCGCCCACTCCTGGATGCTGTTCCCGCCGGGCCTGACCCGCCTGGCCGACTGGCCCGGCGTGGTCGCCGCCCGCGCCCCGGCCCCGCTGATGGTCCTGTACGCCACCGCCGACCCGCTCTTCCCCGCCGCCGGCACGGCCCGCGCCCACCGCCAGATCACCGCCGCCTACCGGAATGCGCCCGGCCATTACACCGGCGTTTTCTTCGACACCTCCCACCAATTCGACCGCACCATGCAAGACGCGGCGTTCAGCTGGCTCACCGACACGGCAGCGCCAATCAGCCGCCGCCGGGCCCCATGAAAACAATGGCAACCCCATTGACGTTCCAAGGGTAAACGCATACCGTTCCAGAAAGCGCTTTCTTAGCACCGGACAACGGAACGTCCGGCTCGCTTCCCCGCCATCGAGCGGCCGCAACGGCGCAGCCGCGATCGCCACAGAAGGGCCGCTCCCATGCGCCCGCTCCCCCACCGGCGAGCCCGGCCGCCCCCATGGAGAACAGTTCCCGGCAGCAATCCGGCGCGGCGGCGCGCGGCTGATCCGACCATCACCGCAGCGCCATTTCCCCGCCGCCCCCTTTTTCCCGAATTCTGGTCGGCCAAGCCGACCGAGCTTGGAGACAGCAATGCACATGAAACCCGTCATCGCCTGCGGCGGCCTGGTGGCCGGCGCGCTGGTCGCGCTGTCCGGCACCGCGGCGCACGCCGCGACCGTCCGGTACGAGGCCGGCGAATCCCCGGCGGTGTGCTCCGGAACCATCGACTCCGACCACGCCGGCTACTCCGGCAGCGGATTCTGCAACACCGAGAACGAGACCGGCGCGTACGCGCAGTTCACCGTGACCGCCCCCGCCGCGGGCACGGCGACGTTAAGCGTCCGCTTCGCCAACGGGACCGGCACCGCCCGTCCCGCGAACGTCGCCGTGAACGGCTCGACGGTGTCGACGGCGCAGTTCGCGGGCACCGGCTCGTGGGACTCCTGGACGACGTCGACGATCGCGGTGCCGGTGAACGCGGGCTCCAACACCGTCCGGTTCACGGCCACCACCGGCAACGGCCTGCCGAACATCGACTACATCGACGTCGAGACCGACGGCGACGACACCCCGCCGCCGACCGGCGGCGACACGCTGTACGTGGCACCGAACGGCGCCGGCGGCGCGTCCGGAACCCAGTCGGACCCGACCACGCTGGCCTCGGCGATCGCCCGCGTCGCCCCCGGCGGGACGATCTACATGCGCGGCGGGACGTACCGCTACTCGCAGACCGTCACCATCCCGCAGGGCAGCGGCGGCGGCTCCGGCGCCCGCACGCGGCTGTCCGCCTACCCGGGCGAGACCCCGGTGCTGAACTTCTCGGCCATGAGCGAGAACTCCGCCAACCGCGGGCTCGCCGTGAACGGGTCGTACTGGCACGTGTACGGCATCGTCGTCGAGTACGCCGGCGACAACGGCATCTTCGTCAGCGGCAGCAACAACGTCATCGAGCGGACGGTGACGCGCTTCAACCGCGACACGGGGCTGCAGTTGTCCCGGAGGACGTCCGACACTCCGGAGAGCCAGTGGCCGTCCAACAACCTCATCCTCAGCGCGGAGTCGCACGACAACGCCGACTCCGACGGTGAGGACGCCGACGGCTTCGCCGCCAAGCTGACCTCAGGCCCCGGGAACGTGTTCCGCTACGACGTGTCCCACAACAACATCGACGACGGCTGGGACCTCTACACCAAGGACGAGACCGGCCCCATCGGCCCGGTGACCATCGAGGACTCGCTGTCCTACGGCAACGGCACGCTCAGCAACGGCGGCCAGGCCGGGAGCGGCGACCGCAACGGCTACAAGCTCGGCGGCGAGGACATCCCGGTCGACCACGTCGTCCGCCGCTCGTTCGCGGTGGACAACGGCCACCACGGGTTCACCTACAACAGCAACCCCGGCTCGATGACGATCTCCGACAACGTCAGCGTCGACAACGCCGAGCGCAACTTCTCCTTCGACGAAGGCAGCTCGACGTTCCGCGACAACACCTCATGCCGGTTCGACGGCGACGGGTCCAACGACAAGACGGTCGGCAGCGCCGACGGCTCCAACCAGTTCTGGACCGGCTCGAACGGCTCCCGGTGCTCGTCCTACGCCGGCGCCCTCGGCTGGTACTTCGGCTCGGACGGCCACCTCGTCGTGACCTTCGGCGGCAGTGCCGCGACCCCGTAACCCCCAGCGCGCGAACGAGAGAAGAGGCAAGGATGAGACGACAAGTCGCACTGCGGCTCTCCGCGGCGGCGGGCGCGGCGGCCCTCGCGGCCGCCACCGGCATGGTCCTGTCGACGCCCGAGGTGTCGGCGGCGGCCGGCGGCGCCACCGGCTACGCCACCCAGAACGGCGGGACGACCGGCGGCGCCGGCGGCCGGACGGTGCGCGCGACCACGGGCACCGCGATCCACGCGGCGCTGTGCAACCGGGCCGGCAGCAGCACCCCGATCACCATCGAGGTCGAGGGGACGATCAACCACGGCAACACCAGCAAGGTGTCGGGAGACAGCTGCAACACCGCCGACGACAGGATCGAGCTCAAGCAGATCAGCAACGTCACGATCATCGGGGTCGGCAGCGGAGCCGTGTTCGACCAGCTCGGCATCCACATCCGCGAGGCGAGCAACATCATCATCCAGAACGTGACGGTCCGGAACGTCAAGAAGTCGGGCTCGCCCACGTCCAACGGCGGCGACGCCATCGGCATGGAGAGCGACGTCCACAACGTCTGGGTCGACCACGCCACCCTCGAAGCCTCCGGCGGCGAGGACGAGGGGTTCGACGGGCTCTTCGACATGAAGGACGGCACCCGGTACGTGACGCTGTCCTACAGCGTCCTGCGCAACTCCGGGCGCGGCGGGCTCATCGGGTCCAGCGACAGCGACACCGGGAACGGCTTCGTCACCTTCCACCACAACCTGTACCAGAACATCGACTCCCGGACGCCGCTGCTGCGCGCCGGCACCGTCCACACCTACGACAACCACTTCCTCGGCCTCGTCAAGTCCGGCATCAACTCGCGGGTCGGGGCGCACGTGAAGGTCGAGAACAACTACTTCGAGGACTCCAAGGACGTCCTCGGCACCTTCTACACCGACGAACTCGGGTACTGGCAGGTCGGCGGCAACATCTACGACAACGTGACGTGGACCGAGCCCGGTGAGGAGAACCACCCCGCCGGCCCGGACCCGCAGTCCAACACCTCGGTGAGCATCCCCTACTCCTACAGCCTCGACAGCGCCGCCTGCGTGCCGGACATCGTGAGCCGGACCGCGGGCGCCGGCAAGGGCCTGCGGGTGTCGGACGGCGACTGCTCCGCGCAGAGCCCCACGCCCACGCCGACCCCGACCGACCCGACGCCGACACCCACCGACCCGACGCCGACCCCGACGCAGCCCAGCGGGACCAACCTCAGCATCGGGGCGGGCTCCGACGGCTCCAGCAAGGCGAGCGGGACGAGCTACGGCAACGTGCGGGACGGCGACATGAGCACCTACTGGTCGCCGGCCGGCTCGACCGGCGAGATCTCGATCAAGTGGGGCTCCGCCACCACCGTCTCCAAGATCAACATACGTGAGGCGGCCGGCGCCGCCGGCGCCATCGGAGCCTGGCAGGTGCTGAACCACGACACCGGCGCCGTGCTGGCCTCCGGCAGCGGCGCGGGCGTCATCGCCTTCGCCCCCGTGTCCCTGCGCAAGATCACCTTCAACATCACCGGCTCGACCGGCACCCCCCGGGTCGCCGAGTTCGAGACCTACGCCGGCTAGCGCGACGCCCCCGGACGTCGACCGGGTCCCCACCTCGTTGATCTGCGGCGTGTTGTTGTTTTCGACGCGCTCATAACAACAACACGCCGCAGGTCAACGCACCCGGCGACCTTTTGTGAGCCGCAGTCAGGTCTTGTGGGGGATCTGGTTGACCGTGCCGCCGTCGATGACGAACTCCGATCCGGTGGCGAACGACGACTCGTCGCTCGCCAGGAAGACCACGAAGGAGGCGACGTCCTCGGGCTGTCCGGGGCGTCCCAGCGGGATCGGGACCATGTCGTCGGGGATGCCCTCGGTGATGGGGGTGCGGATCAGTCCCGGATGGAGCGAGTTGACCCGGACGCCGTGCGGGGCGAGTTCGATGGCGACCGACTTCGTCAGGCCGCGCAGGCCCCACTTCGAGGCCACGTAACCGTGCGCCCAGGACGTGCCGCGCAGGCCCTCGATGGAGGAGTTGTTGATGATCGAGCCGCCGCCGGCCGCGATCAGCGCGTCGGCGGCCGCGCGGATGCCGAGGAACGGGCCGGTGAGGTTGACGTCGATGATCCGCTGCCACTTCTCCGGCGAGAAGCGCTGGATGGCGGCGCCGTTGGCGATGCCCGCGTTGTTGAAGAGCACGTTCAGGGCGCCGAACTCGCGGACGGTCGTCTCGACCGCGGCCGTCCAGTCGTCGAGGCTCGTCACGTCGAGGTGCACGTAGCGGGCGGCGTCGCCCAGCTCGTCCGCGACGGCTCCGCCCTCGTCGTCGAGCACGTCGCCGAGCACGACCCTGGCGCCCTCGGCGGCCAAGGCCCGCGCACTGGCCGCGCCGATGCCGCGCGCGCCTCCGCTGATCAGCGCGATCTTCCCGTCCACGCGTCCCATCGCCGGTCTCCTCTCCGCCGGCGTCTCAGCCGGCCAGCGCGGCCGCGAAGACGCCGCGTGCGGTGTTGAAGGGCAGGTCGAGCGGCGTCCGCAGCCCCGGCGGCGCCGCCACGACGTCGGGGATGGCGTTGACGATGCGCCCGGCGCCGGAGGCGATCGCGGCGTAGTTGTGGTCGCCCCTGGCGCTGGACGGGCAGACGTCGACGCGGTAGGAGGGCTCGCCGACGATCTCGACCCGGTAGGAGCCGCCGTCCTGCGCGGGCTGCGGCCAGTCGGGGCGCAGGTCGCCGCGCAGCCGGGTCGTGTGGTCGATGACCAGGACCTCCTTGCCGCCGACGACGCCGCGGATCTGGAAGCGCATGGCCGCCACTCCGCCCGCGGGGATGTGCCCGGCGGCCACGTCGAACGCCTCCGGCGCCGGCTCCTGCTCGAACCACTCGGTGATCTCGTCCAGCTCGAACCCGAACCCCCGGGCCAGCATCCGCAGGCTCACGCCCCAGGACGCCGCCAGGATCCCCGGCCTGAACATCTTCGGCAGGTCCCCCACGGGCCGGCCGAAGCCCATGAAGTCGAACACGACCGGGCCGCCGTCGTAGCTCGCGTAGTCGGCGATCTCCGAGCAGCGCACCTGCTCGACGCGCTGGCAGGTGCCGGCGATCGCGAACGGCAGCAGGTCGTTGACCCAGCCGGGGTCCACTCCGGTGGCGAAGAGGCTCGTCCCGCCCTTCCGACAGGCGTCCTCCACGGGCTCGATCATGCGGTCCGGCAGCACGCCCCACGGGTGGATGAGGGGCACCGGCGAGGACGCCACGGCGTTGCTGCCCGAGGCGAGGATCTTCTGGACGTCGCCGAGCGCCCCGGACAGCCGGGTCTCCCCCAGCGCGCAGTAGACGGTGCACTCCGGCCGCAGGGCGAGGGCCTCGTCCAGGTCGCCGGTGGCCGCCACGCCCGTGACCACGTCCAGGCCGGCGAGTTCGCCGGCGTCCCGCCCGATCTTCTCCGGGCTCGACACGACCAGTCCGGCCAGCTCGAAACGGGGGTCCTCGATCAGCTGCGCCAGGGCGATGCGGCCGACGTTGCCGGTCGCCACGTGCAGGACGCGGATGGCCATGCTGCTCCTTCGCCGGCCGGCATACTGGACAGCTGTCCAGTCACTGTTCCACACTAGTAGAACACGTTCTACCATGGCGCCGCGCGCAACGGAATCGTCCGGCCGGCGCGGCCCGTCCACCGCTGATCCCGCGGCCCACCAAGGAGACCGGCAGATGCCCCACTCGCCAGTGACACCCCGGAGCCGCTACGCCGGCCTGACGCGGGAGCAGCTCGCGGTCGCCGTGCCCGAGCTGCTGCTCATCGGGCAGCTCATCGACCGCTCCGGGATGGCGTGGTGCATCTCGGCGTTCGGTCGGGAGGAGATGGCGCGGATCGCGATCGAGGAGTGGGCGGCCTCGAGCCCGATCTACACCCGGCGGATGCAGCGGGCGCTGGGCTACGCCCCCGAGGTCCCCGGCAGGGGTGACGTCCCGACCATCTTCAAGGGCCTCCAGCTCGACATCGGCGCTCCGCCCCAGTTCATGGACTTCCGCTACACCGTCCACGACCGGTGGCACGGCGAGTTCCACCTCGACCACTGCGGCGCCCTCATGGACGTCGAGCCGATGGGCGAGGACTACGTCCGGTCCATGTGCCACGACATCGAGGACCCCACCTTCGACGCGACCGCGGTCGCCACCAACCCCAGGGCGCAGGTGCGGCCGATCCACCGGCCGCCCCGCACGCCGGCCGACCGGCACCCCCACTGCGCCTGGACGGTGACCATCGACGAGTCCCACCCGGAGGCGGCGGGCATCCCCCTGCTGGCCGTCAACGAGCGGTCCCGTGCCGCCCGCCTCGGCCTCGCCCCGATCGACCGAGCCGACGAGGGCCTCGCCGACTACTCCGGCCCCCTGCTGTCCGACCTGGACTTCGCCGCCTTCTCCCACTCCGCGCTCGTCCGGATCGCCGACGAGGTGTGCCTGCAGATGCACCTGCTCGACCACGCCTTCGCGCTGGCCGTCGCCGAGCGGGCCGCCGGCGCCGAGCAGCTGCTCCGGATCCGCCGCAAGCAGCTGGTGGGCATCGCCGGCGTCGCCGCCGGCCGGCTCGCCCGCGCCCTGGGCCTGCCCCAGAGCGCGGAGGGGGCGGCCCGCCTCCTGGCGGTCCACCCGCTCCTCAACCCGTCGGCCTACGTCGACGCCGACTTCGACGGCGCCGGCGTGGCCGTCCGCCCGTCCCCCGCCCATGAGGACGACGCCTGGATCTCGCTGTGCGGCCCCGGCTGGACGGCGCCGCTGCAGGCGATCGCCCGCGCCCTCGACGCGCATCTCGACGTCGAGGTCACCGGCGGCGACGACGAGTGGCGGCTGACCGTCGTCCGCCGCGACGACCCGGCCCCGGAGGCCGACGAGGTCGCCGTCGTCCGGTTCAGCACCGGCGCCGGCTTCACCTTCCAGCCCCGGCGCTCCCTGCCGATCACGCCCGTCTGACGGCGTCAGGGGCGGGCCAGGTCGATGGCGGTCCGGGCCATCGCGGTGGCGCGCCGGTCGGCGAGCGGGCCCGGGACCGTGGCCTCGTGCGAGCACTTCGATCATGCTTGATCAAGGCAACGGCGAATGCCGACCGTCGGTCATCTACGCTGCGATGACGCGGTCCGACCCGACCGCCGCGCGAGCCTCTGGAGACCCGGATGCCGCCGGCGTCACCCTCGCCCGGGCGAGAGAGAGGGGCACGATGATCAACCGGCTCGTCGTCTTCGGCGCCACCGGCGACCTCAACGCCCGCTACCTGCTCCCGGGCCTGGCCGCCCTGCGCGCCGGCGGGCACCTCCCCGACGGGTTCCGGCTGGTCTGCGCCGACCGGAAGGGCTGGAGCGGCGAAGAGTTCCGCGGCTGGGCGGCCGAGCAGCTCGACCGGCACGCGGGCTCCGCGCCCGCCGACGCGCGGGCCCGGGTCGCCGGCACCGCCGAGTACCGGCAGGCCGACGCCACCGACTCCGCCGACCTGGCCTCCCTCATCGGCGGGGAAGGGCCCGTCGCCCTCTACCTCGCGCTGCCCCCGGCGGTGTTCCCCGGCAGCATCACCGCCCTGGGCCGCGCGGGCCTGCCGGCGGGCAGCCGGATCGTCCTGGAGAAGCCCTTCGGCGAAGACCTGGCGAGCGCCCGGGAGCTGAACCGGCTGCTGGCCGAGGTCGTCCCCGAGCAGGCGGTGTTCCGGGTCGACCACTTCCTGGCCATGACCACCGTCCAGAACCTGCTCGGCAGCCGCCTGGCCAACCGCGTGCTCGAACCCCTCTGGAACAGCGCGCACATCTCCGAGATAGACATCGTCTGGGACGAGTCCCTCGCCCTGGAAGGCAGGGCCGGCTACTACGACGGCGTCGGCGCGCTCAAGGACATGGTGCAGAACCACCTGTTCCAGGTGCTGTGCCTGGTGGCCATGGAGCCGCCGCTCAGCCTCGGCGAACGCGACCTGCGCGACCGCAAGATCGACGTCCTGCGCTCGATACGCCCTCTCACCGACCAGGACGTCCGGCGCCGGACCCGCCGCGCCCGCTACCTCGCCGGCGGCATCGGCGGCCGCGAGGTGCCCGCCTACATCGACGAGGACGGCGTCGACCCGCGCAGCACCACCGAGACCTTCGCCGAGGTGGAACTGCACCTGGAAAGCTGGCGCTGGTCGGGCACCACGTTCCGGCTCCGCAGCGGCAAGGCGCTCAAGCACGACCGCAAGGAGGTCGCCGTCCGCTTCCGGCCGGTCCCCCACCTGCCCTTCGGCCACAACGGCGAAGCCCTGCCCAACGTGCTGCGTTTCGGGCTCGACCCCGAAGGCATGACGCTGGCGCTCACCGGCATCGGCTCCGGCGCGCGAACCCTCACCCCGCTCACCATGACCGCGCAGATGGAGGCGCCCGACCTGCCCGCCTACGGCCGGCTGCTGCTGGACGTCCTGCACGGCAACGCCGCCCTGTCGATCCGGAGCGACGAGGCCGAGGAGGCGTGGCGCGTCCTCGCCCCCGTCATGTCCGCCTGGGCCGGCGACCTCGTGCCGCTGGAGGGGTATCCGGCCGGCTCGGGCGGACCCGCGGACGCGCTGGTCAGGGCCGACCCGCAGCACGGTCGCGAGGCGCGGCCGTGAGCTACCAGCCCGGCGGCAGGGAGGTGAAGTCGGGGTCGCGTCCCTCAGCGAACGCCGCGAGCGCCTCGGCGTTGGCGGGGCCGCCCATGAGCCGGGCGAACCCGTCGTTCTCCCGCTCCCGGGCCCGCCGGATCTCCTCGCGGAGCGGCGCGGTCATGTCGCGCTTGACCTCCCGCAGGCTGGAGATCGGACGCTTGGCCAGCGTGCCCGCGACCCGCCGCGCCTCGTCCATCAGGGCGGCGGGCTCGCAGACCCGCCAGACCAGTCCCATCTCCCTGGCCTCGGCCGCGGAGATCCATTCCGCGGACAGCAGGATCCAGGCGGCGTTCTGGCGGCCGACCAGGCGCGGCAGCAGGTAGCTCGACGCGGCCTCCGGCGCCACTCCCAGGCTGGTGAACGGTGTCTTGAGCCGTGCGTCCTCGGACATCAGGACGAGGTCGGCGAACCCGATCACGGTCAGCCCGATGCCCAGGCCCAGCCCGTTGATCGCCAGGACCAGCGGCTTGTCGAACTCGGCCAGCGTGTCGATGAGGCCGATGAATCCGTGCCTGCCCGGCGTGAAGTCCGGGTCGGCCACCCGCTCGGCCATCTCCACGAGGTCGGTGCCGGAACTGAACGCGCGGCCGGTACCGGTCAGCAGGACCACGGCCACCGCGGGGTCCCCGGCGGCCTCCAGCAGGGCGTCGGTGAGCGCGTCGTAGAGGGCCTCGTTGAAGGCGTTGAGCGCCCCGGGCCGGTTGAGCGTGATCGTCCGGACGCGGTCGGCGTCCTCGACCAGCAGGATCGCGGTCTCGGTCACCGCCGTCCCTCCGTCTCCAGCACGAAGTCCGCGCAGCGCTCGCCGATCATGATCGAGGGCGCGTTGGTGTTGCCCCCGGTCACCGACGGCATGACCGACGCGTCGGCCACCCGCAGGTTCTCGACACCGCGGACCCGCAGCCGCGGGTCGACGACGGCGCGCTCGTCCGTCCCGATCCGGCAGGTGCCGACCGGGTGGTAGACCGAGTGGACGATGTTGGGCAGGATCCGGCGCAGCTCCGCGGGGTCGGCGTAGTCGGGCCCCGGGCGGATCTCCCCCCGGTTGTCGCCGGTCCCCTCCATCACCTCGCGGACGATCGAGATGCCCTCCATCAGGACCTCGACGTCCTTGCCCGCCGACAGGTAGGCGGGGTCGATCAGCGGCGGGAGCGCGGGGTCGGGGCCGGCGATCCGGACCGTGCCCCGGCTCTCGGGGTAGATCAGCGTCGGGAACACGCTGAGGCCGGGCTTGGTCGTCGGCGGGCGCACCGCCTTGTCGCCGTCCTGGTTGGGGAACGGGTAGACCCAGTACAGCGCGTGCAGCTGCAGGTCGGGGATCGCCCCGGCCCGGGACGTGCGGACGAAGCCGGTGGCCTCGAACTGCGAGCCGCTGGCCCACCCGGAACGGCGCAGCCGCGCCTGGGCGAGCCCCCGCATGAAGTACGCCGGGGTCGGGCGCCGCAGCGCGGAGTCCATCTGGAAGGACACCGGCACGAACAGGTGGTCGTGCAGGTTGTCGCCCACCGGCAGGTCGCTGACCACCTCGATGCCGTGCCGCCGCAGGTGGTCGGCCGGGCCGATCCCCGACAGCTGCAGCAGCTTGGGCGAGCCGAACACGCCGGCGGAGACGATGACCTCCCGGTCGGCGGCGACGACCTGGGTCTCGCCGTCGGCGCCGACGACCTCGACGCCGGTCGCCCTGCCGCCGCTCACCACGATCCGGGTCGCGGAGGCGCCGGTGAGGACGAGGAGGTTGTCCGGCGGGTCGGTGCGCAGGTAGGCACGGGCGGCGGAGTAGCGGACGCCGCGGTCCGCGCTGAGCTGGAAGACGCCGACGCCCTCCTGCTCGGGGCCGTTGTAGTCGTCCAGGAACGGGACGGACAGCCGGTCGGTCGCGGCGTCGATGAAGGCGCGGGCCGCGTCGGTGAGGTCCTTCTGGCGGCGCACCTTGACCGGGCCGCCGGCCCCTCTCACCTCCCCGGCGCCGTCCTCCCAGTCCTCGAGCCGCTTGAACGCCGGCAGGACGTCGTCGTAGGACCATCCGGTGGCGCCGTCCGCGGCCCAGTCGTCGAAGTTCCGCCGGTTGCCGCGCACGAACAGCATGCCGTTCACCGAGCTGGAGCCGCCCAGCACCCTGCCGCGGACCTGCGGGATCACCCGCCCCCACGCCGCCGTCTGCGGCACGGACTTGAAGCCCCAGTCCACGAGCCTCTTCAGCTGCGGCGTCGACATCAGCACCGCGACCGCGCCCGGGATCTCCAGCAGGTTCTTCACCCCGCGGGCGGTGTCCCGCCGGCCGGCCTCCAGCACTGCCACGCTCGCGCCGCTCTCGGCGAGCCGGCGCGCCACCGCGCACCCGGCACTGCCCGCACCCACGACGACGTAATCGGCTCGGACCACGGGCTCCTCCGCGCACACCAGGGGGTTGGACAACTGTCCAGTCAACGTTCCAGAGCAAAGTAGAACACGTTCTACCAACCCTGCGCAACGGACCCGCCCGCGTCCCGGACCGGCGCCTATGCTCACCGGGGTGAGACTCGACCTCATCACCATCGTCGTGGACGACTACGACCGGGCCATCGCGTTCTTCACCGGCGCTCTGGGGTTCGACCTGGTCGAGGACTCGCCCTCGCTCACCAACGACGGCCGCCCCAAGCGGTGGGTCGTCGTCCGGCCGCCCGGTGCGCAGACCGGGATCCTGCTCGCCTGCGCGGACGGCGTTCGACAGGCCTCCGCGATCGGGAACCAGGTGGCCGGGCGCGTGGGGTTCTTCCTCCGAGTGGACGATTTCGACGCCGCCTTCCACCGGATGACGGCCGCCGGCGTCGCATTCGTCGGCCCGCCCCGCACCGAGCCCTACGGGCGGGTCGCCGTGTTCCTCGACATCGCCGGCAACAGATGGGACCTTCTCGGCCCGGCCGACGACCGGAACGGCGGTGATGCGTCCCCTTGATGACGGCCGGGGCCCGAGGGGCTAGATCACGTCGGCTTCGGCCAGCCAGCGCCACAGTTCCTCTTGGGAGACGACCGTCACCCCCAGCTTCTCGGCCTTGGCGGTCTTGGAGGCGCCGACGTTGTCGCCGGCGAGCAGGTAGTCGGTGCTGGCCGAGACCGAGGAGGCGGACGCCGCCGCCGCCTTCTCGACCAGGCGGGTGACGTCCGGGCGGCTGATCTTCGCGCCGGAGCGGGGGTCGGTGAAGGCGCCGGTGATGACGACGGACTTGCCCTTGAGCGGGGAGTCGCCGGCCGCCGCCGCGTCGACGGGGCGGTCCTCGGGGAGGACGTCGAGGTTCACGCCGCGCTCGCGGAGGGCCGCGATCTCCTCCCCCACGTCCGGGCGGGCGAAGAAGGCCACGATGCTCTCGGCGGCCTTCGGGCCGATGTCGCGGATCGCCACCAGGTCCCCGGCGGTCGCCGCCGCGACGTCCTCGATGCGCTCGTAGCCGGCCAGGCACAGGCGCTTGGCGGTGCCCTCGGAGGCCATCGGGATCGCCAGCCCGATCAGCGCGCGCCGCAGCCCGATGCCCTTGGAGGACGCAATCGAGTCGACCATGTTCCGTGCGCTGACCTCGCCCATCCGCTCGTAGCCGAGCAGCTGCTCGGCGGTCAGGTCGTAGAAGTCGCTGCGGCGCTTGAGCACGCCGTCCTCGGCGAGCTTCTCGATCCAGGTGTCGCCGACGCCCTCCATGTCGGCCGCCTGGCGCGAGGCCCAGTGCATCAGCCGGCGCGTCGCCTGGGCGGGGCACTGCAGGTTCGCGCACCAGCGCTCCTCGCCGGTGCCGCGGACCTCCAGCTCGCTGCCGCAGGACGGGCAGTGCGTCGGCGGGACGATCTCGGTCTCGCTCCCGTCGCGCTTCTCCGGCAGCGAGCGGCCCGCGAACGGGATCACGTCGCCGCGCCGCACGACCGCCACCGTGTCGCCGATCCGCAGGTCGCGCTCGCGGATCAGGCGCGGGTTGTGCAGGGTGACGTTCTCCACCGTCACGCCGCCGACGAACACCGGCGCGACCTTCGCGCGCGGCGGGACGCGCCCGATCTTGCCGACCGGCCATTCGACCGACAGCAGCGTCGTCAGCTTCTCCTCCGGCGGGTACTTGAACGCGATCGCCCCGCGCGGCTCGGCGCTGTTGAAGCCCGCCGCGTCGAACGCCACCGGCTCGTGCAGCCGCACGACCGCGCCGTCGATGTCGTAGTCGAGCCCGTCGCGGCGGCCGCCGATCTCGTGGATGGCGTCCATCACCTCGCCGGCGCTCGCGCACACGTACTGGGCGACCGGCTCGAAGCCCGCCGGGACGTCCACGGCGGCGCCGCCGCGGTCGGCGCCGAAGGCGAAGAAGCGCAGCAGCCGCTCGGCCTGCGCCGCGGCCTCCGGGTCCTTCAGCACGAGCGTCCCGGCGGCGCCCGAGCGCGGATTGGTCAGCGTCCGGTCGGGGTGCGCCTCGTTGTAGGCCGCCCACACCGACCGCAGCATCACGGCCTCACCGCGGACCTCGACGCGCCCCGCCTCGCCGATCCGGGCCGGCAGGCCGGGGATCACGTGGCGCACCTTCTCGGTCACCAGCTCACCGACCGCGCCGGTGCCGCGGGTGGCGACGTAGTCGAGCTCCCCGTCGGTGTAGACGACGCTGAGCGAGAGCCCGTCGAGCTTCTCCGACACGCGGAAGACCTGGCCGCCGAAGCGCTCGCAGAACGCGCGGATCTGCTCCTCGCTCGTCGCCTTCGCCAGCGACAGCATCGGGCGCGCGTGCCGCACGGTCGGCCCGGTCAGCTCCGCCGGCGCGTTGACCTCGCCGAGCGGGCTGTCGGCCGGCTCCAGCTCGGGGTGCTCGGCGACGAGCGCCGCCAGCTCGTCCTTCAACGCGTCGTAGTCCGCGTCCGGCAGCGGGCTGTCCCCGGTGCCGTAGTACAGGTCGTTCAGCCGCTTGACCTCGGCGGTCAGCTCCGCGATGCGCTTGTCGACGTCCACCCTCCGATTAAACGCGAAGCCACCGACAGTGTCCGCCGCCCCGACGCCGGCAGCACGCCGGCGGCGCCTCCCGGAGGTTCAGGACGGCGATTCGAGGTAGCCGGCGATCGACTCGGCCAGCACGGCGCGGGCCTCGTCGATGTCGGTCCAGGTGCTCAGGCGCTGCTCCAGGTACAGGCCGCGGACGGCGGCCGGGAGGAGGTGGCGGACGCGCTCCAGGCGGTAGGCGTCGACGACGAGCCCGCGGAACGCCCGCGCGTAGGCGCGCCGCCACCGGCGGTCCCAGACGGCGAGCTGCTCGGCCGTGCGGGGGTGGGTCTCGGCGAACTCGGCGGTGCTGCGGGGCAGCAGGCCGCGCAGCGTCGCCACCGCCCGGCCGGCGGGCGAGTCGAGGCCCGACCAGAGCGCGTCGACGATCCGGCTCATCCGCTCGGCGACGGACCCGTCGTCCATCTCCTTCCACGGCAGCATGTCGCCCCGGTTCCCCAGTTCTTCGAGGACGGCGGCCCACAGCCCGTCGACGTCGCCGAACTGGTGCTGGACCGTGCCCCAGGTGACGCCGGCGCGCTTGGCGATGAGGTTGGCGCTGACCTCGCCGCCGTGCTCGCTGTCGGCGAGCATGGCGATCGCCGTCCCGATCACGCGGGCGCGCGTCTCCAGGCCGCGCCGGTTGAGCCGGGCGCCCCGCGCGTTGAGCGGTGCGCCGGCGATGCCGGGGCCCGCCGCGCCCTTCGGCTCCGCGGCCGGTTCGGTCGAGGGCTCGGTCACGGGGCGATTGTAGATCGGGCGGGACGCCGGGCAGGGCGATACCGGCCACAACGAGCATAGATATCTCTATGTCATGCTTGGTCGCGCCGCCACTTCCGGTATACGGTCGGCGCATGACGAGCCGCCCTCCCTTTCCCGAAGTGTCCGCGCTGAGCATCGGCGGCTTCGTCCGCGACGACACGCCCACCCCCGAGGTGGACCGCCGGGAGGCGGTGCTGGCGTCGCTGGCCGGGACCGTCCGCGAGCTGGTCGACGCCGCGATCCGCACGACCGTCGACGACGGCGAGGTGCACCGGATCCGCGACGACCTCGCCGGGCTCGTCGACCGGCTGCGGGCCTCCCAGCTGCCCGGCCCGGCCGGCGTCAGGTTCAACGGCGAGATGCGGGCCTGGAACTGGGGCAACGCCGTGGTGGGCGCGGCGAACGCGATAGCACCGCCCCTGGAGGTCGTGCACGACGCGTCGGGATGCCATGCCGACGTGGTCCTCGGCGCGGCCTACGAGGGCCCTCCCGGCCTGGTCCACGGCGGGGTCTCCGCGATGCTCCTCGACCACATCATGGGGGTGACGGCGTCCGCGATGCGCCGGACGACCTTCACGGGGACGCTCACCATGCGGTACCGGCGCGGCACTCCCCTCGGGCCCCTCCGCCTGGAGGCGAGCATCGCCCGCGAAGAGGGGCGCAAGGTGTTCGTCGTCGCGTCGATCGCCGATGCCGACGGCGTGACCGTCGAAGCCGACGGGATCTTCATCGAGCCGGCGGGGCTGCGCATCGACCCGCAGGAGCAGACGTCAGCATAGAGGCCACTATGCCTTTGGCCGCCGTGGCCGCTCTCCACAGGGAGCGGGAGCAGCAGCCGGTTCGGCGTCAGGACCGCACTTCCCAACCCCGCCGGGGAACGGCCACCGGGGTTTCAGGGGCGGGTCGCCTGCACGAAGGTGATCCGCCCGAACCTGTGGTCGGCGTGCCCGACCTCCCGGGCGTCGCCGAATCCGGCCTCGGTGAGCAGCGCGGCGATGCCGGGGTCCCGATCGCCGTCCCCGGCCGGACCGTGCGCCGTCCGGGGGCGCCGGAGCCGGGGCAGGTGCCGGAGGGCGTGGGCCGGACCGTGGCCATGTGCCTCACGGCCGTCGCCCTCGGCATCGGACGAGGGTCCGCCGAAGTCGACGATCGTGATCGTTCCTCCGGGACGGAGGGCGCGCAACGCCTCACGCGCGAAGGCGCTCCGATCGCCCGCGTCCAGGTGGTGCAGGGCCAGCGACGAGACCACATGGTCGAACGAGGCGTCCGGGGCGGGGAGACGGTCGGCGTATCCGCGGACGAGGGTGAGGGCGACGCCGCGGCGGCGGGCCTTCCGCGCGGCCCTGCGCAGGGCGTCCCCGTCGGGGTCGAGTCCGGTCACCCGCGCGCCCGGCTGGGCGGCGAGGACGGCGAACGACAGGTTGCCCGTCCCGCAGCCGACGTCGGCCACCGTCTGGCCGGGCCGCACGGCGGCGAGTTCGACCGCGCGCTCGTGCAGTGCGCGGACGCCGCCCACCCGGGTGAAGGCGTCGTAGAACGGCAGGAGCCAGGTCTTGCCCGCTCCGGGCAGGAACGGGCGGTCCCGCTCCTCCGGAGTCCGCTGGTCGAGGATGCGTACCTGGGTGGAAGCCGGCATGGGTACCCCTTGTGCGATCGGTGGCGGGTCTGCCCGCGGTCGGTGTCGTCACCAGCCAGTCTTGGACATTCCGCGTTCGCCGAGCAGGACATACGTTGGGCGTCATGGGACATTCTTCGGTCGGTGCCCCGCCGGGGTCCGGGTCGAGGCTGCGCACGGTGCGGCTCGACGGGACGCCCGTCTACCGCTACCAGCAGCGCCCCGGCGCGCCCGCCGTCTCGGTGACCCGGTTCGACACCGCGACCGCCCACTCCGCGCTCCCGCCGAACCACCGGCACGCCCACGACTTCCTCGTCCTGGTCTACATCGAGGAGGGCACGGGCTCGGTCACCATCGACGGCGCCGAGCGGCCGCTGCGCTCCGGCGACGTCCACGCCCTGTCGCCCGGTCAGGTCATCGGCGTCACGACCGTCACCGAACTGGCCCGCTGCGACTCCTGGTCGGTCGCGTTCACGCCGGACGCCGTCCCCGCCCTCGCCTCGGTGTCCCCGCTGACCTGGATGCACCACCCCCTCCTCGCCCTGTTCACCCCCGCCACGGGCCGCGGCCGGGTCGCCGGCGCCGCCCGGGACACCTGGTCCGCGTGGCTGGCGGACCTGGCCGGGGAACTCACCGACCCGGGCCGCCTCGGGGCCCGGGAGGCCGTCGCCGCCACGCTCACCCGGCTCCTGGTCGCGTCCGCGCGGCTGGCCCCGTCCGCCCCGGCGGCGCCGGACCCGCTCGTCGAGCAGGTCTTCGCCGAGATCGAGGGCACGTTCCGCGACCCGGTCTCCGCCGCGGACGTCGCCCGCGCGCTCGGCTACACCCCCGGGCACCTCACGACCGTCCTCCGCAAGCGCACCGGACGCCCTCTGCTCGAATGGATCACCGAACGGCGCATGATCGAGGTCCGGCGCATGCTGCGCGAGACCGACCTGCCGCTCGACGCCGTCGCCGCCCGAACCGGCCTGCGCGACGCGACCTACCTCGTCCGCCGGTTCCGCAACCGCTACGGCATCACGCCGCAGCGCTGGCGCCGCACCGAACGGGCCTGGCCCTGACGACCCCGGCGGTCAGACCGGCGGAGAGGTCACTCCGAGCGGTCGCGGGGAGGCGGGTCGAAGTCGACGTCGACGTTCTCGAAGCCCTTGTGCCGCTCGGTCTCGGCGTAGGACGTGTAGGCGCGCCGGTCCGCCGCCGTCAACTCGACGTTGTCGGTGAAGGGCGTCAGAAGGCTGCGCGGCCACAGCCTCCGGTCGCGGACGACGTTGATCTCCGCGCCGGCCACGAACGTGACCGCGCCCAGATAAATCCACGTCAGCAGGCCGAGCACGATGCCGAACATGCCGTAGGTGGCGGTGGCGTCCTTGAGCATGTGTCCGAGCAGGAAGGTGCCGGCCCACTGCAGGACCTGCCAGACCAGCGCGGCCGCGATCGCCCCCGTCCGGACCTGGGCGAGCGTCAGGGGCCGGGCGTTGAGCACCCGGTACACCACCATGAACAGAACGGTGTTGACGGCGACCGCGAACACGACGGCCCCCGACCGCACGGCAACGCCGAGGACACCGGCGTAGGCGGTCACCGCCGACAGCAGCGTCGTCGCCAGGAGGACCCCGCCGCCGATGGCCAGGAGCGCCAAGCTGCGCACTCGGGACGCCACCGGGTTCGGCCTGGAGTTGCGCGGCACCCCCCACACCTTGTTCAGAGCGTTCTGGGCGGCCTGCACGACGCCCAGCCCGCCGTACAGACTTCCCACGACACCCGCCACCAGCGCCAGGACGTTGCCGTGGAGCGAATGGATGTTCGCGCCGATCTGGTCCCCGATGACGGGGAACTGCGCAAGCGCGGAATCCAGGACGCGCGCCTGCAGCCCGGGGCTGCCCTGCAACGCGAAACCCAGCCCGGTCACCAGCAACAGCAGCAGCGGGAACAGCGACACGAACCCGTAGTAGGTGATCATCGCGGTGAGATAAGCGCCCTGGTCGTCCACGAACTTGTACACCACCGCGAGCGGCAGCCCCGCCCAGCCATGCCGCCTCTGATAGGCGTCCACGCGACCGACCACTCCCACGGGCGTCCCCTTCCCCGCGCACCGTTGCCGAACCCGCCGGGGGGCCCGCCGCAGCCGGTCGGTGATCGGCGTGGAGGGTTCAGAAGGGGACGGTCCCGAAGCGCGACCACGGGATCGGGCCCGGCGGGTTCGCGGCCCCGGATCGGAAAGTCCGCGCTCGCCATGGTCTTCCCTGCGGCGGGCGGCCTATGCTGAGGCCCCGGGAGCTAGTAGAACCCCGTTCGGATTCGGTCGTCGGCGGCCTCGGGCGCGCCGCGCCCGCAGGGAGGGTATCGGTGGACCACGTCCAGCAGTTCTACATCGGCGGCCGGTGGGTCGCACCGCGCGGCGACACGACGATCGAGGTCGTCAACCCCGCCACAGAGCAGCCGATCACGTCCATCGCCATGGGCGGCCCGGACGACGTGGACGCCGCCGTCGCCGCCGCCAAGGACGCGTTCGAGTCGTACTCGCTGACCGGCAGGCAGGAACGCCTCGACCTGCTCGACGCCATCATCGCCGTGTACGGCCGGCGGATGGAGGAGCTCGCCGACATCATCAGCCAGGAGATGGGCGCGCCGCTGTCCCTGGCCCGGGCGGCGCAGGCGCCCGCGGGCCTCGGGCACTTCGCCACCGTCCGCAACGTGCTGGCCGGCTACGAGTTCGAGCGGCAGCTGGGCTCCACCACGATCGTCCGGGAGCCGGCGGGCGTCTGCGGGCTCATCACCCCGTGGAACTGGCCCCTCAACCAGATCGCCTGCAAGGTCGCGCCGGCCCTCGCCGCGGGCTGCACGATGGTGCTCAAACCGTCGGAGGTCGCGCCGCTGAACGCCGTCCTGTTCGCCGAGATCCTGGACGAGGCGGGAGTGCCCGCGGGCGTCTTCAACCTCGTCAACGGCGACGGTCTCGGCGTCGGCGCGCCGCTGTCGGCGCATCCGGACGTCGACATGGTGTCGTTCACCGGCTCCACCCGCGCCGGCATCGAGGTCGCCCGCTCGGCCGCCCCGACTGTCAAGCGCGTCGCCCAGGAACTCGGCGGCAAGTCCGCCAACATCATCCTGGACGACGCCGACCTCCCGGCGGCCATCGCCCGGGACGTGGCGGGCCTGTGCACGAACTCCGGGCAGTCCTGCAACGCCCCGACGCGGATGCTCGTCCCGGCCGCCCGCATGGACGAGGCCGCCGCGATCGCCGCCGAGGCGGCCCGGAACGTCGCGGTCGGCGACCCGCGCGCCGAGACCACCGCGATCGGCCCCGTGGTCTCGGCCACCCAGTACGGCCGGATCCAGCAGCTCATCGAGAAGGGCATCGGCGAGGGCGCCAAGGTCGAGGTCGGCGGTCCCGGCAAGCCCGAGGGCCTGGAGACGGGGTACTACGTGCGCCCGACGGTCTTCTCCCACGTCACCAACGACATGACGATCGCGCGCGAGGAGATCTTCGGACCGGTGCTGGTCCTGATCGGCTACGAGGACGACGACGACGCGGTGCGCATCGCCAACGACACCCTCTACGGCCTGTCCGGCTACATCTCCGGCGACGCCGACCGCGCCCGCGCGATGGCCCGCCGCATCCGCACCGGCAACGTCCACCTCAACGGCGCCGGCCCCGACTTCAACGCCCCGTTCGGCGGCTACCGCCAGTCCGGCAACGGCCGCGAATGGGGCGAGTTCGGCTTCGAGGAATTCCTGGAGACCAAGGCCATCATGGGCCACAACGCCTGACCTGCACCTGAGCCGATCTCGCCCGCCCACTCAGGCGGCGAGATCGGCTCACCCCTGTGGCGCATCGCTCTCCTCCGGTCCCTGGAGGCGCACGGCATCGCCGAGTGCGGGGCTCTACACCGAGAACCAGCTCTTCCAGTGGCGAGGAGATGAACTCGGGGCCGGGTCCGCATCGACGCCCGGTCCCTTCGGGCCGAGTCGTGCACGGCGGTCAGGAGTTGGTGTACTCCGGCGGACGGCGCTCCAGGAAGGACGTGATCTGCTCGGTCTGGTCGCGGGTGTAGGAGGTCATGATCTGGGTGCGGTTCTCCAGGTCGATGCCGGCCTGGAGGCTGCCGACCTCCAGCTGGCTCCAGGCGACCTCCTTGGTCATCCACACGCCCATGGGGCTGTTGGCGCAGATGAGCGCCGCGGTCTCCAGGGCCGCTCCGACCACCGCGCCGTCCTCGGTGACGCGGCTGACCAGGCCGATCCGCAGGGCTTCGGCGGCGTCCACGAAGCGGCCCGTGAGCAGGAGTTCGTGGGAGGGCCCGGCGCCGATCAGGCGGGGCAGCAGCCAGCTGACGCCGATGTCGCAGCCGGACAGGCCGATCTTCACGAAGGCCGCGTTGAACCGGGCGGACGCGGCGGCGATCCGGATGTCGGCGGCCAGTGCCAGGGCGAAGCCGCCGCCGGCGGCCGGTCCGTTGACGGCGGCGATGACCGGCTGCGGCAGGTTGCGCAGCTTCGGGACGAGTGAGGCGATGGCCTGCTGGACGTGCATGGCCGCCTGGGGGCTGCGGCGCCGTGCCGCGTCCTCCTCCGCCGCCGGCGGAGCGGCATCGCGGGCCGGGGGCTCGTGCAGGTCGAGGCCCGCGCAGAACGCCCGTCCCGCCCCGGTGAGGACGACGGCGCGGCAGCCCTCGTCCACGGCGATGCCGTCGAGCGCGGCGTGCAGGTCCTTGATCAGCTCGCCGGACATGGCGTTGAGCCGGTGCTCCCGGTCGAGCGTGAGGAGGCGGACGCCCGGCGCGGGCTCCTCCACGCGCACCGTCCGGCCGGTGGCGGGCGTGTCGCGCAGGTAGGCGCTGCTGTCGGTCAGCATGGGGATTCCTTAGCTCGTGGAGTCGGCTTCGCCGTCGTGGACCGTCCGGGAGCCCGCGGCATGACACCGGGCCCGTGGACGGTGCTCAGCGCGGGACGAGGCCCCCGTCGGCGATGAGGACCTGGCCGGTGACGAAGCTCGACGCGTCGGAGGCCAGGAACAGCGCGGGTCCGACCATCTCGTCCGGGTGGGCCATGCGCTGCTGCAAGGCGGCCTGCTCCATGGCCTTCTGGAACTCGGGCGGGTTGTTGCGGACCATGTCGGTGTCGACGGTGCCCGGCGCGAGGGCGTTGACCCGGATGCCGCGCGGGGCGAACTCGGCGGCCATGGAACGGGTGTAGGCCATCATGGCGGCCTTGGCCGCTGCGTACATCGACACGTACGGGGAGAACAGGAAGGCCCCGGCGGACACGACGTTGACGACCGACGCGCACGGGCTACCGGTGAGGTGGTCGAGCGCCCGCTGCACCAGGAACACCGGCCCGCGGACGTTGACCTCCTGCGACTTGGCGAACGCCTCGGGGGTGATGTCCCCCAGCGGCAGCGCCAGGGGGTTGGCGGCGTTGTTGACCAGGACATCGAGCCGTCCGAAGGTGTCGACGGTGCGCGTGACCAGGGCGTCCAGCGCGTCCAGGTCGCCCAGATGGGCGGGGACGCCGAGCGCCGATCCGCCCATCGCCGTCAGGTGCGCCTCGGTCTCGGCGCAGGCCTCGGGTTTGCGGCTGGCCACCACGACGCTCGCCCCGGCGGCGGCGAACCCCTCGGCGATCGCCCGTCCGATGCCCCGCGTGCCGCCGGTCACGACCGCCACCCGTCCGGACAGATCGAAGAGTGTGCGCAGGCGTTCAGCGTCCATGCGGACCGTCCAGTGAGAGCGGAGTTCCGCACTCCGACCTGGAACACCGTTGATCGAGCAACACCGACGCCCTCTCTCCCGACTCCCCCGGCGACCGATGACCGGGCGCCTGCGGAGACTTTGCATCAACTGAGACAGAGTGTCAATATGCATCCTATGAACGAGCCGGGTCTGCGGGAGCGCAAGAAGCAGCGCATGTACACCGCGACCGCGCAGGCCGCGGTGAAACTCGTCGCCGAGCGCGGCATGCAGGCGGTCCGCGTCGAGGACATCTGCGAGCGCGCCGAGATCAGCCGCTCCACGTTCTTCCGCTACTTCGACTCCAAGGAGAGCTGCTTCGTCATCGGCCTGCACTACGGCCGCCTGGACGCGGTGCTGGCCGCCTTGGACGCGCGCCCGGAACACGAGGACGCCTTCACCGCCCTGTGCAACGCGTTCGTCGACATCACCGCCAACTGGCGCCGCTACCGGGAGATGACCCGGCTCGAAGCCCGCATCCGCGCCGAGACCCGCACGGCACGGGCCCACGCCGACGCCGAACTGGTCTCCTGGGAGAACGCCCTGGCCGCCGCTCTCGAAGCGCGCTGCGCCGGCATCGCCCCGGGCGGCCGCTCCCTCGCTCCCCGTCTCGTGGCCGGCATCGTCCTGTGCGCCGTGCGCCTGGCCACCGAACGCTGGCTGGACGAGGGCGCCGCACGATCACCGGCGGAGAAGTACACCGAGGCCTTCACCGCCCTCCGCGCGGTGATCGACGACAGCCGCTAAGGCATGGCGCCCGGCCCACCGATCGGCCTCCTTGCAGCCGCTGTTGGCTACTTTCGACGAGGATGCACCAGGAGGGGCGTACCCGCCGGAGTCCTGGCCCTGCCGGCCGTGGTGGCCTCTAACGGTCATCAGAGAACTGCCGGGTTGTGAGACTTCCTCGGGTTTGGTGATCGTGGTTCCATGGGCACCGAGCAAGCGTTCGGGGATCACGTGGAGCGCTGAGCGAGGGAGTTCCCGATGGGCCTGCGGTTTCCGAGGAGACTATGGGTGCCCGTGGCGGCCGCCGCGCTGCTGGTCCTCGGCCTGGTGCCGGGGGCGCAGGCGCACATCGAGCGGCCGTCGTACTGGCCGGCTCCCGGTCCCGACTGCTCCGTCAGCCCGTGCGCCGGCGGGACGGTGCCGACGCCGCGCAGTCTGGCGTCGGCCGTCGAGACCGTCCCGGGGAGCACGACCCGCGTGGTGTGCCGGCCGGACTCGCTGGAGCGGCTGGACGCCTCGATCGAACGGGCGCTGAAGTCGGGCTACGACGTCCGGCCGCACGACCACCGGACGCTCAGCGCCACCAGGGCGCGGGACCTGAAGCGGATCAACCGGGCGCTGTTCGACCGGTGCCGGTACAGCGAGATCCAGCCCGCGGTGACCGATTCGCGGAACAACGACCGGGTCGTGGTGCTGCCGGGCGTCTACACCGAGCCCACGGCACGCCGGAAGCCGACGCACGACCCCGCGTGCGACCAGTACAAGCTGAGCACCGGCGCGTACTCCTACCTCGGCGAGTACACCTGCCAGAACGACGCCAACCTGATCGCCGTGCTCGGCCGGGCCCCCGGCGGCGGCCAGGACCCGGACCCGCCGCTCGTCGACCGGCACGGCATCCCCAACCGGGGCGCGTGCGTGCGCTGCAACCTCCAGCTCGAAGGGTCGGGCGTGAGCGCCGACGACGTGGTCGTGGAGGCCGGCGACCCGTCGTCCGGCAACGGCGGCCCGCGCAACTCGGCGAAGGACGTGGGCATCCGCGCCGACCGAGCCGACGGCTTCGTGCTGCGGAACCTGACCGTCCGGCATGCCAACGAGCACGACATCTATGTGCTGGAAAGCAACGGGTACCTGCTGGACAGCTTCAAGACCTTCTACGCGGGCGAGTACGGCGTGCTCACCTTCGTCGAGGACCACGGCGTGATCCAGAACTGCGAGGCGGCCGGCAACGGCGACTCCGGGCTGTATCCCGGGTCGGGCGCGAAGACCGGGGCCGGACGCGACGAGCGCGTCTACCCGAAGGCGCGCTACAGCCAGGAGATCCGCTACTGCGACTCGCACCACAACACCAGCGGCTACTCCGGCACCGACGGCAGCGCCACCTGGGTGCACCACAACAACTTCTACGACAACGCCCTCGGCTTCACCACCGACGTGTTCACCGCCGCCGGGCATCCCGGATTCCCCCAGCAGGGCGACCTCGTCGAGAACAACGACTTCTTCTCCAACAACTTCAACCCGTACCTGGCCGGCAGCGACGTGGTCCCGACCGTGCCGGTTCCGGTGGGGACGGGCATGTGGATCGCGGGCGGTGACGACAACGTCGTCCGGAACAACACGTTCCGCGACAACCGGCGGCGCGGGGCCATGCTCTTCGCCGTTCCGGACGCGTTCGTCTGCGCCGACCAGCCCATGACGGGCTGCGACCCGCTGAAGCTGTCCACGTCGCACCGCAACCAGTTCTACGGCAACCGGATGGCCGGCAACGGCACGGACTTCTGGTGGGACGCCTTCCCCGGCAACACCGGCAACTGCTGGTATGCCAACGGCACCGTCACCAGTTCGCCCAGTAATCTGCCGGACTGCCTGAACGGCAAGGCGCCCTTCCTCAGCTTCGGATTCGGCAATCTGGGCAACGAGCTCGAACTGCTCACGTGCATGGCCAATCTGAAGCCCGGCGGCCCATGCCCCTGGTTCACCACCCCGAAGGCCGCCGCCGGAGCCGCATTCGGGACGGCACCGGTCGGCGACCACGAGCACCCCGAGACGAGCGAGCTCGACGACGCGATGCTCGCCGCGATGACCTGCCATTCCTGGCGGGAGATGACGACCGACCAGCGCGACCACATGCTGGCCGAGATGGCGGTGTTCATGGGCGGCCAGATCGACCATCCGGGAGCGCGCGGCACGACGCTGACCGAGCAGCACGCGACCGGCATGCTCGACAACGCCTGCGGACTGCCCTTCGCGGGCCCGTTCAAGCTCTACAAGCTCTACGCCAGAGCGGCGGCCTTCCCCCTGCAACTCCCCTGACGACACATCCGGGTGCCCGACGGGCCGCCGCAACGCGGTCGGGTTCGCCCGGCACCCGGCAGGGACCTTCGGCCCGCGGCGTGGGGACGAACGCCGGATGGGACGGCGGCCCGCCCTGAGGTTGGCTCGGAATGAGACCTCACAGGGCGGTGCACGATGCAACGGATGAACGCGCTCGACGCCGGAATGTTCTTCGCGGAGAACGACACGAGCCCGCTGCAGATCGGGACGGTGACCGTGTTCGAAGGTCCCGCACCCGACTATCGGGACCTCGTGCGGCAGGTGTTCGCCCGGCTGCGGCTCGCGCCGCGCTGCCTGCAGCGCGTCCGGACCGTCCCGCTCAACCTGGCGCACCCCGTCTGGGTGGACGACCAGCGCTTCGCGATCGGCGACCACGTCCTGCACGCGGCCGCGCCCGATCCCGGCGGCCCGGAGGAACTGCACGAGCTGGCCGGCCGCCTCCTCGGCCCGCCGCTGGACCTCACCCGGTCACCGTGGCAGGTGTGGCTGGTCGACGGACTCGCGGACGGCCGCTGGGCGCTGGTCTGCAAGGTGCACCACTGCATGGTGGACGGACTGGCCGGCATCGACCTGCTGGCGGTGCTCCTCGAGACCGACCCGGACTGGGCGCCCGCGCAGCCGCGGGTGTGGACGCCCGAGCCCGAACCGTCCGCCGCATCCGTGCTGCGGGACGGCGTCATGGACGGGTTGAAGGGCTTCGGACGGCAGGCGACCCGGTTGTTCCTGCCCGCGATGCGGGACGCGTTCGCCGTCGCGAGCGCGGTCCCCGGGTACGCGACGCGGCTCCTGGGGTCCGGGGCGCCGGCGCTCAACGGGCCGACCGGCCCGCGCCGGCGCTGGACCCGGACCTACGCCGGGATGGACGAGGTCGACCGCATCCGGCGCACGTTCGGCGGATCGGTCAACGACGTGGCCCTGGCCGCGACCGCCCGCGGATTCCGCGATCTCCTCCAGGCGCGGGGCCTTCTCGCCGAGGAGTCGATCGTGCGGGCCATGGTGCCGGTGTCGGTCCGGTCGGCGGCCGAGCGCGGCGTCCCGTCGAACCGGGTGTCGGCGGTGCCGGTGGACCTGCCGTGCGGGGAGGCCGACCCGGTGCGGCGCCTGCGCCTCATCAGGGAGCAGATGGACGGGCTGAAGAGCCGCGACCAGGCCGCCGGTCTCGACGCGTTCGTCCAGCTCTTCGGCGGTGCCCCGAGCCTGCTGGCCGCGGCCGCCCGCACGGCGCTGCGGCTGCGCCAGCCGCTGATCCACACGATCGTCACCAACGTCCCGGGTCCGTCCTTCCCGCTGTACGCGATGGGGTGCCGGATGCTGGAGATCGACCCCTACATCCCGATCACGGCCGGGCTGCGCACCGCCGTCGGCATCGTGTCCTACGACGGTGGCCTGTCGTTCGGGCTCACCGCCGACCACGACGCCGTCCCGGACCTGGAGACCCTGTGCGCGGGGATCCGCGAGGGGATCGACGAACTCCTCAAGGAGGCGGCGCAGGCCGCACCCACGGCCTGACGGGCCCGGCTCAGCGGAGCCGGCGCAGGTAGGGGTCCCAGCCGCGGCGGGGTGCGAGGCGGGCGCGGGCATCGACGGCCACGGCCCCGTCCGGCCGGACGATCGTGGGGTTGAGGTCCAGTTCGCTGATCTCCGGATGGTCGGCCGCCAACCTCGACAGCCGCAGCAGCACCTCTGCCAGCCGCTCGACGTCACCGGCCGGGCGGGCCGAGTGGCCGAGCAGCAGGGCCGACAGCCGCGGGGCGCGGATCAGCTCGCCCGCGTCGCGGGTCGTGAGGGGCGCCAGCCGGGCGGCACGGTCGGCCAGCGCGTCGGCGTCGACGCCCCCGGCCCCGAAGACCACCACCGCCCCGAACACCTCGTCCTGGACGGCACCGCACAGCACCTCGACGCCCTGCCCCGCCATGGCCTGGACGAGCACGCCCTCCAGATCGCCGCCGAACCGCTCGGACAGCCGGCCGAACGCGGCACGGACGGCCTGCTCCCCGTCCAGACCGAGCTCGATCGCGCCGGCGGCGGTCTTGTGCAGGATCTTCGGAACGTGCGCCTTCAGCGCCACCGGGCCGCCCAGGTCACGGGCCGCCGTGACCGCCTCGTCCCCGGTCCGGGTCCAGCGCCACTCGGCCACCGGCAGCCCATAGGACTCCAGCAGGCGGTACGTCTCGGCGGGCGGCAGCCAGCCGCCGTCCGGCTCGCCGGTCAGGAAGCCGCCGATGATGCCCGCCGCCTCGTCCGGGCGCAGGCCGGGCAGCGTGGGCGGTGGCTCCTGCGGGAGGTCCCGCCCGCGCGCGTACTTCCAGGCATGGGCGAGCGCGCGGGCGGCGTTCTCCGGGTAGGCGTAGCACGGAACCGCGTCGTCATTGATCGTGACCGTGCTGATCGTGACCGTCTCGGCCTGCCCGAGCACCACCGCCGCCATCGGCTTGCGGCAGCCGCGCAGTGCGCTCCTCAGGTCGCCGAGGGCGGTCGGGACCACCAGCGCCAGCACGGCGTCCACGGCGCCGTCCGCGGCGACCAGCTCGATGGCCTCGCGGAACGCCTCGGCGGAGACGGCGGCCGTGGTGTCGACGGGGTTGCCGACCGCCGCGCAGGCGGGCAGGACGCGGGCGAGGACGCGCCGGGTGGCCTCGCCCACGACCGGGACGGTCAACCCGGCGTCGGCGCAGGCGTCCGCCGCCAGCACCCCGGCGCCGCCCGCGTTGGACACCACCGCCACCCGCGGGCCGCCCGGAAGCGGCTGCGCCGCCAGCAGCGCGGCGGCGTCGACCAGCTCACCGAGGTCGTCGGTGGCCACGATGCCGGCCTGCTCGAACAGCGCCCGGCGGGTCAGTTCCGGGGTCGCGGCCGCCGCCGTGTGCGAGGCCGCCGCGCGGGTACCGGCCGCCGACCGTCCGGCCAGGACGGTCAGCAGCGGCATCGTCGCGGCGACCCGGCGCGCCGTCCGGGCGAACTTGCGGGGGTTGCCGAACGACTCCACGTGCAGGACGCCGAGCCGGGTCGTCTCGTCCGACTCCCACCACATGAGCATGTCGTTGGCGCTGACGTCGTACTTGTCGCCGACCGAGGCGAAGGTCGAGACCCCGATGCCGAGCCGGGACAGCTCCTCGATCAGGGCGATGCCGACACCGCCCGACTGGACCGCGACGCCCGCGCCGCCGGACGCGGGAGGGCGGGCGCCGAACGTCGCGTCCAGCCGGATCCCGGTGTTGGCGACGCCCAGGCAGTTCGGACCGACCAGCCGCATGCCGTACTCCCGGCAGGCGGCCAGCAGACCGCGCCCCTGGCCGGCGGACAGCCCGGACCCGATCACCACCAGCGCGGAGATCCCGAACCGGCCGCACGCCGCCGCCACGGCGGGCACCGAGGGCGCCGGCACCGCGACCACCGCGAGATCGGGCGCCTCGGGGAGGTCGGCGAGCGTCGCCGCGCACGGCGCGCCGTGCAACTCGCCCGCCGCGCAATGCGGATTCACCGCGTACACGGCGCCCTCGTATCCGCCCGCGATGATGTTGTGCAGCAGTTCGGCGCCGACCGTCCCGCGCTTGCGGGACGCTCCGACGACCACGACCGACCGGGGCCGCAGCAGCGGCTCCAGACTCGCCACGTCCGCCCGCCGCTCGCGCTCGGCGACCGCGTCCAGGTACCCGTCGTCGCAGGCCAGCGGGATCGTCAGTGCGACGACGCCGCCGGACGTCCGCTGCCGGACCGCCATCCCCGCGTCGGCGAACACCCGCAGCATCGCGCTGTTCTCCGGCAGCGTGTCGGCCCGGAAGGCGACCAGCCCGTTGGCGCGGGCGAGCGAACCGAGGTGCTCCAGCAGCAGGGTCCCGACGCCCCGGTGGTGCATCCGGTCGGCGACCGCCATCGCGACCTCGGCCTCCCCCGGCACGCCGGTCGGCTCGTACTCCGCGACGCCGACCAGGCCGCCGTGCAGCCAGGCGCCGAGCGCCGCGTGATCGGCGCCGTCCGCCCGGCAGACCCGTCCGGCCACCTCGCCCGCCATCGCGCGGTTGAGCCCGAAGAACCGCAGGTACAGGCTCTCCTCGCACAGCCCCTCGTGGAGTCCGCGCACGGCGTCCAGGTCCGCCGCACCGAGGCGCCTGATCTCGATCTGCGTACCGTCGGTCAGCAGCGCGAACGCCCGCGCGCCGGAAAGCCGCTCCGTCATGTCCTCAGCGTCCAACGCGGCTGATCGCCGATCAGCGTCCCAAGGTCACCCGAAGCCGGGACCATGGTCCCTCAGCGGACCAAGGTCGCCGCGTGGTCCGGGACGTAGGTCTGCTCGTCCCGCGGGGGCCGCTCATATCCCTTGGACGGAGGGCGGTCGGGCAACTGGAGCCGCGGGCGCTCCACTTCGCGGTAGGGAATGGTCGACAGGAGGTGGGAGATCATGTTGATGCGGGCACGGCGCTTGTCATCGCTTTCGACCACATACCAGGGTGCCTCGGGGATGTCGGTGTGGACGAACATCTCGTCCTTGGCGCGCGAGTACTCCTCCCAGCGCGAAATCGACTCCACGTCCATGGGGGACAACTTCCACCTCCGCATCGGATCGTCCAGCCGGCTGCGGAAGCGGCGTTCCTGCTCGGCGTCGCTGACCGAGAACCAGTACTTGCGCAGCAGGATGCCGTCCTCGACCAGCATCCGCTCGAAAATCGGGCACTGGTGCAGGAAGCGCCTGTACTCCTGACCGGTACAGAACCCCATGACCCGCTCGACTCCCGCCCGGTTGTACCAGGACCGGTCGAACAGGACGATCTCACCGGCCGCCGGGAGGTGTTCGACGTACCGCTGGAAATACCACTGGGTCCGCTCCCGGTCGCTCGGCGCAGGCAGCGCCACGATCCGAGCGACGCGGGGGTTGAGGTATTCGGTGACGCGCTTGATGGTGCTGCCCTTGCCGGCGGCGTCCCGCCCTTCGAACACCACGGCGACGCGCGCGCCCTCCGTGCGCACCCACTCCTGCAGCACCATCAGCTGCTCCTGCAGCCGCAGCAGCTCGCGCTCGTAGACTCGCCGGGGCAAACGCCGAGGACCACCCATACCGCCTCCAAGCATCGGGCACGCCCCACAGTCTGGCCGATGCGCACGGCAGCGCTAGCCGCCGGGCTTCTCGGCCGCGTGGACGACCGCCACCGGGCACGGTGCGTGCTGTACCAGGGCGTGGCTGACCGATCCGAGCAGGAGGCCCCGGAAGCCGCCCAGCCCCCGCGAGCCGACGACGAGCAGGCGCGCGTCCTGCGCGGCGTCCAGCAGGACCTCGCGCGGTGCGCCGGCCTTGACCTCGGCCTGCGCGTCCACTCCCGGGTGACGGTCCCGCAGCGGGATCATCAGCCGGTCCAGCCGCGTTGTGGCCGCCTCCCGCATGCCGGCCTCATCGACCAGCGGTGGAGGATCCTTCACCGGCTCCGGTTCCCAGGCGGCCACCGCGTGCACGGACAGTCCGTGCAGTCCGGCTTCGGTGAACGCCATCGCCAGCGCGGCCCGGGACGCCGGTGAACCGTCCACACCGACCACGACATGCCCCGGCCCCGCGGGCCGGTCCGGGTCGCCTCTGGCGATGACCACCGGGCAGGAGGCGTGCGCGACCACCTGGGCGCCGACCGACCCGAGCAGCAGGCCGGCGAACCCGCCCAGGCCCCGCGGCCCCAGCACGATCAGGGCGGCGTTCCTGCCCGCTTCGAGCAGTTTCGCGGCCGACTGCCCGCATTCCAGGACGCCCTGCACGGGCACGTCGGGCGCATGCTTGCGGACATGCTCGACACCGCCGTCCAGCGTCTCCTGCGCCAGGGGCCCCAGGTCCACCATCGCCATGGCCATCGAGCCTCCGATGAAGGCCTCCCACGCGTGGACCACGGTCAGCGGCAGGCCGCGGGCACGGGCCTCGTCCGCAGCCCAGTCCAAGGCCCGGACGCCGTTCTGCGAACCGTCGTACCCCACCACGACACCGGAGATCGCGTTTGCATCCATGTCCTGCGCACTTCCCGAGTTCGATCGGGTCCATACATCCCCAGACCTGTCTCCGGTTACCCTCCTCGCAGCGGTGAAGCCGGCCCGCTGGGGACGGCCTCACTCGTCACCGGTCGCGGCCCGGCACAACGGCCACCGTGCACGGAGCATGCTTGAGCAGCGCATCACTGGTCGCGCCGAGGGTCAGCGACTCCACGACCCCCGTGCCACGCGCACCCACCACCGTCAACGTCGCGTCCTCGGCCGCCTCCAGCAGCGCCTGGCGCGGCGACTTCAGCACCAGCGACGTCGTGGCCTGGACGTGGGGGTACTTCACCCGCCAGGGCGCCACCGCGCGTTCCAGCACGGCACCGCACACCCGGCGCAGCGCGTCCTCATCACCGAACAGCGACAGATCCCCACCCGGCGCCGCACCCGGCTCCCAGCAGCCATAGACCGCCCGCAGCCGCCAGCCGCGCAGCGCCGCCTCCTCAAACCCCAACCCCAGCGCCGCATCACCACCGGACGAACCGTCCACCCCGACCACCACCAGCCCATCACGCGGCGCCGCCGACCGCACCACCACCACCGGCCGATCCGCCCTGGCCGGCACCCGCAGCGCCACCG
>NZ_SMJW01000159.1 GCF_004348335.1 Actinomadura bangladeshensis | reverse complement strand
GGCCCCAGGCGCTTCCCACCCCCCGCCCGTCCGGGATCGGCCCGCGGAAAAGTTCCGGAGGGTTGATCCGGCGGCCGGGTATACCCGTGCAATGGGTATGGGCATCGTTCTTCGTCTACTCGTGGCCGCCGGACTCGCGGCCGACGCCATCGTGCACTGGCGGTTCGCGCCGGACATGGCCCCAGGGCCGAACACCCCCGACGACGTCATCCCCGGGGACGACCTCTTCTACGGGCAGGCCATCGCCGCCGCGGTGGCGGCCGTCCTCGTGCTGGTGTGGGCGCGGAGGTGGACCTACGCCATCGCGTTCATCGTCGCGGCGAGCGCCGCAGGCGCCGTCCTGCTCTACTACTTCGTCGACTTCGGGCAGCTCGGCCCGATCCCGCGCATGTACGACCCGCAGTGGTACGCCGACAAGACGATCAGCTTCACCGGTGAAGCGGTCGCCGCGATCGGTGCGCTCATCGGCTTCCTCACCGTCCACCGGAAGGAGCCGACCGAACCCGGCGCCACCCGCGCCTCCGTAGGCTGAAAGCCGCGACGCGCACGGCGACCTTCCGTGCCCCCGGCCCGGATCGTCGCCGCGCTCGCACCGTCCGGCGCTACGGCCTCCACGGAAGGAACGCCATGAAGGTGCGGATCGACTCCGAACGCTGCCAGGGGCACGGCCGCTGCTACGACCTGGCACCCGACCTCTTCGGCGAGGACGAGGAGGGCTACGGCACCGTCCTCGGCGACGGCGCCGTGCCCGCGGACCGGGAGCAGAACGCCCGCCTCGCGGCGGCGAACTGCCCGGAACGCGCCATCGACGTCCTCAAGGAGGCATGACATGGCCGCCGACGACCGCTTCTCCGGCAGCCGGGACACCACCCCGCTCGGCACCCGCAACGAGGTCGTCACCGGCCCGGTGTCGGACTGGGCGACCGACTTCTCCCACCTGGAACCGGAATGGGCCGCCGACCCGTACCCGATCCAGGACCACCTGCGGTCGCGCTGCCCCATCGCGCGGACCGAGCGGTTCGGCGGCGGCTGGCTGCCGACCCGGTACGAGGACGTCGCCGCGATCGCCTACGACACCGAGCGCTTCACCTCCCGGTCGGTGGTGATGAGCAACTACCGGCCGCCGCGGGACGTCGCGCCGGTCGGCGTCACGCCGCCGATCTCGTCCGACCCGCCGTTCCACCACGACGCGCGCAAGCTGCTGCTGCCCGCGTTCACCAAGTCCGCCGTCCGGAAGCTGGAGGAGGGGACGCGGGCGTTCTGCCACGGGCTCGTCGACTCCTTCGAGGGCCGCGACGTCGTGGACGCCGCGCACGAGTACGCCCAGCACATCCCGATGCGGGTCATCGCCGACATGCTCGGCTTCCCGCCCGAGGACGGCCCCCGGTTCCGCGAGTTCGTCGAGAACACCCTCGAAGGCGTCAACCTGCCGCCGGACGAGCGCATCGCCCGCATGGACACGCTGTTCGATTACCTGCTGGAGCAGATCCGCGACCACGTCGCCAACCCGCGCGACGACCTCACCACCTACCTGATCGAGGCCGAGCTGTACGGGCGGAAGCTCGACGCGTCGCACGTGTCCGGGACGATGGCGCTCCTGCTGATCGCCGGCATCGACACGACCTGGAGCGCGATCGGCGCCTCGCTGTGGCACCTGGCGAAGACGCCGGCCGACCGCGAGCGCCTCGTCGCCGAACCGTCGCTGCTGCCGACCGCGATGGAGGAGTTCCTCCGCGTCTACGCGCCGGTCACGATGGCGCGGCTGGTGAAGGAGGACATGCACTGGCGCGGCGTCGACATGAAGGCCGACGACTGGGTGCTGCTGTCGTTCCCGGCCGCCAACCGCGACCCCGCGCAGTTCGAACGGGCGGACGAGGTCGCCATCGACCGGGAGGTGAACCGGCACGCCGCGTTCGGCCTCGGCATCCACCGCTGCGTCGGCTCGCACCTGGCCCGCATGGAGCTGCGGGTCGCCCTGGAGGTCTGGCTGGAACGAATCCCGGCCTTCACCCTGGCGGACCCGTCGGCGGTGACCTGGGCCGCAGGCCAGGTGCGCGGCCCCCGGACCCTGCCCCTGCGCATCGCGGAGCGGCCGGGCTAGGTCCGGAGCGGCACGGGATGCTCCTTGATCTGCTGGACGAGCGCCGTCGCGGCCTTCGCGAGGAGGGTGGTGTCGTTGGCGGCCACCACGAAGCCGAAGCCCTGCGCGATCGCGCCGGCCGCCGCGGTCGCGCTCCCCACCGCCGTGCCGCAGGGACGGCCCGCGGCCTCGGCGGCGTCCAGACCCGAGCGGATCAGCTCGGCCAGCCGGGGGTCGCCCGCGCCGACCCCCATCGAGAGCGCGAGGTCCGCGGCGCCGATGAGGACGGCGTCCACACCCGCGACGGCGAGGATGCCGGCGGCGTTGCGCAGGGCCTCCTCGCTCTCCAGTTGCGGGATGCACAGGGCCCGCTCGTTGCCGAAGCGGAGGTAGTCCTGGCGGGGGCGCAGCCCCCAGCCGCCGGCGCGGCTCGTCCCGCCGGAACCGCGGGTGCCCGCGCCGGGGAACCGCACCATGCGCACGACCGACTCGGCCTGCTCGACCGTGTCGACGTGCGGGACGAGGATCCCGGCGGCGCCCGCGTCCAGGACGCGCTGCACGATCCCGTGGTCGTGGGAGGGGACGCGCACGAGCGGCACCATCCCGAGGCCGGACGCCACGACGATGTGCCGGTAGGCGTCGGACATGCTCAGCATGGAGTGCTCGAGGTCGATGACGATGAAGTCGAAGCCCGCGGAGGCGGCGATCTCGACGCTCTCCGAGCCGGTCATCTTGATCCAGCTTCCCAGCGGGACACCGCGTCCGGCCGCGAACAGGTCGGGGAGATCAGAGGTCACGTGCGTGCTCCTTCCCGGAGGGCGCCCAGAACACCAGCCACCTGTTGGCGGTCACGACGACCGCGTGCAGGGTCATGCCGATGATCGACAGCAGCACCACGACGGCGAACGTGCGGGCCACGTCCATGTTGAAGTTGGTCGCCTGGATCGTGTAGCCGAGGCCGGCGGTGGCGCCGACGAACTCGGCGACGACGGCGCCGGTGACGGAGAGGATCACCGCGACGTCCAGGCCCGCGAAGATGTGCGGGAGCGCCGAGGGCAGCCGCAGCCTGCGCATGATCTGGAACTCGCTGGCGCCGAAGGACCGCAGCATGTCGATCTGCTCCGGCTCGGCCGAGCGCAGCCCGAGGATCGTGTTGACGAGGAGGGGGAAGTAGGCGATCAGCGCGATCGTCAGGACCTTGGACGTCATGCCGATGCCGAACCACATCAGCAGCAGCGGCGCCATGGCGACCTTGGGGATGGTCTGGATCAGCACGAGGATCGGCAGCAGCGCCTTGTCCATGATGCGGAACTGGGTGATCAGCGCCGCCGACGCCAGGGCCATGCCGATCGCCAGGCCGAAGCCGATGAGGATCTCCTTCATGGTGACCCACATGTGCTCCAGCAGGAACCCGCTCTCCAGGCCGTCCACCAGCGAGCGGACGACGTCGGACGGGGCCGGCACGAGCACGATCGACACGTCGAAGGCGCGGACGATCAGCTGCCACAGGCCGAGGAGGATGAGGAACAGCCCCCAGCTGAGCACGAACCCGGGGACCTGCCGCCGGGGCGCGGTGCGCGCCGCCGGGCGGTGCGCGGGCTCACGGGTCTCGCGGTCGCCGTCGTCGCGGTCGCCGGTCGCGACGCCGGGCGCGGTCCGCGTGTTGCCAAGCTTCATGATCACCCCTAGTGCGCGCTGTGCTCGGAGTTGAGGAGGACTCGGATGCGGGAGGCGATGGCGCCGAACTCCGGCGTGTTGATGTCCTCCAGCCGCCGGGGGCGGGCCAGGTCCACGTCGATGACCTCGGCGATGCGGCCGGGCCGCGGGGTCATGACGACGACGCGGTCGGACAGCAGCACGGCCTCCGGGATGCTGTGGGTGACGAACAGGACGGTCTTGCGGTCGCGTTCCCAGATGTCGAGCAGGTCCAGCCCCATCTGGTCGCGGGTCATCGCGTCCAGCGCGCCGAACGGCTCGTCCATCAGCAGGATGCGGGGGTCGTGCAGCAGCGCCCGGCCGATGCCGACCCGCTGCTGCATGCCGCCCGACAGCTCGCTCGGGTACTGGTCGGCGAAGTCGCGCAGCCCGAGCATGTCGAGCTGCTCGGCGACGCGGCGGTCCAGTTCCGCCCGCGGCAGCCGGGGCTGCAGATCGTGGGAGATCAGCATGTTCTTCGCGACGGTGCGCCACGGCAGCAGCAGGGGCTGCTGGAAGACCATCCCCAGCATGTTCGCGTGGCTGCGGGACGGGCCGAACACGACCTCTCCGGTGGTCTGCCGGGTCAGCCCCATGATGATCTTGAGTAGGGTGCTCTTGCCGCAGCCGCTCGGGCCGACGATCGAGACGAACTGCCCCTCGGCGATGCTCAGGTCGACGTCTTCCAGCGCCAGCACGGCCCGGCCGCGCTTGGCCTGGTAGCGCATGGAAATGTTGCGGAGTTCGACGGCGACGTCGGTGACGGTCGGCGGGCGCGATGGTGTTGGCATGCTCACGTCCTAATCGCTGGGGTCGCTCTGGGCGTCGGGCCAGGTTCCGCCCATCTCCTTGGTGAGGGCGGAGGCGGTCTCCTTGACGGCGAGTGCCGGCCGGCCGTCCGGTGCCGTCGGCAGCATCCGGTCGGTGCCGATCGCGGCGATGGTGGCGCACACCCCGGAGTCGGCGAACACGGGCGCCGAGATGACGCTGATGCCGCGCCGGTTGGCCGGGTAGATGCTGAGCCCGGTCTTGCGGGTGGTGGCGATCCGCTCGACCAGCCCGCTGCGCTGGGCGGACGGCAGGGACGCCAGCAGCCGGTCGACCTGGAGCTGGTCGGGCAGGTAGGCCAGGAAGGCGATCGCCTGCGCGGTGTCGAGGGACAGCTGCGACCCGACCCGCACCGTGACGATCGTGCCGTGCGCCGAGTCCTCCTCGACGAGCGACACCACCGGGCCGGAGGGCCCCCACAGCGACAGCACCGCCGAGACCTCCGTCCGCTGGGCGAGGTCGCGGAGGTGGGCGGGGGCGAGCTGGATGATGCGCCGCTGCCCGATGGCGAACGCGCCGAGCTGGATGATCAGCCGGCCCGGCGTGTAGCTCGCGGTGCGGCTGCCGCGCTCCAGGAGCCCGGCGGCCGTCATCGAGGTGAGGTACCGGTGCACCGTGGTGCGGTTGAGGTTCAGCCGCTCCGTCGCCTCCGACACCGAGAGCTCCGGATCCTCCGGCCCGAACAGGCCGAGTATCTGGGCCATCCGGCTCACGGCCTGGATATCCGACTGGCCCTGCTCCGTCATCTGGCTCCCCCTCGGCCGCGGGTTCCGGCCATGCTCGCTATCCGAACTTGATGTTCAAGATATGTGTGAGGACGCAGCGTAGCAAAGTGATCTGGATCACGCAAGAGGGCACGTCCGCGAGATTGATCGGTCGATGGATCGCTCGCGGTGCTGTCGCTTCGGCCGATAGAAGGCCATATCCACGGCTATCCGGGGCTGTTGGCACGGTTCGGAGTGCGCGTGGGCCAAGAAATCGCAGGTCGACCATTGACGTTCACAAAGTGGTCACTTAGTCTGCATCGCGAACATCAGGAGGTTGTAGATGACAGGACCCAGCGGATCAGGAGCCGGCGCGATCACCAACGTGCTGCGCGGCGCGGTCGACATTCACTGCCACTCCGGACCCAGCCCGTTCCCCCGGCGCTTCGACCACGCGGACGCCGCGGCCGACGGCGAGCGGCTCGAGATGCGGGCCATCCTCGTCAAGTCGCACCATCACAGCACGGTGATGGATCTGCTGGCGATGGGCGACCGGCTGACCAAGAGCTCGACCAAGGTGTTCGGAGGCATCGCCCTCAACAGCCAGGTCGGCGGCATCAACCCGTACGCCGTCGCGATGAGCCTGCGGATGGGCGGCAAGGCCGTCTGGTTCCCGACCCTGTCCTCCGGCCGGCACATCGACTGCCATCCCGAGGGGGGCGGCTTCCCCACCGCGACCGTCGAGGTTCCGACCGCGCGGGTGGAGGTCCTCGGCGACGACGGCGAACTCGTGCCCGAAGCGCTGGAGGTGCTCGACCTCATCGCCGAGAGCGGCGCGATGCTCTCCGGCGGCCACCTCCCGCCCGAGACCATCGCCCAGCTCTTCGAGGAGGGCGGCCGACGCGGCATCACCCGCAAGGTGATCAACCACCCGAACTTCGTCATCGGCGCCGAGCCGGAGCAGTGCCTGGACCTGGTGCGCGGCGGCGCCTATGTCGAACACGAGGTCGGCATGTACGACCCGGAGGGATACCGCAAGTGGGATCCCCGGGACCTGCTCACCTGGATCGAGACCATCGGCCCCGAGCACACCGTCCTCGCCTCCGACCTCGGGCAGGCCAACCGGCCGCTGCCGGTGGACGCGTTCATCCGGGTCGGCTCGGCGCTGCTCGACCTCGGCCTGAGCGAGTCGGCGCTGCGCCAGATCACCTGCGTCAACCCCGCGTACCTGCTCGGCCTGGACGACTGAACCGGGCGGACGACCGCAGAACAGGAGCCCCAAGTGCAAGCGCAGCAGCAGAACCAGCCGAGCGTGCCGGCCGCTTACGTCGAGTTCCCCGGCCTGGAGCCGAGCACGCGCTCGGCGGCCGGCACCCGGACCTGGCTGGCCCGCGGGCAGAACTTCGTGGTCGCCTACTCCTCCGCCGTCGAGGGGGACGAACTGGCCCGCGAGGACCAGGCCGACGAGTACGTCGTCGTCCTGCCCCACGAGGGGTGCGCGGTGACCGTGCGCACCCCGGACGACAAGCGGACGGTGTCGGGCCAGGCCGTGATCGTCATGCCGCCCGGCTCGTCCTCGGTCGTGGCGGACGCCGACTGCGACATCGTGCGCCTGTTCACCGTGGCGTCCGACGAGGCGCTCGCGCGGCAGAGCCTGAACCAGGACGCCTACGAGCGGCCCAACACCCGGGTCGCGCCGTGGGCGCCCTGGCCGGACCCGCCCGCCGGCCACCGCATCCGCGCCTACCCCCTGTCGGAGGTGCCGGTGGACCCCGACCGGTTCGGGCGCATCTTCCGGTGCAGCACGTTCATGGTGAACTTCCTCAACCCGCGGTTCGGCGTCCGGGACCCCGAGGCGCTCTCCCCGCACCGGCACGACGACTTCGAGCAGTGCTCGCTCGCGGTCGAGGGCGACTTCGTCCACCACATCCGCACGCCGTGGACGCGCCGGATGAGCGACTGGCTCCCCGACGACCACCGGGAGTGCGGCAGCCCGTCGGTCGCCGTGATCCCGCCGACGGCGGTGCACACGACGCAGGCGATCGGGCCCGGCCGCAACCAGCTGATCGACATCTTCTGCCCGCCGCGCGCCGACTTCTCCGCACGGCCGGGCCTCGTCCTGAACGCCGACGAGTACCCCGTCCCCGGCCCGTCCGGGGAGGATGGAGCATGAAGCTGCGGATCAAGCCGCTGGCGGGCCTCGCCGCGGTCGTCCTCGCGGCCTTCACCGCCGCCTCCTGCGGGTCGTCCGGCCCGGAGACGACGGCCGACGGCCGGGACGTGCTCAAGCTGGCGATCGCGACCCCGACCTGGAACGCCGGCTTCTCCACCCTCGCGGTCGCCGAGACCCGCAAGTACTTCGAGCAGGAGAAGGTGGACGTCCGGATCTCGCTGTTCGCCTCCGGGACGCAGGCCGCGCAGCAGGTCATCGCGGGGCAGTCCGACCTCGCGCTGGTGACCGCCGAACCGGTGGGGATCGGGAAGGAGAAGGGGACCGCGCTGGTCTACTTCGCCGGCTACTACCCCAAGTGGATCTCCAACATCCAGGTGCCCGCCGGGTCCGGCGTGCGGAGCATCGCCGACCTGCCCGGCAAGCGGGTCGGCGTCACCGCCGTGGCGAGCTCCGGCGCGACGTTCGTGCGCACCGCCATGAGCATGGAGGGCCAGGACCCCGAGTCGGTGAAGTTCATCCCGATCGGCGGGGGAGCGGAGCAGCTCAACGCGATCAAGAGCGGGAAGGTGGACGTGCTCGGCCTCTGGGACACCCAGTACCAGATCATCGAGAACGCCGGGATCGGCCTCACCCCGCTGCCGATCGCCTCGACGGCGAACCTGTTCGGCGGGGGCTTCGCGGTCAGGGCCGACGATCTGAAGGACCGGCGCGACCCGCTCACCCGGTTCGGCAGGGCGATGGCCAAGGCCATGGTGTTCGCCCAGGCGAACCCCGAGGCCGCGGTACGCGACCTGTGGAAGCTGCACCCGGAGGCCCGGGGGCCGGCGTCCACGCCCGAGCAGACCCTGCTCGCCGATCAGGCCAAGGTCCTCAAGGTCCGGCTGGACGGCCAGGGCGTCGAACCCGGGCACGACCGCTGGGGGGAGATGGACGAGAAGGCCGTCGCGGCGACGGTGTCCTTCATGAAGGAGGCAGGGCTGATCAAGAAGACGTTCCCCGCCACCGAGATCTTCACCAACGACCTCATCCCCGAGATCAACACGTTCTCCTACGCCGATGTCCGTGCCGCGGCGAAGGCCGCGAAATAGCCGGTGTGCCACCGTCCCCCGCCTTCCTCCACCCACCCCGGAAATCCGCACCAAGGGGGATTTCATGAGAACCATCAGACTGACCCGGCTGGCGCCGGCCGTGGCGCTGGCCGCGGCGGCCCTCGGGCTGGCCGCGTGCGGCGACTCGTCCGGCGGCACATCGCCCGACGGCCGTGACACGATCAAGCTCGCGATCGGCTCGCCGAGCTGGAACGCCGGCTACGCCACCCTCGCCGTCTCCGAGGCCAGGGGCTATTTCGCCAAGGAGAACCTGGACGTCGAGGTGCTGCTGTTCCCGTCCGGTACCCAGGTCGCCCAGCAGGTGATCTCCGGCAAGGTGGACGTCGGGCTGATGACGCCCGAACCCGTCGCCATCGGGCACACCAAGGGCACCGACCTGACGTACTTCGCGCAGTACTGGACGCGCTGGATCTACAGCCTGAAGGTCCCGGAGGGGTCGGGGATCGCCTCGGTCGCCGACCTGGAGGGCAAGCGCGTCGGCGTCACGGCGGTGGCCAGTTCGGGCGCGACCTTCGCCCGCACCGCGCTCAAGATGCAGGGCCTCGACTCGAACTCGATCAAGCTGGTGCCGATCGGCGCCGGCGCGGAGCAGCTCAACGCGATCAAGAGCGGCAAGGTCGACGCGCTCGCGCTGTGGGACACCCAGTACCAGATCGTCGAGAACAAGGGCGTGAAGCTCAAGCCGCTGCCGGTGCCCGGCACCGAGAACCTGTTCGGCGGCGGGTTCGCGGTGAAGAAGGGCGACCTGAAGGACGAGCGGGACACCATGGTCAGGCTCGGCCGCGCGTTCGCCAAGGGCGTGGTCTTCTCCCAGGCCGACCCCGAGGCCGCGGTGCACGACCTGTGGAAGCTGCACCCCGAGACGAAGGGGACGGCGGCGGAGGAACAGGTACTGGACGAGCAGGTCAAGGTGCTCAAGGTCCGGCTGGACGGCATGAAGGTCGCGCCCGGAGAGGGCGATCGCTGGGGCGAGATGGACCCGGCCGGGGTCACCGCGACCGTCAAGTTCGCCACCACCGCCGGCCTGATCGACAAGGAGTTCCCGGCCGCCGACATCTTCACCAACGACCTCATTGCGGAGATCAACGAGTTCTCCTACGCCGAGGTCCGCGCAGCGGCGAAGAAGACGTCCTGACATGGGAACGGATCCTGCGCCGGCGGACGGCGTCAGGCTCGGCGTGGCGGTCGACCTGGGCTCGGCGGCGGCGACCCGCCCCCAGGTCGACCGCGCCGCGGGCCTGCTGGAGACGGCGGCGGCGAACGGGCTGACGTCGGCGTGGGTGGGCGAGAGCTACCACGTCCGGCCCGAGGTGTTCCACCTGCCGGCCGTGCTGATCGTCCTCGGCCATCTGGCCGGGCGGACGGACCTGCCGCTCGGCACGGCGGTGCTGCTCGCCCGCGCGTACGAGCCGCGCCGGCTCGCCTACGAGGCGGCGCTCCTGGACCAGCTGTGCGGCGGCCGGCTGAGCCTCGGCCTCGCCCTCGGCAACGCCGACCTGGCCGGACGGGTGGGCGGCGGCACCGACGGCCGGAAGCCGGCGGAGTGGTTCGCCGACTTCGTCGCCCTCCTGCGCGAGACCTGGTCGGGGGAGGCGGGCGCGCCGGTCGCCCCGCCGCCCGCGCGGCCGGGCGGCCCGCCGATGCTGCTCGGCGGGCGGACCCGCGCGGCGGCCGTCCGGGCGGCGACCCTCGGCGACGGCTACTACGCGGCCACCAACTACGGCGACGAGCTGCTGGCCGCGCGGGCCGCCGACTACTGGGCCGCGCGGGCGGGCGGACCGGGCGACGTGGCGGTCACCCGGCTGTGCCTCGTGGACGAGGACGCCGGCCGGGCCCGCGAGGCGGCGGCCCGGTACTTCGCCCCCGTCACCGACTACTACACGGCCCGGCGCGCGTGGATGGGCCTGGACGGGCCGGAGACGCCCCGCTTTCCGCTGGTCGGCTCGCCCGCCGACGTCGCGGCGGCGCTCCGGCGCTACGCGTCGGTCGGCGTCACGTCCGTCCAGCTCCGGGTCGCGCCCTACGGGACGCCACCGGAGGTGGCAAGGCGGACGCTGCGCCTGGTAGGCGAGGCGGTACTACCGGAGCCGGCCCAGGACCAACCCTGTTGACTTGCGGCGTGTTGCCCCTAAGCGCTCGCCCATAAGGGCAACACGCCGCAAGTCAACGAGCAGTGAACGAGAGGGGAATGGACAAGGTGGACGCGCAGGACGGCATTCCGACGTACCGGGAGCTGCTCGCACGCGAGGACGCGCCGCCCGGCTCGTCGTGGGGCGTCTTCGGCGCCGGCGACCAGCTGGGCACGCTCAACTTCATCGGACCGGACCAGGTGCGGGACGCGGTCGGCCTCGTCCGCCGCGGCTCGGTGTTCAATCTCGACTACCCGCTGAACGCGTTCGTCCCGCCGCCGGCCGGGACGCGCCCGGCGACCGTGCACACCATCTTCGCCAACAATCCCAACCACCGCGACGACTGGCTGGACTCCTTCTACCTCCAGTCGACGTCCCAGATCGACGGGCTGCGGCACATCCGGCACCCGAAGTACGGCTTCTACGGCGGTGTGCCCGACGACGAGATCGCCGAGGAGACCCCGGCGCTCGGCATCCAGGCGGTCGCGCAGCGCGGCATCGTGGCGCGGGGCGTCCTGCTCGACCTCGCCCGGTACTTCGCGGGCCGCGGCACGCCGCTCGACCTGGCCGGCAATTACATGATCACCCCGGCCGACCTGGACGCCGCGGCCGCGGCGCAGGGCGTGGAGTTCCGGCCGGGGGACGTGCTCCTGCTCCGGGTCGGCTGGGCCTCGTACTGGCTCAACGAGGTCACCGAGGAGGACCGGCGCTCGTTCAAGTCCAGAATCAGGCACCCCGGGCTGATCCAGTCGCACGAGATGATCGGGTGGCTCTGGGACCACCGGTTCGCCATGGTCGCCTCCGACGACCTGGGCGTGGAGTCGCATCCCGTCAACCCCGACTCCGGCCTCGTCGACCCGGACGAGCCGCCGCCCGAACGCGGCGTGGTCCACAACGGGATGATGCACCGCCCGCTGATCGCGCTGCTCGGCCTCTTCCTCGGCGAGCTGTGGAACCTGGAGGCGCTCGCCGCGGACTGCCATGCCGACCGCCGCTACGACTTCATGCTGACCGCGAAGCCGCTGAACCTCATCGGCGGCGTCGGGTCGCCGCCCAACGCCATGGCGATCAAGTAGGGAGGACGCGACGGTGCACGGTGACAACGGCCGGGTGACCGGCCCGTGATGCGGCTCGCCGCCGACCCGGACGAGGCCGTCCGCGGGGTGGCCGACGGCGCCACGGTCCTGATCGGCGGGTTCGGGAACGCGGGCATGCCGATGGCGCTGATCGACGCGCTGCGCCGCGCCGGACCGCGCGGACTGACGGTCGTGAGCAACAACGCCGGCAACGGCACCACCGGGCTGGCGTCGCTGCTCGCCGCCGGGCTGGTGCGCAGGATCGTCTGCTCGTTCCCGAGGCAGCGCGACTCGTTCGTCTTCGACGGCCTGTACCGCGACGGCCGGATCGAGCTGGAGGTGGTGCCGCAGGGCAACCTGGCCGAGCGGATGCGCGCCGCGGGCGCCGGCATCGGCGCCTTCTACACGCCGACCGGGGCCGGGACGCTGCTCGCGGACGGTAAGGAGACGCGGTGGATCGGCGGCCGCGAGCACGTGCTGGAATACCCCATCCGCGGCGACATCGCGCTGATCCGCGCCCACCGGGCCGACCGCATGGGCAACCTCGTCTACCGCAGGACCGCGCGCAACTTCGGCCCGGTCATGGCCACGGCGGCGGCCGTCACCGTGGCCGAGGTGGAGGAGGTCGTCCCGACGGGGGCGCTGGATCCGGAGACGGTCGTGACCCCTTCCATCTACGTGGACCGCGTCGTGGTCGCGCGCCGGCCCGTGGTGGGAGGCCCCGTGGTGGAAGGCCCCGTGGTGGGAGGCGCCGTGGTGGGAGGCGCCGTGGTGGAGGGGCCGTGAAGGAGGCACCTGAAGGAGGCGCCGTGAAGATCGTCCGTCCGCCGCTCGAACACCTGGACCGCGGCCCCCTGGACCGGACGGAGCTCGCCGCCCTTGTCGCGCGCGACATCCCGGACGGCGCCTACGTCAACCTCGGGATCGGCCTTCCGACGACGGTCGCGTCCTTCCTCGACCCGCCCGGCCGGGTCGTCCTGCACACCGAGAACGGCATGCTCGGCATGGGGCCCGAGGCCCACGGCGACGACATCGACCCGGACCTGCTCAACGCGGGCAAGGTCCCGGTCACCGAACTGCCCGGCGCCGCGTACTTCCACCACGCGGACTCTTTCGCGATGATGCGCGGCGGGCATCTCGACGTCTGCATCCTGGGCGCGTTCCAGGTCGCGGCGAACGGCGACCTGGCCAACTGGCACACCGGCGACCCCGGCGCCATCCCCGCCGTCGGCGGCGCGATGGACCTCGCCATCGGCGCGAAGGCCGTCTACGTGATGATGGACCTCTTCACCAGGGACGGCGCACCGAAGCTCGTCCCGTCCTGCACCTACCCGCTCACCGGACGCGCCTGCGTGAGCCGCGTCTACACCCGCCACGCCGTCTTCCACCTCGCCGCCGGGGCGGTGCGGCTGGTCACGACCTTCGGCATCACCGCGGACGAGCTGGCCCAGCGCCTGGACGTGCCGCTCGTCCACCACATCGAACAGGGAGAACATCGTGCGTGAAACGGTGATCTGCGAACCGCTGCGGACCCCGGTCGGCCGGTTCGGCGGGGTGTTCCGGTCGGTGCCCGCCGCCGATCTCGCCGCCGCGGTGATCCGCGCGCTGCTCGACCGGACGGGCCTGTCGGGCGACGACGTGGACGACGTCCTGCTCGGGCACTGCAACCCGAGCGGTGAGGCGCCCGCCATCGGCCGGGTCGCGGCGCTGGACGCCGGCCTGCCGGTCACCGCGACCGGCCTGCAGGTGGACCGCCGGTGCGGGTCGGGGCTGCAGGCGGTGATCAGCGCCGTCATGCAGGTCCAGACGGGCGGCGGCGATCTCCTGCTCGCGGGCGGGGTGGAGAGCATGAGCCAGGCCGAGTTCTACGCGACCGGGATCCGCTGGGGCGTGCGCGGCCCGGACGTGCCGCTGCACGACCGGCTCGCCCGCGCGCGGGTGACCGCCGGAGGCGCGAACCACCCGGTCCCGGGCGGCATGATCGAGACGGCGGAGAACCTCCGGCGCGAGTACGGGATTCCGCGCGAGGAGCAGGACCGGCTCGCCCTCGCCTCCCACCGGCGGGCCGTCGCCGCAGCCGAGGCCGGGCGGTTCGACGACGAGATGGTGCCGGTCACCGTCCCGGGCCGGAAGGGCGACACCGTCGTCGACCGCGATGAGCATCCCCGGGCGGACACGACGCTGGAGGGGCTGGCCGCGCTCCGCCCGGTCATGGGGCGCGCCGACGCGGAGGCGACGGTGACGGCGGGCAACGCCAGCGGCCAGAACGACGGCGCGGCGGTGTGCGTGGTCACGACGCGGGAACGCGCCGCGGAACTCGGCTTGCGGCCGCTCGCCCGGCTCGTGTCGTGGGCGGTGGCCGGAGTGCCGCCCCGCACGATGGGCATCGGCCCGGTCCCGGCGACCGAACTCGCCCTGCGGCGGGCGGGCCTGAGCCTCGGCGACATGGACCTCATCGAGGTGAACGAGGCCTTCGCGGTCCAAGTGCTCGCCGTCACCCGTGAGTGGGGCTTCACCGAGTCCGACTTCGACCGCCTCAACGTCAACGGCTCCGGTATCTCGCTCGGCCATCCCGTCGGGGCGACCGGCGCCCGTATCCTGGCGACCCTGCTGCACGAGATGGACCGCCGGGAAGCCCGCTACGGGCTGGAGACCATGTGCATCGGCGGTGGCCAGGGGCTGGCCGCCGTCTTCGAGCGGATCGCCTGAGCGCACTCGCGGCGCAGCGGGGCCGGCGGGTGGCCGTTTCCGGTTTACACGAATGGCCGACCGCGTCGGCGGGATGGGTTTACGCTCACTCCATGCATGATCAACTGGTGCGGGTCTCGTCCGTCCTGGTCGCCGGTGCCGTGGCGCTCACCGCGCCGGCCGTGCCCGCGCGGGCGGCCGCACCGGGTGACCTGCGCGGCGACCTCGACGCCGTCCTCGCCGACGCGCGGCTCGACGGCGCCACCGTCGGCGTGGTCGTGCGGGACGCGCGGACGGGCGCCGTCCGCTACTCGCGCGGCGCGGCCACGCCGGTGCTGCCCGCCTCGAACCTGAAGATCTACACCTCCAGCGCGGCGCTGTCGCTGCTCGGCACCGGGTACCGGTTCCGCACGAGCGTGTACGCCGCGCCGGTCTCCGGGACGACGGTCACAGGCGATCTGTACCTGAAGGGCACCGGCGACCCGACGATGCGGGCCGCCGAGTACGACCGGCTGGCCGCGCAGGTCGCCGCGAAGGGCGTCCGCCGGGTGGAGGGCGACCTCGTCGCGGACGACACGTGGTTCGACGACGTCCGGACGCCGTCCCACTGGGACCCGACCGACCTGCAGTACTACTACGCCGCGCCGATCTCCGCGCTCAACGTCGCGCCGAACGACGACTTCGACACCGGCTCGGTCAACGTGTCGATCGGCCCCGGCGAGGAGGGCGGGCCGGTGCGGGTCGGGCTCGTCCCCGCGACCGACGCCGTCAAGATCGACAACCGGGCGGTGACGGGACGGGCCGGTTCGCCGTCCACGCTGTCGATCAACCGGGCCGTCGGGAGCGACAGCATCGTGGTGAGCGGCTCGTATCCGGTGAGCGGCTCGACCTTCAGCACGCTGCGCACGGTCGGGAAGCCGACGATGTACGCGGCGGACGTCTTCCGGAAGGCGCTGCAGGCCCACGGCGTCCAGGTGGAGGGCACGACCGAGCGCGGCAGGACGCCGGCGCGCGCCGCCCGGATCGCCTCCCGCGCGTCGATGCCGCTGTCGGAGCTGATGGTCCCGTTCCTGAAGCTGAGCAACAACATGATCGCCGAGATCCTGGTCAAGGCGATCGGGCGGAAGGCCGGGGGCGAGGGCAGCTGGGACGCCGGGCTCCCGGTGATCGAGCGGTACGCCCGGTCCCTCGGCGTCCCGTCCGACCGGCTGGAGATGGCCGACGGGTCGGGGCTGTCGCGGCTCGACCGCACCACCGCCGGGGACGTGAGCACCGCGCTGCGGCAGGTGCGGAAGGCGCGCTGGTTCCCGGGCTGGTACCGGGCGCTGCCCGTCGCCGGAGACCCGGACCGCATGGTCGGCGGCACGCTGGCCTCGCGGATGGGCGGCACCCCGGCCGCCGGGAACGTCCACGCGAAGACGGGCACGCTGACCGGCGCCACGGCCCTGTCGGGTTACGTCACGGACGCGTCCGGGCACCGGCTCGTCTTCTCGGTGATCCTCAACGGCTACAAGGGCGGCGCGCCCAAGGACATCGAGGACCGGATCGCGGTCCGCCTCGCCGGCGGGACGTCCTCCGCCGTGCTGCGCATGCGGCGCACGACGCAGCCGGGCCCGCAGCTGGAGTGCTCCTGGACCAAGAGCTGCTGACCGCCCGGTTCCCGCCGCGCGTCAGTGCTTGTCGTGCGGCTTGTCGCGCGGCTTGTCGCGCGGCCTGTCGCGCGCGTCCCGGATCAGGTCGCGGACGCGGTCGACCACCGCGAGCATCGGCCCGGCCAGCAAGTTCTTCTTCGCCGACTCGGCCCCGGCGTGCGGGTGCGTCGGCGCGCCCGCCTCGGCGGCGCGGACGGCGGCGGCGAAGCCCCTGAGCTGCGCCGGGCTGAACTCGACCTTCAGCCGGTCGAACTCGTAGCGCTCCTCGGCGCGGGCGTGGGTCAGCACGTCCACGCGCAGCCGGTCGAGCGACTTCATGAAGCGCGGGTCGTCGATGTCCATGCCGTCCAGTTCGGACAGCAGCTCCTTGGCCTCGCGCTCCTCGGCGAGCCGGTCGTCCACGATGCCGTCGCCGCCGGGAAGCCGCCGGGCCATCGGATGGACGATCTCCTCCTCGGCCGTCTCGTGGATCGCCAGCAGCTTCACGAGCTCCCGGAAGGACCGCTCGCGCTGCTTCCCCTCGGAGCGCGTCACCTCGTCGAACAGGTCCCTGATCCGGCCGTGCTGCGCGCGCAGCAGGTCCACGACGTCCTCGGTCGTCCCGGCGCCTGCGGGTGTGGTCTGCATCGGTGCTCGTCCTCGATCCCTCGATGGCGTGCCGTCCGGGCGGCGGCTGGACGTGTGGGTACCCGGCGCCGCCCCTGGTAAGCCGACGCGCGGAGAGGCGCGGGCAAAGAAGGCGTCTGGGATCCGGAATCACGGTGCGGACCCCGTGCGGAACACGGCCGCCCGGGTAGGAGCGCCCTCCGGAACGTCCACGAGCCGAGAGGAAAGGGTGAGCCCGTGGCCTTCAACCCGCTCGAACACCGCGGCATCCCGCTGGAGGACCAGTTGCGCAACTGGGCGCAGTTGGACGTCGCGCCGGTCGACCCCGACCATTCCGACCCCTACACCCGGTGCCGGATCATCACGATGAACGGGATCGAGGTGGAGGCGATCATGTTCAGCCACCACTTCGCGCGGATCTGCCCCGACCCCGAGGTCAAGCAGCAGTTGGCGAGCGTCCGCTACATCGAGGCGCAGCAGCAGAAGGTCGTCAACTGGCTGCTGCCCGGGCAGGCGTCGGTGCTGGAGACGACCCTGGCCTACGAGCAGGTCGCCGTCGACCTGACCGGGTGGGTGGCGCGGCAGGAGCCCGACCCCTACCTCAAGCAGTCCTACGACTTCGGGCTGCTGGAGGACTTCGACCACCTGTACCGGTACGCCAACCTGTACGAGATCATCGAGCACCGCAAGGCCGAGAAGATCGTCGACCAGCTCACCGAGGTGATGCCGGGACGGCCCGGTTACCTGCAGCACCGCGATCCGGTCGACAACGTCCGGCAGCCCTACGACCGCGAGGCAGCGGCGCCGATCTCCAAGCTGCACGCGCTGACCATCATGTCGGCCGAGCAGCAGACGATGAACTTCTACATGAACATGGGCCCGCTCTACATGGAGCCGATCGCCCGCCAGCTCTACCAGGAGATCGGCCTGGTGGAGGAGGAGCACGTCACGCACTACGAGTCGCTGGTCGACCCGGGCGAGACGTGGTGGGAGCGCCTGGTCAACCACGAGTACAACGAGTGCTACCTGTACTACTCGTTCATGCAGACCGAGACCGACCCGCGTGTGAAGGGCATCTGGGAGCTGCACCTGAACATGGAGCTGGAGCACCTGCGCATCGCCTGCGACCTGATGCGCCGCCACGACGGCCGCGACCCCGAGTCGGTGCTGGCGCCGGAGCTGCCCGAGCCGGTCACGTTCGAGCCGAACAAGCAGCTGATCCGCGAGCTGCTGGCCACCCAGATCGACTGGACGACGCTCGGCACCGGGTACGTGCAGGAGGCGCACCAGCGGTTCGAGGCGTACCAGGACAAGATCAACGCCGAGCGGGGGGCGCAGGAGCGGGTCATCGACGAGCACCGCGACAAGTTCGGCGACGAGTACCGCTTGGAGATCGAGGGCCCGCACCCCGTCCAGCGGCTCCGTGACAAGGCCGCTGCCCGTCGCTGAGGACTGCCGGGCCCCCCGCCCCGCGGCGGTTCGGGGGCACGATCCGCCGAGTAAGGACTGACCGGGGCCGGTGCGGGGAACAGTTGGCGTACGGTGCATGAGCGCTGGAGGACCGGGCACACGAGGCAACGACCGTGCTCCGGTGCCGGCGCTCGCCGGCCGGGAGGGCCCGTCGGGCCGGAGCATGTTCGTGATCGGAGAGGCACATGAGCACCGTTCCCGCGCCCACCACCACGGAGCCGCTGCTCGCCGGCCGCTGGCAGCTGCCGGTCGGCCGGGTCGCGGTGGGCAACGTCCGGGGCATCATCCGCGGCGCGCTGCAGTCGTGGGGGCTGGGCCCGGCCGCGGGCAGCCTGACCGACCGCGTGGCGCCGCTGGTCCAGGACCTCGTCGCGCGGACCGCGACCCGCTGCCGCGGCCCCCTCGTCCTGCGGCTGGAACTGCACCAGCCGTCCCGGCTGCTGCTGGGCGAGCTCCACGACGCGGCCGCCGACCGGCTGGGACGCCCCGGCTCCCACCTCGCCGCGATCGCCGTCACCTACGGCAGGCGGCACGGCCGCGGCGCCGCCGCCTGGTACACGCACGCCTTCGTGTGGCCGGCCCTCCCCGCCCCCGCCTGACC
>NZ_SMJW01000158.1 GCF_004348335.1 Actinomadura bangladeshensis | reverse complement strand
GGGGACGCGGGGCCCCGCCGGGCGGTCAGGTGGCCTCGGCGCGGAAGCGGCGGGCGCCCAGCGCCACCGACACCACCAGCAGCACCACGGTGACCAGCGCGCCCTCGGCGAGCGCCGCGGTCGCGTAGTCGCCGAGGAACGCCGCCCTGGCCGCGTCCACCACGTAGGGGTCGCAGTAGTACTCGGGAAAGTTCGGGCGGATATCGCTGACCAGCGGAGACAGCACGGAGTAGGCCGCAAAGGATCGGAGCGGGTCAGTAGCGACAAGCTGAGGATCGTGGTGCCGGTTCGGTGACGGGCCTGATCAGGTGGGCTGGTCGGGCAGCAGGTCGGTCAGCGCGGTCCGGACGGCGGCTCGGCTTACCCCGTGGGTGCGGGCGAGGGCCGCGATGGAGGTTCCGTTATCGCGGAACGCGGCCCGTACTTCGTCGCGGCGGGCGCCGTTGAGTGCGGGTGGCCGGCCTCGGTAGCGGCCTTGGGCCTCGGCCGCGGCGATGCCCTCGTCGGTGAGTTCGTTCTGCAGGTCGCGCTGGAACTGTCCGACCGCGGTGATGACGTTGATGAGCAGGGCAGTGGTGGGGTCGTTCGCGGCGAGGTCGTGGAAGTTCGACAGCGGCCCGGACAGGACGCGCAGGGCGACGCCGCGTGCGGTGCACCAGTCGCGGACGCTGTGGATGTCGATGAGGTCGCGGCAGAGCCGGAACAGCTCGGATACCGTCAGCACGTCGCCCGGGTGCGCTGCGGCGGCGACTTTGGCGAACGCGGGCCGCTCCAGCGCGGGAATCTTGGAGGTCGTCGCAGGGTCCTCGAACAGCAGCACCCCGGCGGCGGGGCGGAACCCTTCGGCGACACCCTCGGTGCGCACGAGGAGGCCGGCCTCGATGAGGATGTGGCGCTGGCGCAGTAGCGACTGGGTTGCGGTGGACACGCGCGAGTAGACGATCCGCACCGGCGGCTCCCGCGGAAAGAGGGGTGGAGGACCCTTCTATCTGTCGGGAAATCCTGTCGTCAATCAGCGTTCGGAATCGGTCACCTTGAGAGGCGTTCCGTCACCGGGTGTCCGTTTTTTCGGGGGGTGGGGCGGCGGCTCGGCGGGGTGTCGGGAAACCTTCTAATCCCGACAGAATCCGCGAAGGCGGCGCGGGTGCGATCAGGGGCTGCGGGTTGCGGGCCCGGAGGCCGACCAAGGGGTGAGGTCGAGTTCCGGATAGCGCAAGGCCATGCCAGCGAGCGTCTGCGGCGTCCAGTAGGGATGTCCGGGCGGGGGGAATCCGAAGACTTGGAGTTGGCGAGGGGTGGCGCGGTGGACGAACGCGACCCATTCTCGTTCGAAGCTGCGCGCTGCCCATCCCACACGCTGCCCCCACGAGAGGCTGGACGGCCGGAAGCCCAGGTGCATGCTGTAGCGGGCGCCGCGCGGTGCGGTCAGTTGGGTGCCTCGGTGGAAGGTGCCGACCTCAAAGGCGATGACCGTTCCAGCGGGCCCGGCACCGGAGACCTCGGCCCCGTACATCTGCGGGCTGCCGCTGTCGTCGTTGAAGCGCCAAGCGCTGCCCTGTCCCGGCCGCAGGAACCAGTTCGGGACGGCGGGAATGTGCGCGGTGTGCTTGCGCGAGAGGAGATGCGGCGGTCCGAGTTCTTCGGGGACGTCGGTCAGGAACACGAACATCTCCACCTGCGAACAGCCCGGCGTGGTACTGGGGACCAGCACGGTGTGGTTGAGGTAGTCACGGTGCAGGTCCTGGTCGTAGTCGCAGGCGCCGGTGTACTTCGCCCAGGCCTCGGCCGCGTAGAGGTGCACGTCGCTGTCGCCCAGCAGCGCCTGGGCGAGCGCCAGGAGGCGAGGGTGCACCGCCAGCAGACTGATCTCGGTGCTGGCGAACGGGAAGGTGTCGATCCCGGCGAACTCGTCGCCGATGAAACGTCCGCGACGCGAGTCGGTTCCGTCATGAAAGCCCTCGGCAGAGGGAAACAGCAGGCCCAGCTCGCTCCCCGCCGCAGTCAACTCCTCGGCGGGGATGAAACCAGGGAGGATCACGAAGCCATCGGCTCGCCAGTCCCGCACCGTGCTCTCAAGGTCCATCCCCCCAGGATCATCCGGGCGAGCGATCACGGACAAACGCTTTTTACGCGTATGGCTTGGCTCCGCCATCGCTTCATCAGCCAACGTAGAACCGCACTACTACCTGGCGACTGTGGACACGTTCGGGAGCGGAGGGCCGATCCGCACCGGTACCGCCATCACCTCAAGCTGCTCATCGACGGCATGCGCGCGCAGGACACCGCGAACCGGCGGCCGAACCGGTTGCTGGGTCGCCCGACCCGCGTTAGCGCCTGGTTCAGAACAGGGTGTCGCGCACGCGCAGCGGCCGGTACCCGGTGGGGCCGAGCTGGGCGAGCTCGCCCTCGATGTCGACGTCGATCGCGCCGAAGAAGTTGATGTTCTCGCTGTGCGCCGGGGAGATGTGGGCCAGCACCTGGTCGTCGACACGGCGCCCGGCCGCGCGCATCGCAGCCACCGCCAGCCCGTAGTACTCCGTCGTCCAGGTCACCACGGCGTTGGTGACCAGCGTCAGGCACCACGCCTGCTCGGTCTGCTGCTCCAGGTGCCGGGCACGCACCACACCCTCATGGGCGTACAGCAGATCGCGCTTGAGGGCGTGCAGCGACTCGCCCTTGTTCAGCTGCCGGGAGATCTTGCGCCGGTACGCCGCATCCGACAGGTACCGGGCGGCGTAGACCGTGCGGCGCAGCGCCCCGTACTCCTTCAGCGCCGCCGCCAGCGCGTTCTGCCGGCCGGAGGCCGACAGCTTGCCGACCAGCAGCGAGGCGGTGGCGTGCCCGAACTTCAACGACCCCGCCAAGCGCAGCAGATCGTCCCAGTGCGCCGCGATCAGCTCGGTGTTGGCGCGCCGGGTCAGCAGCGGCCCCGCCAGCGGGAACGCATCCGCCACCTGCGCCTTGGGGGCGGTCCGGTACAGGGTGATCTTGCCCAGGTCCCGGATCCGCGGCGATAGCTGCAGCCCCAGCAGATCGAACAGCGCGAAGTTCACCAACGTCACCCCGTGGGTATCGGTGGCGTGCTCGGTGATCGGGATGTCGGTGGCGTTGCCGAGGATCTCATCCAGCACGTAGTGAGCCTCTCGCCGCGTCGCCACGATGACCTTGGTGCCATAAGTGGTGTGCTGGTCGGTCACATGCGTGTACGTCGACAACCCCTCATGGGCGAAATACCTGCTGAGCGCGCGGGCGGTGACGGACTTGCCACGGGTGGGGAACCGCTGGCCGTCCGAGGACGACAACGTGCCCGACCCGAGCACCGCCGTCAGCGGCAGCTTGCCGTGGTAGCCGATGAGCGCCAGGTTCGCCGCCCGCAGCGTCTCCTCGCGCACGTACCATTCGGCGGTCCAGGCCAGGATGTCGTAGGAGATGCCGCACGCGTCCGCCATCCGCGTCAGCCCCAGGTTGGTCGACTGGGCGATCAGCACCGCGATCAGGTTCCGCTTCAGCTCCGGGCTGCGCGCCTGCTTGCCGCCAGCGTGGGTGAAGCAGCCCAAGAACCCGGTGCGCTTGTCCATCTCGATCAGCAGCGACACGATCGGCGCGAACGGCAGCATCTCGGTCAGCTCGGCCTTAAGCGCGACCGCCTCGGCCGGAACGTCCTCCGCCGACAACGGGGAGATCACCAGGTCGCCCGCCTCGTCCAAGCGGACAGGGCCGTCGCCCGCGGCCAGAGTCTGCTCCAGCTCGCCCAGCGCCGCGTGCAACTCCTCCTCCAGGAGGGCCAGGCCCGCGGCAGCATCGGCGGGCTTGCCCACCAGCCGGCAGAACTCCCCCCGCTGATCCGCCCATTTCGCCGGGGTGAGCAGGTAGGCCGCCGGATCGCTATAGCGACGCGAGCCGGGCACCCACACATCACCCGACCGCAGCCCATCGCGCAGCGCCAGCAACACGCACAGCTCCCAATAGTGCCGGTAGGCGCTGGTATCACCGGCCTCGGCCGCATCTTGCAGGTAGCCGCGCCAGCGAGCCGGGACGAACCCCACAGGCGTGCCCGCCGGGACCTTGCGGGCGCCGCTGGCGTTGAGGCCCCGCAGGACCTCCACCGCCGCCAACAGGTCGGCGGCCGCGGTACCGCCTGCCAGCGGAACCGCCTCCAAGACCTGCGGCGTGAACTGCCGCAGATACCCGTACGAGCCGTCCAACGCGGCCAGATGCCCATGGTCGCGGGGCAACGGCGGCAACGCCGCCGACTGCGCCGCCCGCAGCCGCTCCCACCCGACCAACTCACCGCGCAGCAAGCCGCCGACCTCCTCATCCGGCACCACCGGATCGGCGACCACCGCCAAGATCACATCCAACAGCGCTTGGCGGTCCTCACCGGCCTTGGCGCGCTCGGCCAGCGCACCACGCATCTTGCGCTCGGCCTTCCCCTCCCGCGCCGAGACCGCCTGGTCGAACAACTGCACGACCTCGTCCAGCACCTCCGCCGCCGACTGCGCCACCAGCGTCAACAAGATCGGATACCGGCGCTCGGGATCGCGCCGCGCCAGCGCCTGCGCGGTCGACCGGCGCCCCACCGTGGCCAGGAACCGGCGCCGCTCCGCCGGAAGCACCGACAGATCCAGCCGGTCCGCGTCCATCACGCGAAGGAACTCCAGCTTGGCGACCTCTGCTTTCACCGCCCCCGGCGAGGCCTCCACCGGACCCTTGCCCAACCACCGCAGCCGCGTCATCCCGATCGCCGCGTCCACCACCAACAGCTCGTCCAGCCCCGCCCGGCGTTCCTCGGTGAACTCACCGGCCAGCCGGTCATAGGTCTCCCGCCGCGCCGCCTCGCGGGCGTGCGCGACCCGCTTCACCACCGTCACCGGGCCCGGCCGGATCACCCTCGCCGAGATCAGGTACTCGCACGCCAGCCGGAACAGCAGCGTCGGGGAGTCATGCTCCATCGCCCGCGCCAGCAGGAACTCATCCAGCTCCTTCAACTCCAGCGCCGTCCCCGCCCGCCACCCCAGATACCGCGCCGCCAGCCGCAGATGATCCGTGCGGGTCTTGGCCCGCCGCCCGTACCCCGCAAACGCCTTCGGATCGACCCGGAGCTGCTCGGCCAGCCGCGCAACCGCCGCTGGCGGCGCGGACGCCACATCGTCCGGAACGAATCCCAGCCACGGCAACGTGCACAACGCCACCGCCAGCCCGAGCCGATCCGCAGGGCCCCGCCCCCGGCCCGGATCGACGAACGCCACATCCGCCGGCGTCAAGGTGAAGAACCGGAACAGCTCCTCCCTGCCGATCTCCGGGAACCGCCGCAGCCCCTCTAACTCCTCATCGGTGAACACCGGAGCGACCACCAGCAACCTCCCGCCGGAGTCCAAAGATCCCGGTTCGGGAGCCTACGCCGCCATATCCGCCCGATCTTTCCCGAGTACTACGGTGACCCCACGTACCGGAACGGGGTGAACCGCGACAGGGCGTCCAGCCAGCCCGGCGCCAGGCTCATCGGCAGCAGCATTCCCGACAGCAGCATCAGCGGCAGCGTCACCGCCGACAGCAGCGGCGCGAACGCGTCCTCGCTGCGGGTCCGCATCGCCAGGACGTAGGACAGCGACGCGACGCTGACCGCGAGCGACACCACCAGCACCAGCCCGACCGCGATGCCGCCGGCCGGGGCGCGCAGCCCCAGCGCGAGCCCCACCGCCACCAGCAGCACCGCCTGGACCGCCACGACGGCCGTGTCGCGCAGCACGCGGCCCAGCAGCAGCGCGGTCCGGCTCGCCGGGGTGACCCGCAGCCGCTCCAGCACCCCCGACCGCAGGTCGGCGATCAGCCCGAACCCGACGAACCCGGCGCCGAACAGCGCGAGCTGCACCAGGATCCCCGGCACGAACACCTGCCAGGCGCCGCCGGACCCCGCGCCGGACCCGCCGGAGCCGCGCAGCTCGGCCAGGTCCGGCAGCAGCGGACCGAACAGCACCAGGTACAGCAGCGGCTGCAGCGCGCCGAACACCACCGCGACCTTGCTGCGCAGCGTCTGCCGCAGGCACCGCAGGAAGATCAGCCGCGTGTCCGACACCGTCCGCGTGAACGACATCTCGGTTCTCCTATCGAGTGGGGGGCCGGGTCAGGCGGCGTCGCGCAGGGAGCGGCCGGTGACGGTGAGGAACACGTCGTCGAGCGTGGGGCGCGCCAGGTTCAGCGACGCCAGCTCGACGCCGGCGCCGTCCAGGGCGCGGACCAGGCCCATGAGCGCGGTCTCGCCGTCCTCGACGGTCAGGCGCACGCGGGACCCGGTGACGGCGGCCTCGCGGACGGCCGGGTGGCCGGCCAGCGCCTTGCGCGCGGGGCCGGCGGCGGCGGGGTCGGCGAGCTCCAGGGTGAGGACGTCGCCGGCGACGCGGCGCCTCAGCTCGGCGGGCGCGCCCTCGGCGACGATCCGGCCGCGGTCGATGATCAGCAGCCGGTCGCACAGCGCGTCGGCCTCGTCCAGGTAGTGCGTGGTCAGGAACACCGTGGTGCCGTCCCGGTCGCGCATGGCGCGGATGTGGTCCCACAGGTTGCCGCGGCTCTGCGGGTCCAGGCCGGTGGTCGGCTCGTCCAGGAACAGCAGCGGCGGGCGGTGCACCAGCCCGAGCGCGATGTCCAGGCGGCGGCGCTGCCCGCCCGACAGCGACCCCGCCGGGCGCGACTCCAGCCCCGCCAGGTCCAGCCGGGCGCACAGCCCGGCGATCCGCGCGGCCCGGCCGCGCACCCCGTACAGGCGGGCCTGCAGGTCCAGCTCCTCCCCGGCCGGGACGCCCGGGTCGGTGCCGCCGCCCTGCGCCACGTAGCCGATGCGGCGGCGGACGCCCGCCGGGTCGCGGCGCAGGTCCCGGCCGGCGACGGTCGCGGTCCCGGCGGTCGGCGCCAGCAGCGTCGTCAGCATCCGCAGCACGGTGGTCTTCCCGGCCCCGTTGGGGCCGAGGAACCCGACGATCTCGCCCGGCGCGACCCGCAGGTCCACGCCCCGGACGGCCTGCACCTGGCCGTGCCCGGTGGTGAAGGTGCGGGCGAGCCCGCGCGTCTCGATCACGATGTCCTCCTCACGACGATGCCCGATAGCGTAACCACAAATTTGCAGTCACTCCAACTTTTCAGTGACACCAGCGAAGGTAGGATGCGGGCATGGGAGAGGAGACCGCCCCGAGCACCGGGCCCGGGGCCGCGCCGGCGGCCGGGCTGGGCCTGCGCGAGCGCAAGAAGCGCGAGACCCGCCGCCGCATCGCCGACATCGCGACCGGCCTGTTCCTGATGCGCGGCTTCGACAACGTCACCATCGCCGACGTCGCCCGCACCGCCGACGTGTCGGTCAACACCGTCTTCAACTACTTCAAGACCAAGGAGGACCTGTTCTTCGACCGTGAGGACGAGATGGTCGAGGCCGCCGCCCGCGACGTCCGCGACCGCCGCCCCGGCGAGGGCGTCGTCGCCCTGTTCCGCCGCCGCTTCTTCGAGGGCCTGGACGCCGGCGAGTACCGCACCGCCTTCCACGAGGGCGCCGACGCCTGGCTCCAGGCCGTCCACGACAGCCCCGCCCTCACCGCGCGCATGCGCGAACTCGGCCAGCGGATCCAGGACGAGCTCGCCGCGCTGCTCGCCGAGGAGACCGGCGCCGGCCCCGACGACTTCACCCCCCGCGCCGCCGCCGCGATGATCCACGCCGCCCAGGGCGCCCTCGTCACCGAGATCGCCGCCCGCAAACGCGCCGGGGAGACCCTGGAGGAGATGCGCGACGACGTCTACGCCGCCGCCGCCCGCACCTTCGACCTCCTCGAACACGGCCTCGGCGGCTACGCCGCCGCGCCCCCCGCCCCGCGCGGCACCGGAGATTGAGTTCCGGGCGGTCCCCGAACGTCCCTACACTCCGTGCTGCGGGTCCTCGCCGCCGCCCGGGCCGGCCGCCCGAGCCGCCCCGTCCAGATGGGGCTCCAGGGCCGCGCGGACCCGCGTCGGCATCTCCCGCTTGGCCTTGGACGCCGGGTCGATGAACACGTGCCGCACCTCCCCGTCGGCGATGAGCCGCTCGCCCACCCGGAACACCGGACGCACGATCATGCTCGTCGTGCCCAGATGCGCCACCGGCATCGACACCGCCAGCATCTCGTCGAACCGCGCGCCCTCCCGGTAGCGGATCCGCGCCTCGGCCACCACCAGGTCGTAGCCGCCGTCCACCATCTCGCCGTAGTCGCCGATCAGCGCCCGCCACATCTCGGTCAGCGCCACGTCGTAGAAGAACAGGTAGTGGCCGTTGAAGACCACGCCCTGCTGGTCGCACTCGCTGTACCGCACCCGCAGCCGATGCGTGAACACTTCCGCCATACCGGGCATCCTGCCTCATCCCGCGTGCGCCGTATCCGCGGCCCTCGAACTCATAAGCGCTGCTTCTAGCGGTGAGAACATCTATCTCTTGGACTTCTGCGCCTGCGGTGACCAGCATGGAAGGGAGACCACGCACACGGAGGACGCACACCATGACCGAATACGAGAAGGCCATGCGGCCCGAGGACATCACGCGGCTGTTCGTCGAACGCTCCAACGCCGGCGACGCGGCGGGCGTCGCCGCCCTCTACGAGCCCGGCGCGGTGATGGCCTACCCGCCCGGCTCGCAGACCGCCGGACGCGACGCGATCCGCGCGCTGTGGGAGAAGGTGCTGGCCGCCCGCCCCCGCTTCGAGCCCGAGGAACCGCTGCCCACGCTGATCAGCGGCGACCTCGCGCTCACCTCCACCCCGCCCCGCGACGGCGCCGGCGCCCGCGCCCAGGTCGTCCGCCGCCAGCCCGACGGCAGCTGGCTCCGCGTCCTGGACCAGCCCGAATTCGTCACCCCGCCCGGCGGCGGCCCCGCCTGACCGGCACCCGGCCCGACGGCGGCCGGCGCGGCGGCGAGGCGGGGTGGGCGCCGGTCAGGGGAGCGCGGCGATCTTGCCTTCGAGCACCGTCCGCTCCCGCTCGCTGCCGCACAGGCGCGCCGCGCGCTCCAGCTCGGCGCGCGCCTCGCCGCCGCGCCCCAGCCGGGTGAGCAGCTCCCCGCGGACGGTCGGCAGCAGATGCGACCCCGCCAGCGCCCCCGCCGCCGCCGCCGGCCCGTCCACGATCGGCAGCGCCGCCGCCGGGCCCCGCGCCATCGACACCGCCCGGTTCAGCTCCACCACCGGCGAGGGCGCCGGCCGGCCGAGCGTCTCGTACAGCACCACGATCCGGTCCCCAGTCGGTCGCCTCGACCGACGGGGCCACGGCATGGCACTCGGCGATCGCCGCCTGCAGGCCGTAGGGGCCGAGGCCCCGCCCGGCCCGCACCGCCCGGCCCGCGCCGCGCGGCCCGCACCGCGCGGCCCGCACCGCGCGGCCCCGGCCGATCGCGGCCCGGTCCCCAGCGGCCCCGGTCCTGCCGCTCCAGCAGCACCGGCTCGCCGTCGGGCCGGTGCGTGCCGTAGGTCGAACGAGGATGCCCCGGATCAACACGGCGGGCGAAACCTCGGCAAAGGTTGCCCCGGCTCGCGGGCGCATGACCGGTATGGGCGAAGCGGGGCGGTTACCGTGCGTGAATGCCGCAGACGCCCGGCGACCCGTCCCGCGACAGGACCGAGGGCACCCCCGAGGGCACTCCCGGGGACACCCCCGCCTACGCGCCCACCGACGTCCCGCCCGACGTCCCCGCGGGCCCGCCCGCGCCGGCGGGCCGCACCGGCGGGCCGCGCCGCATGCCGCCCTGGCTGCCGCGCGCGTTCGTCCTCGCCGGGACGGTCGTACTGGCGTTCCTGGCGGCGCTGTGGCTGCTGGAGCGGCTCCGCGAACTGCTGCTGCTCCTGGTCACCTCGCTGTTCCTGGCGTTCGCGATCGAGCCCGCGGTGAACTGGCTGGCCCGGCACGGCTGGCGGCGCGGCGCCGGCACCGCGCTGATGTTCATCGTCGTCGGGGTGCTGGCCGCCGGGTTCCTCGGCGGCATCGGGTCGCTGCTGGCCGGCCAGGCCACCCACCTCATCAACGGGTTCCCCGGCTACGTCCGCCACCTCATCGGCTGGGTCAACGACACCTTCGGCACGCGCCTGTCGCAGGACACCCTGTTCCAGCGGCTCCCCACCGTCACCGACACCCTGTCGCGGCACCTGACCTCCCTCGCCCAGAACGTGTGGGGCATCGGCGCCACCGCGTTCGGCGTCATCTTCAAGGGCCTCGGCGTCCTGCTGTTCACCTTCTACCTGTCGGCCGAGGGGCCCCAGTTCCGCCGGACGATCTGCTCCCTGCTCCCGCCGCGCCGCCAGCGGGAGGTCCTGCGCGCCTGGGAGATCGCCGTCGACAAGACCGGCGGCTACATCTACTCCCGCGGGCTGCTCGCCCTCATCTCCGGCGTCGCCCACTACATCGCCATGGCCGTGCTCGGCGTCCCCTACGCCGCGACGCTGGCGCTGTGGGTCGGGGTGGTGTCGCAGTTCATCCCCGCCATCGGCACCTACCTGGCCGGCGCGGTGCCCGTCCTGATCGCGCTGACCGCCTCCCCGGCGACCGCGCTGTGGATCCTGCTGTTCATCCTCGCCTACCAGCAGCTGGAGAACTACCTGCTGCAGCCGCGCATCACCGCGCGGACCCTGGACATGCACCCCGCCGTCGCGTTCGGGCTCATCCTCGCCGGCGCAGCCGTCGCCGGGCCGTTCGGGGTGCTGCTGGCCATCCCGCTCGGCGCCAGCGTGCAGGCGTTCGCCGGCGCCTACGTCCGCCGCTACGACATCGAGGAGCATCCGCTGACCGAGCCCGACCGCCCCGGCGCCCGCTGGTGGCGCTGGCTGCGCCGCTCATGACCGCCCGCGTCGGCGCCCGCGTCGGGGCCGGTGCCGGCGGGCGCCTCGTCGAGGATTGCCGTGGACGGCGCCGCCGCGCCGGGTTAGCGTGCCGGAGGACAAGCATGATCATCGGGCAGCTCGGGGGGCCGGAGGGAGCCGTCATGAACCGTCCCCGCACGCGCCGCCGGTGGGCCGCCGGGCTCACCGCCGGGATACTCGCCGTCACCGCGCTGAACACGCTGGACGCGCCCGGCGCCCACGCCGGCCCCGCACCCGGCCCGGGCGGCCCGGGGGCGTACGGCCGGGACCCGGCGCTGCTGCGGATCCTGCGGTCGATGACGCTGGAGGAGAAGGCCGCCCAGCTGTTCGTCCTGCAGGTCTACGGCACCTCCGCCGACACCTCCGACCCCGCCGCCGTCGCCGCCAACCGAAGGCTCTACGGGGTCGACAACGCCGCGCAGGTCATCGCCCGCTACCGGCCCGGCGGGTTCATCTACTACTCCGACAACGTGCGGGACCCGGCGCAGGTCGCCGCGTTCTCCAACGGCATCCAGCGCGCCGCGCTGGCCCAGCCGCACCGCGTCCCCGCCACCATCGCCACCGACCAGGAGGGCGGCATCGTCGCCCGGATCCAGCCGCCCGCCACCCAGTCGCCCGGCGCCATGGCGCTGGCCGCCGGGCGCCGCACCGGCGACGCCCGCGCCCTCGCCCGCATCACCGGACGCGAACTGCGCGCCATCGGCGTCAACCAGGACTACGCGCCCGACGCCGACGTCAACACCGACCCCGCCAACCCCGTCATCGGCGTCCGCTCCTTCGGATCCGACCCCGCCCTGGTCGCCGGCATGGTCACCGCGCAGCTCGGCGGATACCGGGCCGGGGGAGTGACCGCCACCGTCAAGCACTTCCCCGGCCACGGCGACACCACCACCGACAGCCACACCGGCGTCCCCACCATCGACCACAGCCGCGCCGAATGGGAGCGCCTGGACCTGCCTCCGTTCCGCGCCGCGATCGCCCGCGGCGCCGAGGCGATCATGACCGCGCACATCGTCGTGCCGTCCCTGGACCCCTCCGGCGACCCCGCCACCCTGTCGCGGCCCATCCTCACCGGCATCCTGCGCGAGCAGCTGCACTACCGCGGCGTCATCGTCACCGACGCCCTCGACATGCAGGGCGTCCGCGACAAGTACGGCGACGAGAACATCCCCGTCCTGGCCCTCAAGGCCGGCGCCGACGTCCTGCTCAAGCCGCCCGCCGACGCCGGCGGCACCGGCCTGTTCCCCCGCCAGCTCGCCGCCGTCGTCGACGCCGTCCGGACCGGGGAGCTGACCGAGCGGCGCATCGACGCCTCGGTCTACCGGATCCTGGACCTCAAACGCCGCCGCGGCCTGTTCCGCGACCCCTACGCCGACGAGTCCCGCGTCGGCCGGACCGTCGGGACGCCCGCGCACCTGGCCGCCGCGCAGCGCGCCACCGACCGCACCACCACCCTCGTCCGCAACGACGCCGGCGTCCTGCCGCTGCAGCCCGGCCCCCGCGACGTCCTGGTCACCGGATGGGGCGTGTCCACCACCGCCGCGATCGGCACCGAGATCGCCCGGCGCGGCGCCACCGCCACCGTCCGGCAGACCGGCATCAGCCCCGGCCGGGCCCAGATCGACCAGGCCGTCGCCGCCGCCCGCGACCAGGACCTCGTCGTCGCCGTCACCAACCGCGCCTGGGACGCCAAGGACGAACCCGGCCACAACGGGCCCGGCCAGATGAACCTCGTCAAGGCCCTCATCGCCACCGGGAAGCCCGTCGTCGTCATCGCCGTCCGCGACCCCTACGACATCGCCTGGTTCCCCGAGGCCGCCACCTACCTCGCCACCTACTCCTACACCGCCGAAGCGCTCCGGTCGGCCGGCAAGGCCCTGTTCGGGGAGCTGAACCCGTCCGGGCGGCTGCCCGTCGCCGTCCCCGCCCGCGACGACCCCGGCACCGTCCTCTACCCGTTCGGGCACGGCCTCCGCTACCCGCACTGACCCCCGGCCCGCAACACCGGACGGAAAAGGCGGCGGCCCGGTTCCGCTGCGGCAGCCGCAGCCGCCGCGGAACCGGGCCGGGCACCGTCCCGCACGCGCCCCCGCCCCGCCGCCCACCGCGGGGGGACGGGGGCGCCGGGGTCACGCCTGCCGCGCGCCGATCGACTTCATCAGCGTCGGCCAGATGGACTTCGACTCCCGCACCCACGCCGGCCAGTTGTGGCGACCGTCGCCGTAGATGTGCGCGGTGTAGGGGATCTTCAGCTCGTCCAGCCGCTTCTGGAAGTCCCTGTTGTTCGCGCCGACCGCGATCTCGCTGAGCAGGCCGATGTCCCACGGCGCCACGTCCGGGTCGCCCGGACCCGGACGGCCCGTCGTCCCCGCGGAGAAGAACAGCCCCGTGCCGCGCAGCTTGGGCGCCAGCGTCGCCGGGTCGTGCGCCTGCCAGTTGGCGTCGTCGGCCCACGGGACGCCCCAGATCGCGAACGGGTCCTGCCCGTTGCCGGCGTTGGTGAACATCAGCATCGCCGGCATCCCGATCGAGCGCATCGACAGGATCCCGCTCAGCGACGCCGCGTACCTGAACATCCCCGGGTGCCGCGCCGCGTACGCCATGGCGCCCGCGCCGCCCGAGGAGTTCCCGATCACCGCGCGCAGCGCGCCCGCGTGGTAGTTGCGCTCCAGCAGCTGGCGCACCTCGGCGGTGTGGAAGGTCTCCCACTTGGGAGTCCCGCCCTTGCCGTAGTTGTACCAGTCGGTGTAGGAGCCGTTGTCGCCCTCCGGCATCACCACGATGACGTTGTACTTGGCGGCCCACGCCTCGATGTCGGTGTTGCGCGTCCAGGAGGTGTAGTCGTCCTGCCCGCCGTGGAAGGCGTACAGCACCGGCCACGTCGCGGTCGAGTCCCGCTTCCAGTTCGCCGGCAGCAGGAGCCGGGCCTTCACCGACCTGCCGAGCGCGGGCGAGTCGATGGTGATGTCGACCTCGCGGGAGGCGATCTTCTTCTCCGCGGTGATGCGCGCCCCGTCGTCGGCCCTGACCGGCCCCGCCAGCGCCTGCGCCGACCCGGCGCCCACCGCACCGATCCCGGCGACGAGGACGACGCCGATGGCGCCGGACGCCAGCGAACGCCGCCAGTGGACCCGGCGGGACCGGCGGCGGAGGGTGGGTGTCATCTGCTCACCTCGCGATCAGGCCCGACCCCCGTGGCCGCGCGACTCCGGGAGAGTGTCCTCGCCCGAGCCGAAATGATCTACATGGGCGGGTTACAAGAAATGGGCGCGGCGCTGTGGAGAAGTGAGTCATCCGGCCGCCTCGGCCAGCAGCGCGGCCAGCCCCCGCGGCCTGGAGAACATCGGCCAGTGCCCCGTCGGCAGCTCCCGGTAGGTCCAGCCGGGGCCGGTCATCCCCGCGAACACCGGATGCCCGGCCTCGCCCATCTCCCGCACCGCGGCCAGTGGGATCGTGGTGGCGATCAGCGTCCGCGGCGTCGCCGGCAGCGGATCGGGGCGCGCCGCCGGCTGCGTCGCCGTCCCGAACGGCTGCGGTGTGGCCCGCTCGCGCATCACGGCCAGCCGCCCCGCGGTCAGCCCGGCGAGGTTCACCGGGTCGGCGGCCGGATCGAACGGCGGCACCGGGATCCACCGGCCGCCGCCCTCCTCGGCGACCGCCCGCTCCAGTTCCGCGCGCGCGTCCGGGTCGTGGAAGTCGATCGCGGCCATCCCGGACGGCATCGGGCCGGTGTCGACGTACACGACCCGGGCGATCCGGTCGGGCATGCGGTCGGCCGCGCCCGTGACCGCCATGTTCGCGCCGCTGTGCGCGACGAGGACGACGTCGCGCAGGCCGCCGCCCTCGATGAGCCGCGCGATCCCGGCGATCTGGGCGTCCACGTCGACGCCGCCCGTGCCGGGCGCGGGCTCCGCGGCCCGCTCGGCCTGCCCGGCGGGAGTGACGGCGTGGACGTCGTGGCCCGCCGCGCGCAGCGCGGCCGCGACCTCGTCCCACGCCCACGCGCCGAGCCAGTACCCGGGGACCAGGACGAACGTCGCCGTGCCCGGCTTGACGTCCATGCGCGCGTCCGGGTCGGTGGTCGTTTCGGTGTTCATCTCGGGTGTCCTCTCTTCGGTGGGTACACCCGCACGCTACGGTGAATACCGGACAGGATCCGCCCGGATTAGGGGAGTGACCCGTGCCACAGCCGTCCCACCCGACCACCCGCGTCCTGGCGATGCTGGAGCTGCTGCAGGCCCACCACCGCATCAGTGGCGCCGAACTGGCCCGGCGGCTCGGCGTCGACGAGCGCACCGTCCGCCGCTACGCCGCCCGCCTGGACGACCTCGGCGTCCCCGTCACCGCCGACCGCGGCCGGCACGGCGGCTACCGGCTCATGCCCGGCTACAAGCTGCCGCCGCTGATGCTCACCGACGACGAGGCCGCCGCCGTCGTGCTGGGCCTGCTGGCCGGACGGCGGATGGGCCTGCCCGGCCAGGCCACCGAGACCGCCCTGGCCAAGGTGCAGCGCGTCCTGCCCGCCGCGCTGCGCGACCGGATCCGGGCACTGCGCGACACGCTCGGGTTCACCGCGCCCGACCGGACCGCCCCCGCGGCCGCCGCACCCGGCACCGGCACCGTCCTCACCCTGGCCGCCGCGGCCCGGGAGCGGCGCCGGTCCTGGCGCGGCGAGGACAGCGAACGGGACCTCGACCCCTACGGGCTGGTGTTCCACTCCGGCCGCTGGTACGTCACCGGCCACGACCACCGCAGCGGCGAGACCCGCACGTTCCGCGTCGACCGGATCACCGCCGCCGAACCGGGCACCGCGACCTTCGAGGTCCCCGGCGGCGTCGACCCCGTCCGGGACGTCACCGCGTCACTGGCGCGCGTCCCCTACGCCCACGAGGTCGAGGTCGTGCTCGACGCCGCCCTCGAGGAGGCCCGCCGCCGGATCCCCGCTTCGGTCGCGGCGCTCACCGAGGCCGGAGGGGAAGACGGGGGAGTGGTGATGACCATGCGCGCCGAACGCCTGGACGGGGCCGCGCGGATGCTGGCAGGGCTCGGGTTCGGCTTCACCGTCCGCCGCCCCGAAGAGCTGCGCGGCCACATCCGCGGCCTCGCCCGGTCACTGGAGGAGCAGGCCGCCCGGTGAACCCGGGCGCCGGACGCGGAGGGCCGGACGCGGCAGGGTCAGGCGGTGCGGGCGTCCCACTCGTGGCGCAGCATCGCGTAGACGACCTCGTCGGTCCACTCGCCCTTGACGATCTCGTTCTGCACCAGGTGCGCCTCGCGGCGCATCCCGAGCCGCTCCAGCACCCGCGCGGAGGCGGCGTTGCGGCCGTCCAGCCGCCCGCACACCCGGTGCAGGTCCAGGCCCTCGAACCCGAGCCGCAGCACCACCTCGGCGGCCTCGGTCGCATACCCCTTGCCGTGGAAGGCCGGGTTGAAGATGTAGCCGATCTCGCCCTGCCGGTGCTCGCGGCTGCGCCACTGCAGGTTGACCTCGCCGATCAGGTCGCCGGTGTCGCGCCGCACCACCGCCAGGACCAGCCAGTCGCCCTCCTTCTCCACCGTGGAGGCGCCCATCTTCTGCTTCAGGAACGAGCGCGACTCCTCCAGCGTGCGCGGCTCCCAGTACAGGTAGCGCGCCACCTCCGGCAGGGACTGGTAGGCGTACAGGCCCTCCAGGTCGTTCTCGTGGAACGGGCGAAGGGCGAGCCGCCCGGTCTCGATCGGGTACACGGGACGGAGCATACGGTGATCCTATTCACCGGATTCGCCCCCGTGCGACCCGTGGATCCCCGGTAACCGCCAGGTACGGCTAGGAGCGGCCGTCCGGCGGACGCACGCGGCTCGCACCGGGCCCGGACCCGGCGCCGCCCTCGCCGCCCTGCGAGCCGCCCTGCTTCTGGTCCTTCGCCTCGTCCACCCCGGTCTCGCGGCGCTCCGCCTCGTCGAAACCGCGGGTGTCGCGGAACTCCACGTACGGCTCCTCGTCCGGGGGAGTGCCCTCGGCGATGGCGCGGCCCCGCTCCAGTTCGGCGTTCAGTTCGGCGCCCAGCAGGATCGCGAGGTTCGTGATCCACAGCCAGACCAGGAAGATGATGATCGCCGCGAGGCTGCCGTAGGTCTTGTTGTAGGAGCTGAAGTTCGCCACGTACACCGCGAACAGCGCCGACGCCGCCAGCCACAGCGCGATCGCCAGGAGCCCGCCCGGCGCGAGCCCCCGGAACCCGCGCTTGGCGTTCGGCGCGGCCCAGTACAGCAGCATGAACAGGAACGCCACGACCAGCAGCAGCACCGGCCACTTGGCGATGTTCCACACCGTCACCGCCTGCGAGCCGGCGCCGATCACGTCGCCGACCTTGCGGGCCAGCGGCCCGGTCACCACGACCGCGATCGCCGACGCCGACAGCAGCACCAGGGTGACCAGGGTGACGCCGATGCGGAGCGGGAGGGTCTTCCAGATCGGACGGCCCTCGGGGATGTCGTAGACGATGTTGGACGCCTGCATGAACCCGCCGACGTACCCCGACGCCGACCACACCGCGCCGAGGAGGCTGACGATGGCGATCGCGCCGGCGCCGCCGCTGCTGCCCTGCAGTTGCCGCACCGAGCTGACCAGCAGGTCGCGGACCGCGCCCGGCGCCAAGGTGCCGATGTTGGCGATCAGGTCGTCGGTCGTGGACTCGCCCGCCAGCCCGACCAGCGACACCACGACCAGGATCGCGGGGAAGATCGACAGGATCGAGTAGTAGGTGAGCGCGGCCGCCCACGCGGTCAGGTTGTCGTTCTTGAACTCGCGCACCGTGCGTTTCAGCGCACCCACCCACGAGGTGGGCGGCGCGTCGGCGATGACGCGGGGGGCGGGCACGCTGGGCATCGGCCGTCCTCTCGGCGAGGGTCAGTGCGGCGCGGGGGCGAATGCGGCGCCGTTCGGGTGCGGCGATCGGGTGCGGCAGTCAGGTGCGGCAGTCAGGTGCGGCAGTCAGGTGCGGCAGTCGGGCCGGCGGGCGCGGTCAGCGGGTGCGGCCGAGGCGGCGGCCCTTGTCCCGGCGCACCTTGACGGCGCGGCTCCGCCCGGTCGAGACGCGGACCCGCACGGGCCCCACCCGCCGGGTGGTCGCGCGGCGGCGGCGCATCCACACCGCCGCCACCGCCACGGCGCCCGCCGAGGCGATCACCACGCCGCCCTGGCGGGCCCGGGCCCTGGTCTCCTCCGAGCCCGCGGCCTGCCAGGCCGAGGCCGCCGCGTCCCGGGCCCGGGTCTTGGCCTGCTCGGCCTTCTCCCGGGCCATCGCCTTCACGTCGGCCCTGGCGGCCAGCTGCTCGACGGTCTCGCCGAGCTCGTGGCGCGCCCGGTCGACCTCCTGGCGCAGCTCCTCGGTGCCGGCCTCGGCGCCGTGCTTGCGCTGCATGGTCATCGGTGCGTCGCCCTCTCCTTCAGCTCCGCCACGGCCTGCCTGGCCTCGTCCATGGCCTGCTCCGGTTTGGCGGGCGTGGCGCGTTTGGTCTGCGAGAGGCCGAGCAGCGCCAGGACCGCGGCGACCAGCATCAGGAACCCGCCGATGATCAGCGCCGCCGCCCACACCGGCAGCGCCAGCGCGATCGCGGCGACGGCCGCGGCCAGCAGCACCGCCAGCCCGTACAGGGCCACCAGCGCGGCGCCGCCGAACATCCCGGCGCCGGTGCCGGCGTGCCGGCCCTTGTCCTTCAGTTCGGCGACGGCCAGCCGCAGCTCGGCGCGCATCAGCTCCGACACCTGCTGCGCGGCCTGCCGGACCAGTTCGCCCGTGCCCGCCTCCCCGCGTCCGCCGCGGAACTCCGGGGCGTGCGCCCGGGACTGCCGGTGGGCGCCCAGGTTCTCGGCCGCGGTCTCGCCGTCATGCGTCGGCCGCACGATGCTCATAGCCTCAGGCCTCCTCCGCGTTCTGGTTTCGACGCCTGAAGCAGGAGTTCCCCCTTGTCAGAGGCTAAACGTGTCCGCTCCCCGACAAAGGGTGAACACGGGCCGCCACGCGTGCCGCGCCGCGCGCCGGGGGCGGGT
>NZ_SMJW01000157.1 GCF_004348335.1 Actinomadura bangladeshensis | reverse complement strand
CCCCCGAGGCGCCCGCCCGCTTCATCCACCGCGACTACCACGCCGACAACACGCTGTGGTCCTACGGCAAGCTCACCGGCGTCGTCGACTGGTCGGACGCCTCGTCCGGCCCCGTCGCCGTCGACATCGCCCGCATGCGCCGCGGCCTGGCCCTCCACTACGGCACGTCCGTCGCCGACCGCTTCCTGTCGGTCTTCGACCAGGTCTCCGGCGGCCACGCCCACGACCCGTACTGGGACATCCGCTGCCTCCTGGACCTACTCCCCGAAAACCACGACACCCCCATGGACGAGGCCAAAGTCCCCCTCTACGAGGACTACCTGGCCACCCTTCTGGTGGAGTGCTGACCCGTCAGAGGGTGATGGTCTCGATGGGGAGGCTGGAGTCCGCCGGTAGTTCCAGGTCCGATGGCGGGCGGCCGGTGGCCACCAGTTCGGAGCCCAGGGCGGCGACCATGGCGCCGTTGTCGGTGCAGAGTTTCGGGCGCGGGACGCGGAGGCGGACGCCTGCGGCCTCGCAGCGTTCGGCGGCCAGGGCGCGGAGGCGGGAGTTGGCGGCGACGCCGCCGCCGATCAGCAGGTCGTGGACGTCGTTGTCCTTGCAGACCTTCAGGGCCTTCCGGGTCAGGACGTCGACCACGGCCTCCTGGAAGGACGCGGCCACGTCCGGGACGGGGACGGGCTCGCCGACCCGCTCCTTGGCCTCGACCCAGCGGGCCACCGCCGTCTTCAGGCCGGAGAACGAGAAGTCGTAGGTGCCGTCGTTGTACTTGCCGCGCGGGAACGCGATCGCGGCGGGGTCGCCCTCGCGGGCCATGCGGTCGACGATCGGGCCGCCGGGGAAGCCGAGGTCGAGGACCCGCGCGACCTTGTCGAACGCCTCGCCGGCCGCGTCGTCCACGGTGCTGCCGAGCGCCCGGACGTCGCCCGCCACGTCCGGGACGAGCAGGATCGAGGAGTGGCCGCCCGACACCAGCAGCGCCACGCACGGCTTGGGCAGCGGGCCGTGTTCGAGCTGGTCGACGCACACGTGCGCGGCCAGGTGGTTGACGCCGTAGAGGGGTTTGCCGAGGGAGAGCGCGTACGCCTTGGCGGCGGCGACGCCGACCATCAGCGCGCCCGGCAGGCCCGGGCCGGCGGTCACGGCGAACGCGTCGACGTCGGCGAACGCGACGCCGGCGTCCGCGAGGGCGCGTTCGATGGTCGGCCCCATCGCCTCCAGGTGCGCGCGCGAGGCGACCTCCGGCACGACGCCGCCGAACCGGGCGTGCTGGTCGACGCTGGAGGCGATGGCGTCCGCCAGCAGCGTGTGTCCGCGCACGATCCCGACCCCGGTCTCGTCGCACGAGGTCTCGATGCCGAGCACCAGCGGCTCGTCCCGAATCATCACTTCTCCCGATTGAAGCCCATGGCGGGACGGCGGTTGAGCGGGCGGCTCATCACGATCGCGTCCACGTCGGAGGGCTGGTAGTAGCGCTTGCGGAGGCCGACCCTGACGAAACCGAACCGCTCGTAGAGGCGGTGCGCGGCGTCGTTGTCGGCGCGGACCTCCAGGAACACCGCCTCGCTGTTGCGGCGGACGGCCTCGTTCAGCAGCGCGGTCAGCAGCGCCGCGCCGACGCCGCTCTTGCGCCGGTCGGCGCGCACCCCGATGGTCTGCACGTCGGCCTGCCCGCCGGCCGCCGCCAGGCCCGCGTAGCCGACGATCTCGCCGTCCGGCTCCGCGGCGACGACGTAGTGCCGGGTGCGGGGCTGCTCGGCGAGCTCGCCGCGGAGCATCTCCTCGCTCCAGGCGTCCTCGGGGAACAGGGCCCGCTCCAGGCGGTGGACGGCCGGAAGGTCCGCTTCCGTCATGGGGCGCAGGGCGACGCCGGTCATGCCGGAGTCACCTTCTTGCGGGGGCCGGGCTCCTTCGCGTCCGGCCTGCGCAGGTAGAGCGGCTCCGGCGGGAGGAGTTCGGGCACCTTGAGGCCGGCCAGGCGGGAGACGGTCAGCTCCGCGAGGGCGCCGGCGGTCGGCAGCAGGGGTTCGTGGCCGGAGTCGCCGAGGATCTCCGGGTAGAGGGCGCCGCCCTCACCGACGACGGGCAGCCCTTGCGGGACGCCCGACGGCGGGCCCACCGCGGGCTCGGTGGCGCGGGCGCGGGCCGAGTCGTACCGCGCCCAGTAGACCTCTTTGCGGCGGGCATCGGTGGCGACGACGAACGGCTCGTCCCGGCCGGTGGCCCAGGCGATGATGTCCAGGGTGCAGACCCCGTGCACGGGGATGCTCAGGACCTCGCCCATGGAGCGCGCGGTGACGAGACCGACGCGCAGACCCGTGTAGGGGCCGGGCCCGACGCCGACGGCGATCGCACTGAGGTCGCCCGGCGCGGCACCGGCCTCCGCCATCACCTGCGCGATGGACGGCGTGAGCAACTCGGTATGCCTGCGCCGGTCGACCGCCTCGGCCACGCCGCGCGGCACGGCGCCCTCACCCGGAATCCACTCGTACAGCGCCACGGTGATCGCGGCGGTCGCGGTATCGAAAGCCAAGACCAGCACGGGTTGTAAGCCTACCGGTCAGGCGGGCGCCGCTGGTTCGGCTCCCGACTTGTTCCGGTTCACCCCTGGTTGAGGGCTTCGATCACGGCCTTCGCCACCTCGGTGGTGCCGTCGGTCGCGGCCTTGGACGAGAGCGGGTCGCCGTCGTCGGAGCCCGAGTAGTGGATCGTGATCAGGACGTTCGCCAGCCGGATGTTGCCGACGGCCTCCCCGGCCCCCTGCTTGCCGTCCACGCTGTAGACGATGTACCCGTCGTCGCCGACGTCCTTGAGGCGGAGCTTGTCGGTGAGCTTCTGGCCGGGCAGCAGCGCCTTGCCGGACTCGTCCGCGCTGCGCTCGGACGTGAACGTCTTGGTCGCGGTGTCGGTGGGCGTCTCGTCGGCGCTGCCGGCGATCGCCCGCAGCTCGACGGTGAGCTGGCGCTTGGTGTCGCCCGCGTAGGCGCCCCACACGCACTGGTTCTGCCGCTCGCTGCTCTGGTAGTTGTCGGCCTGGGTGCGCTCGGAGCCCGGCGCCAGCCGGTCGATCAGGTCCTGGCCGACGATCGTGCAGGAGTCGGGGACGAGGGCGCGCTCGCCCTTCGCCGTCGGGGAGCTCTCGGCGGCGCCGCTGCCGACGATGTCGCCGCCGTCCTTGTCGCCGCTCGCGCCGACGCCGCCGAGGATGACGACCACCGCGAGGACGCAGACGCCGATACCGGCGACGATGCCGCCGAGGATGACGCCCCAGCGCCGTCCGCCGCCGCGCTCGCGCGCCACCCGGTGACTGCCGGTGCGGTAGCCGCCGGTGTCGGACCGGTAACCGCCGGACCCGGTGCGGCGCCCACCGCCGCCGGTCCGGTAGCCGCCGGTGTCGGTCCCGTAGCCGCCGCTCTCGGAGCGGTAGCCGCCGCTGCCGGCCTGGTACGGGCCCGTCTCGCGCCGGTAGGGCCCGCTGTCGCGCTGGTACGGGTCGTCGCCCCGCTGGTAGGGGCTCGCCTCCCGCCGGTACGGAGCGGACTCCCGCTCGTACGAGCCCGGCTCCGGCGGGTACTGGCCGGAACCCGGCTGCTGGTACGGGCCGGAGTCGCGCTGGTAGAGGCCGCCGTCCCTCTGGTAGGGGCCGCTACCCGACTGCCCGGACGGGTGCCCGCCCGATCCGTAACCGCCGGTCTCGTAACCGCCGGTGCCGTACTTGCCCGTCTCGTAACCGCCGGTGCTGTACTTGCCGGTCTCGTAGGAGCCGGTGCCGTACTTGCCGGGCTCGTAACCGCTCGTTCCCGAGGTGCTTCCGGAGTCCCGTCCCGGGTACGGCTCGTACTCGTCGCGGCCCGTGCCGTATCCACCGCCGTCCGGCCGGTAACCACCGCCTGGCCCTTGGCCATCGCCCGAACCGCGGTAGCTGTCGCGGTCACTACCGCTGCGATGGCTACCACTCACCGGTTCCCACTCCTGTTGAGGAAATCGATATGTCGCGTAGGTGAGGCTTGTTCCGGCAAAGAGTACGACATGTAGCCGTAAAGTGGTCCATCCTGGATGGCAAAAAACGGCGAAGTTGCCCGCGGGCCCTCAGACGGCGCGGAGTTCCAGGTCGGACCAGCGATGACCGACCCCGACGATCCTTACTTGACGATCTTCACCGGGCCCGTCCCCGCGCGAAATGATCACTTCCAGCCGGTCGTCGGCAAGGCCCTCCGCGAGTCCTTCTCCCCATTCCACGATCGTCACCGATTCGTCGACGGACGCGTCGAGATCGAGATCGTCCAGTTCCGCGAAACCGCCCAGCCGGTAGGCGTCCACGTGCACGAGCGGGGGGCCGCCGGCGAGTGACGGATGCACCCGCGCGATGACGAACGTCGGCGAGGTGATCGGCCCCCGCACCTTCAGGCCCTCGCCGATCCCCTGGGTGAGGGTCGTCTTGCCGGCGCCGAGATGCCCGGTCATGACGAGCAGGTCGCCCGCCCGGAGCACGGCGGCGAGCCGCAGCCCCAACTCGTGCATGTCCGCCGCGGTCGGGACGTCAACGGTGATCGCGTTCACGCTGTGCGCTCCTCCTCCTGCTCGTGGTCCGGCCGGACCCGGGCGATCAGCCGCCGCAGGCCGCCGGTCACCACCCCCGGATACTCCAGCGGCAGCACGTGCCCGGCCACCTCCACCTCTACCAGTTCCGCCTCCCGCAGCGCCGCCGCGATGCGCCGGCCGTGCTCGGGCGGGGTCAGCCGGTCCCGTCCGCCGACCAGCACCACCGCGGGCACCTTGCCGAGGACGCCCAGGCACCCGGCCTTGTCGTGGACCATCAGCGCCGGGTAGAACTCCGCGATCACGTCGATCGGCGTCGCCCTGATCATCTGCTCCAGGAAGTCGACGACGGACGGGCTGACGTACTTGTCGGCGAACGCCATCTTCCGGGTGACGACGAACGCGAGGTCGGCGCCGAGCCCGCGGGCCTTCTCCACGAGGTCGGCGCGGCGGCCGAGGCCGCGCAGCGTCCCGGGCGCCAGCGGCCGGACGACCTTGGCCACCACCAGCGGCAGCCCCAGCGTCATCTCCGCCAGGTCGCCGCAGGACGTGTTGACCAGCGCGGCGCCCACGACCTGCCGGTCGAACAGCTCCGGATGCCGGTCGGCCAGCGCCATGATCGACATCCCGCCCATGGAGTGCCCGACGAGCACCACCGGGTCGTCCGGGCCGACCGTCGCCTTCAGCACCGCGAACAGGTCGTCGCCGGTCTGCTCGATCGTCGCGCGCTCCAGCGCCCCGCGCCCGGAGCGGCCGTGGCTGCGCTGGTCCCAGAACACCATCCGCAGCGCGCCCTGGAGATCGCGCCGCTGGTAGTGCCAGGAGTCCTGGTTGAGGGTGTAGCCGTGGCAGAAGACGAGGGTGAGGGGGGCGTCGTCGGGGCCGTCCACCTCGACGTGCAGCGGGACGCCGTCATCGGCCTCGACGGTCAGCTCCCGCCCGCGCAGCGCGCCGAACGGCTCGCCCGCGTCCGGATCGGGCCGCAGCCGCACCCGGCCGACGGCGAAGTGCCGCAGCCCGACGGCCGCGCCCACCCCCGCCGCGCCCACGCCGGCGACGACGCCGGCGATGCCGAGCCGGCGCCGCCTGCTGCTGCTGTCCATGCACGTGCCCCCTACAAGGCCCGGCCCGGATACGCCCTCGGCACCCGGGACCCGATGCGGGTGACGATCTCATAGGAGATCGTGCCCAGGGCGTCCGCCCACTCCTGCGCGGTCGGCTCGCCCCGGTCGCCCGGCCCGAACAGGATGACCTCGTCCCCCGCCGACAGCCGGTCGTCGCCGAGGTCGATGACGAACTGGTCCATGCAGACCCGCCCGGCGATCGTCCTGCGGCGCCCACCCGCGAGGACCTCCAGGAGGTTGGACCCGTGCCTGGGGATCCCGTCGCCGTACCCCACGGGCACCACGGCCAGGTTGGTGGCCTCTCGCGTGGTGTACGTGTGACCGTATGACACTCCGCGGCCTGCCGGGACCCGCTTGACCAGCGCCGCGTCCGCCACCAGCGTCATCGCGGGCCGCAGCCCGAACGCGCCGAGCCGCGGCACCGGCGTCAGCCCGTAGGTCGCGATCCCGGGCCGGACGAGGTCGAACCGCGCCTCCGGAAGCGTCAGCGTCGCCGCCGAGTTCGCCAGGTGCCGGACCTCGAACCGCGCCCCCGCCTTCTCCGCGTAGGCGACCATGTCGGTGAACGCGGCGATCTGCGCCGCGATCGACGGGTGGCCCGGCTCGTCCGCGCAGGCGAAGTGGGACATGACCCCGGCCACCCGGACCGGCCCGGCGGCCTCCGCCTTCAGCGCCGCGTCGACCAGCGCCTCCCACTCGGCGCCGCTGACGCCGCCCCGCGACATGCCCGTATCGGCCTTGAGGTGCACCCGGGCCTGCCGCCCGGTCCGCTCCGCCGCCTGGACGACCTCGTCCAGCAGCCAGATCGCGCCCACGGTCAGGTCGACGTCCCGCGCGACGGCCTCCTCGTACGGCTCGCCCGGGACGCCGAGGGTGACCAGCGTCCGGACGGTGAGGCCCGCGTCGCGCAGCCGCAGCGCCTCGGCGAGTTTCGCGACCCCGAGCCAGGACGCGCCGCCGGCGAGCGCGGCCCGCGCCGCCTCCACCAGCCCGTGCCCGTACGCCTCGGCCTTCACCATGGCCATGACCTCGGCGCCCCCGGCCCGCTCGCGCAGCACCCCGATGTTGTCGCCGATGGCGCCCAGGTCGACGCGCGCCTCCGCAGGAACCTTCATGACACCCAGTTTGCAGTATCGATTGCATCACCCTCGGCATCAGACGCCGGGCGGTGTCCACCAGGTCCACCGCACTCGTTGACCTGCGGCGTGTTGTTGTTATGAGCGCGTCGAAAGCAACAACACGCCGCAGATCAACGAGGTGGCGCTCCGTCTCGCCCGGCGGCTCGGCTTTTGGTCGGCGCTTGGCTGAGCCGGTGGCTTGTGTCGGCGTGCCCCTTCCCTCAGTGGGCGAGGGTGCGGAAGGCGGCGGGGAGGGCTTCGATGACGTCGTAGGCGCTGATGGGGGATTCGGCCCCCGGGGTCGGGGCGGCGGCCAGGCGGGCCGCGAGGCCGTGGAGGTAGGCGCCGGCGGCGGCCGCGTCCAGAGCGGGGAGGCCGCCGGCCAAGAGGGCGCCGATCAGGCCGGAGAGGACGTCGCCGGTGCCGGCCGTCGCCAGGCGGGGGGTGCCGGTCGGGTTGGCGCGGACGGGGCGGTCGGCCTCCGCCACCAGGGTCGTCGAGCCCTTGAGGAGGACGGTCGCGGAGAGTTCGGCGGCGGCGCGCCGGACGTGCTCCAGGCGGGCGGCCTCGATGTCGGCGCGGTCGGCCGAGATCAGGCGGGAGAGCTCGCCCGCGTGCGGGGTGAGGACGGTCGGGGCGGCGCGGCGCAGCAGGTCGCGGCGGCGGGACAGGACGGTGAGGCCGTCGGCGTCGACCAGGGCGGGCAGGTCGGTGGTCAGGACGGCTTCGAGCAGAGACTCTGCGGCGGCGTCGGTGCCGAGGCCGGGGCCGACGACCCACGCCTGGACGCGTCCGATGCGTTCGAGGACCTCGGCGCCGTGCGGGCCGGGCTCGATGACCGTGGTCACGGCCTCCGGCCAGCGGTGCCGGACGAGTTCCACCGGATGGGCGACCGACGCGAAGCGGACCATGCCCGCGCCGCCGTGGACGGCGCCGCCGGTGCACAGGACGGCCGCGCCGGTGAACTCGTCGCCGCCCGCCAGGATGCCGACCACGCCGCGCCGGTACTTGTCGGATTCGGGGCCGGGCTCGGGCGGCTGGACGTCCGCGGGCCGGGGTGCGACGACGTCCGGGTCGGGCAGGTCGGGGCCGAGGCCGATGTCGACCAGTTCGACCACTCCGCAGTGGGACGCGCCGGGGTCGATGAGAAGGCCCGGCTTGTGCGTCCCGAACGTGACGGTGACGTCGGCCTGGACGGCGGCGCCCTCGACGCGCCCGGTGCTCGCGTCCACGCCGCTCGGCACGTCGCAGGCGACGACGAGGGCGGCGGACGCGGAGGCGAGCGCGGCGTAGCGGGCGTGCGGGTCGCGGAGCCCGCCGGTGCCGCCGATGCCGGTGAGGCCGTCGATGATCAGGTCGGCGGCGGCGATCTCGCCCTCCTCTGCGCCCGGCAGGAGGCGCCCTCCGGCGGCGCGCAGGGCGTCCAGCCCGCCTTCGTGGATCGTGGAGCCGGCCTGGAAGGCGTGCACGCGGGCGCCGCGCCGGGCGAGCCGGGCCCCGGCGTAGAGGGCGTCGCCGCCGTTGTCGCCGCCGCCGACGAGGAGGACGACGCGGGACCCGTACACGGCGGGCAGGAGGCGGGCGCAGACGGAGGCGAGACCGGCGGCGGCGCGCTGCATGAGGGCGCCGTCCGGGAGTCTGGCCATCAGCGCGCTCTCCGCCGCCCGCACCTTGCCGACCTCGTGCGCGTACCTCATGCCCGGCTCCCCAAGTCGATCATACGGACAGCGTGCCACGGGAATGCGCCGCGCAACCCTCCGCAGCAGCGATTTGTACCTTGCGCTGCAAGTTTCGGTGTCATGTGCGCAAAAGAATCATCGGCCGTAGAATCTTCCTCATCCGCTCCGATGTATTCGCACTGCGGCACCCCGGTGCGGCAGAATGCGCCCAGATCAGTCCGCCGGGACTGGAGAGGCCCGAGCAATGAGCACTTCCCGAGGTCCCTCCGTCCGGCAGCGGCGGCTCGCCGCCGAGCTCCGGAGGCTGCGCGAGCGCAGGGGTCTCACCGGAGACGAGGTCGCCGACCGGCTCGGCTGGTCCACCGCCAAGGTCAGCCGCATCGAGAACGCGCGGACCGGCGCGAAGATCGACGACGTGCGGCGGCTGCTGGAACTGTACGAGATCGACGGCCCCCGAGACGCGGACCTGATCTCCCTGGCCCAGGACGCGGCCCAGCGCGGCTGGTGGGAGGAGTACCGCGACCTGCCGAGCCCGCTCGCGGATTTCATCGCCTTGGAGTCCGAGGCCACGGCCGCCAGGGAATGGGGCAGCACCGTCTTTCCCGGGCTGCTGCAGACGGAGAACTACGCGCGGCACGTGATCGGGGGCTGGAGCGATCTCGCCACGCTGCCGCCGCAGGAACTGGAACGCCGGCTGGACGTGCGAATGCGGCGGCGCGAGCTGCTGGACGGCCCGCGCCCGCTGGAACTGTCGGCGGTGCTCGACGAGGCGGTTCTGCAGCGCCTGATCGGGGACCAGAAGGTCATGCGCGAGCAGCTCGAACATCTGTACCGGATGACCGGGCTGCCGAACGTGACCGTGCAGATCCTGCCCTTGGGGATCGCACACTCGGTGTTGGCCGAATCGTTTATCCTTCTGGAATTCTCACCTGTGCATGACATCCTTTTCCCTGATATCGTGCACGTGGAATCCCTGACAATCAGCCACTTTGCGGATGAGGCTGTTACCTATATGTACAGGCTCGCCTATTCAAGCCTGGCGGGCCAGGCGCTGGACGCCGACGAATCCCGGCGCCGCATCGCCGCGGCCAAAGACGCCTGGTGACGGGTCCGCGGAGGGGCTCAATCCTTGTGAAAGGCACCGAGTGTCCCCTTTCGCCACTGCTGCTCCACAATGGAGGAGAAGCGCCCACTGCGGGGCGAGCAACACGTGCGTCGAAATCGCCGCGCTGTTCGATTCGTCCCCTTCCATCGGCGCGCGCGATGCCAAGCACGGCGCGCAGAGCCCGGTCCTGTCGTTCTCGCACGGAGAGTGGCTGGACTTCCTCGAACGAGCCAAGAAGGGCGAATTCGACCTGCGCCGATGAGGCGGCGCTGACGCGCCGCTGAGCCCCTCCGCCGCCTCACGAGGGCGGGACGGAGGGCCACGCCGAACGAGCCGGGTCCCACGTCCGACCCGGCTCTTCGCCGCCCCACCGGAAACTCTGCGCCTTCCTGACCGCGCCTGTCACACGGGTACCGCGCCACCCGTTCGTGATCAGGCGTTTTTTGCGATCTTGTTACCGTGTGCTTGACCCACCGGCAGCGCGGCCGAGTTCAAGGCAACTTTCATGCAGGGAGCCGGAATGAGTTTCCACGCGACACCGCCCGGACAGTGGAGAAGGAGCACCCGATGCGGCGCCAGCAACGGCTGTGTCGAGGTCGCCCGGCTGGACGGCGACGCCGTATCCGTACGCGACACCGAGGACGTTTCCGCACGTCTCGCCTTCGACCTCGCCGAATGGCGCGCGTTCACCCGGGCCGCGAAGGCCGGCCGTTTCGACCGCGCCTGAGGCGGCACTGAGGACGGCACTGAAAGCAACCCCGAAACCGACACCGCAAATTGCATCGGTCTGAGATTCTCACAACGGCGCGAGAATTGCTTCCGGGTCGCGGGGCCGCCGCCGACCGTTACCCGCTTCGGGGAACGCCGCGCCCGGAAGAATTCGCTTACTCGACGGTGACGGATTTGGCGAGGTTGCGGGGCTGGTCGACGTCGTGGCCCTTCGCCGTCGCCAGTTCGCAGGCGAAGACCTGCAGCGGGACGGTCGTCACCAGCGGCTGCAGCAGGGTCGGGACCGCCGGGACACGGATCAGCGTGTCCGCGTACGGCTCGACCGACTCGTCGCCCTCCTCGGCGATGACGATCGTCCGGGCGCCGCGGGCCCGGATCTCCTGGATGTTCGACACGATCTTGTCGTGCAGGACGTCCCGGGCGCGCGGCGGCACCACGACGACGACGGGCAGGTTCTCCTCGATCAGCGCGATCGGCCCGTGCTTCAACTCGCCGGCGGCGAAGCCCTCGGCGTGCATGTAGGCGAGCTCCTTGAGCTTCAGCGCGCCCTCCAGGGCCACCGGGAAGCCCACGTGGCGGCCGAGGAACAGCACGCAGTGCTCGCCCGCCAGCGACCGCGCCAGCTCGCGGACCGGCTCCATGGTCTCCAGGACCTTGTCGACCTTCTCCGGCATCCGCTCCAGGAGCTGGACCATCGCGAACACCTCGTCCCCCCACTTGGTGCCGCGCACCTGCGCCAGGTACAGCGCGATCAGGTAGACGGCGACGAGCTGGGTGAGGAACGCCTTGGTGGAGGCGACCGCGATCTCCGGCCCGGCGTGCGTGTAGAGGACGCCGTCGCACTCGCGCGGCAGCGTGGAGCCGTTGACGTTGCAGATGCCGAGCAGCTTGGCCTTCTGCTCGCGGGCGTGCCGGACGGCCATCAGCGCGTCCATCGTCTCGCCCGACTGGGAGATCGCGATGACCAGCGTCGTCGGCGACAGGATCGGGTCGCGGTAGCGGAACTCGCTCGCCAGCTCCACCTCGCAGGGCAGCCCGGCCCAGTGCTCGATGGCGTACTTGGCGATCAGGCCCGCGTGGTAGGACGTCCCGCACGCCACGATGATGATCTTGTCGACCTCGCGGAGCTCCCGGTCGGAGATGCGCATCTCGTCCAGGTGCAGCCGCCCGTCGGAGCCGATCCGGCCGAGCAGCGTGTCGGCGACGGCGCGCGGCTGCTCGGCGATCTCCTTGAGCATGAAGTAGTCGTAGCCGCCCTTCTCGGCGGCGGACACGTCCCAGTCGACGTGGTAGTGCTTCACCTCGGCGGGGCGGCCATCGAAGTCGGTGACCGCCACGCCCTCGGCGCGCAGCTCGACGACCTGGTCCTGGCCGAGCTCGATCGCGTCGCGGGTGTGCGCGATGAACGCGGCGACGTCGCTGGCGAGGAAGTTCTCGCCGTCCCCGACGCCGACGACGAGCGGCGAGTTGCGGCGCGCCCCGACGACCAGGTCGGGGTTGCCGGTGTGCACGGCGACCAGCGTGAACGCGCCCTCCAGCCGGAGGCAGACGCGGCGCATGGCGTCGGCGAGGCCGCCGCCCGACTTCAGCTCGTCCTCCAGCAGGTGCGCGACGGCCTCGGTGTCGGTGTCGGACGCGAGGCCGTGCCCGCCCTCCTCCAGCTCGGCGCGCAGCTCGGCGAAGTTCTCGATGATCCCGTTGTGGATCACCGCGACGGACCCGGTGCAGTCGACGTGCGGGTGCGCGTTCCGGTCGGTCGGCGGGCCGTGCGTCGCCCACCGGGTGTGCCCCATGCCGAGCGTCCCGGCGGGCGGCGGCTCCTCCTCCAGGGCGCCCCGCAGGTTCGCGAGCTTGCCCGCGCGCTTCGCCGTCGCCAGCTTCCCGTCGGCCAGCACGGCCACTCCGGCCGAGTCGTAGCCGCGGTACTCCAGCCTCGCCAGCCCCTCGACGACGACGTCGAGCGCCGGCCGGCCGCCTACGTACCCCACGATTCCGCACATGGCGGCAACTCTATTCGGTGTCCGGGCCGGGACCTACCCGCAGGCGGCGCGGGCCGTCCCGCTAGCGTGAACGGCCGGTGAAAACCCGGTAACCGGCTGAACCGCCCCGTAGTGTTCAGCCATGACGGACGGATGGGACAGCGTGCCGAGCCCTTACGTGGAACTCTCCCGCGACGCCTGGCGCGGCCTCCGGGAGAGCACGCCGCTGCCGCTCACGCCCGGTGAGCTGGAGGCGCTGCGCGGCCTGAAGGACCCGATCGACATCACCGAGGTCGAGGAGGTCTACCTGCCGCTGTCCCGGCTGCTCAACCTGTTCTTCCTGGGGGACGGGCGGCTCCGCGACACCGTCAGCGGCTTCCTCGGCGGCGAGGTGGCGCCCACCCCGTTCATCATCGGGGTGGCGGGCAGCGTCGCGGTCGGCAAGTCGACGACGTCGCGGCTGCTGCGCACGCTGCTGGCCCGCTGGCCGGAGCACCCGAGCGTGGAGCTGGTGACGACCGACAGCTTCCTGTACCCGAACGCCGTCCTGTCCGAGCGCGGGCTCATGGACCGCAAGGGGTTCCCGGAGTCCTACGACCGGCGCGCCCTCGTCCGGTTCGTGTCCGAGATCAAGGCGGGCGCGGCGCAGGCGACGATCCCGGTGTACTCGCACCTGGAGTACGACATCGTGCCGGACGCGGCGCAGACCGTCCGGCGGCCGGACATCCTGATCGTCGAGGGGCTGAACGTCCTGCAGGCGCCGCCCGCCGGCACCCTCGGCGTGTCGGACTTCTTCGACTTCTCCATCTACGTGGACGCGCGGGTCGAGGACATCCGGCAGTGGTACATCGACCGGCTGTTCGCGCTGCGCCGCACCGCGTTCACCGACCCGCGCTCGTACTTCCACAAGTACGCCCACGAACTGGACGAGGACGAGACCGCCGCGTTCGCGCAGCGCGTGTGGCGGGACGTCAACGAGATCAACCTCGTCTCCAACATCCTGCCGACACGCGCCCGCGCCACCCTCGTCCTGCACAAGGACCGCGAACACTGCGTCCAGCGCGTCCGCCTGCGCCGTATCTGACGACACGCCGGGTCTGACGGCACGCCGCATCTGGCGGGGCGGGGTCAGCGCCAGGGGCCGGTCACGGCGAAGGTCGTGCCCGGGGTGTAGACGTTGACGAACATCGTTCTGGCGTCCGGGGAGAACGTGACGCCGGCGAACTCGCCCCATTCGGGCTCGTCCTCCGTGCCGATGTTCTGCCGGTTGCGGGCCATCGGGTAGACCGTGCGGCGGCGGGACACGCCGAACACGTGCTGCGCGCCGTTGCCGTCCTCGCAGACCATCAGGCCGCCCTGCGGCGCCAGGCAGATGTTGTCGGGCGATTCGCCGGGCTTCTGGACGTCGGTGCCGGGGCCGAACACGATCACAAGGGTGAGGCGGCGGCGGCGCGGCTCGTACGACCACACCTGCCCGAAGTGGTCGGCGCGCGAGCCGTCCGCCGTCTTCGCGAAGCTCGACACGAAGTAGACGCGGTCGCCGCCCCAGTAGCAGCCCTCCAGCTTCTGCGCGTGCGTGATGCCGCCTGGCCCGAAGTCCTGGAACCGGATCGCGGTCTCCTTCGCCAGGGGGTCGGGCACCTCCTTCCACTCGACGCGGTCGAACACGGTGCCGGGCTCCTGAATGACCGACAGGTCGGGGACGTCGGGGACGCAGAGCGCTTCGAGGCGGCCCCCGGCCCGTAGGCTGCCGAACCCGCCGCGCGGCTTCTCCGGCAGGAACCGGTAGAACAGCCCGAACGGCTTCTCGAACGCGTCCTCAGTCTCGTAGACCGTCCCGTCGCGCGGGTCGACGGCGATCGCCTCGTGCTGGAACCGGCCCATCGCGGTCAGCGGCTCGGGGACGGTCCGGTCCTGCCGGTACGGGTCGACCTCGAAGATGAACCCGTGGTCCTTGGTGTAGTTCCCGGTGCCCGCCTTGTCCTCGGTCTCCTCGCAGGTCAGCCACGTGTGCCAGGGGGTCGGGCCGCCGGCGCAGTTGACGGCCGTCCCGGCGATGGCGACCCGCTCGGTGCGTACGCGCCCGGCGTGGTCGACCTCCAGCGCGGTGCAGCCGCCGAGGCCCCCGGGGTCGTAGGTGACGCCCTCGACCGGCGGCACCCGGTGCTCGGCGTCAGGACGGTTCTCGTGGTTGCGGACGAGCCACGTCCGGCCGCGTCCCGGGAAGGCCGACATGCCGTCGCAGTGGCTCGGCACGGCGCCCTCCCCCGAGCGCAGCGGCTCGCCCTCCCGGGACAGGACGGTGTAGCGGAACCCGCGCGGCAGGTCCAGCAGGCCGTCCGGGTCGGGCACGAGCGGCCCGTACCCGTCGTGGCGGCCGGCGGGCGCGGCGGCGGCGCTCCCGGCGAACAGCTGCTCGACGGCGCCGGTGAAGGCGATGCCCGCCCCCACCGCGCCCGTCCCCGCCAGGAGCCGGCGGCGCGTGACTGACATGGGTGCACACTCCCTGGTCTGGACGATCGACGACCTTCCAGCCGTTGTAACACGGGTCACACCGGCGGGATACGGCACACCTCGACAGGCCGCGGATCCGCGCTCATCCGGTCGGGGGCGGCTCGTCCGCGGCGTGTGGAGCGACATAGCCCACCAGGGTCCGGATGCTGTCGTGGCCGGACAGGCTCATGAGCATCGGTGCCGTCCACCCGTCCTCACCGAGATGGGTCAGCCTGGAGTGGCGCAGCTGGTGCAGCGTGTAGCCGCGCCCGGACGGGTCCACGTCCCGCGTGGCCCGCTTGAAGAGGTACTGCGCGCGCTCGTAGGAGAGCCGGCCCCGCCCCGTGACGGGGCACAGGTCGGACGCGGCGGGCATCCGCGCCGGGGCCGGCCGCCGGTCGGCGAGGAAGACGGGCCCGCGCCGGCGTCCGTCCACCAGGGTGACGAGCCGGCGCGTGGTGCCCGCCTGCCAGCGGATCCAGCGGCCGACGCCGTCGCGGACGACGCGGCCGCGGTCGTTCACGAGGTCCAGGTCGTCGACGTCGAGCGAGAGCACCCGGTCGGCGCCGGCCGCCGATTCGTACAGCAGCCGCCATAACGTCGTCTCGCGGTGCGGGACGTCGCCGCGCTCCAGCAGGCCGGCGATGGTCGCGCGGTCGAGGGCGCGGGTGCGTCCGCGGGGTTCGGGCCGCCGCTCGATGCCGGCGGCCAGGTCGCAGACCGCCCACCCGCGCCGGACGGCCCACGCCGTGAACGACCGCAGCGTGGCGCGGTGCCGGTTCCAGGTGCGGGCGGCCGATCCGTCCCACGCCGCGGTGAACGCCTCGGCGACGCGCGCGGCGGTCATCACGGCGAGCGGCGTGGCGTCCCCGAACTCCCGGCGCAGCCACCGCATCGTCTGCCCGTAGGACCGGACGGTGTCGGCGTCGAGGTCCCGCCGGACGAGAAATGCCCCGGCCGCCCGTCCCAATGGAACATCGGCCGTCAAGATCATTTCTGCGGCCATGATCATTTCTCCGCCCGGCCGGCCGACAAAGGATTCGACAGGGCACCGGTGGCAGCGCTGTCCAAGGCGTCCACTTCCTTGCGATTGCTGATATTAAGTCACCGCGGGCGACCGCGGTCACCGGCTTCAAACCTTCCCCGGACGCCGAGCATTGGAAACCTCAAACCCCGGGGAATTGTTATCGAGCAGCATAGGACTAACCGCGCGGATATCTCCGGCCCCCTCATGACAGGGAATGGATTATTCCCTGTCTCGGCGGGCCGGCGGCGCACTCGCATGCGAATGACATGGACATCGCTTTACCATGCATTGGTTTCTCGCCAATGGCTCTGCTGCGTAGCGTGAGGACCGGTCGAAGACCATCGCGAATTCGCTGTTCATTGGAAAGGGCGACGGCGAATGAGCGGCAGTCCGGGCGCGGCGATTACAGCGGCAGTGCCAGCGGGGCACTCGGTCGCCGCGCCCTTCAGAAAGGCGGAGGCATGACCACCTACTCGATGTCGGTGACCAACTATTCGGAACTCGCGCAGGGCAGCCCGAGGTTTTCGATCGTGGCGGAACTGCCCGAGGCGCGCAACGGCGGCGCCCTCAGCACCGCGTGGCTGACCCAGGTCATCCACCCCGGGAACACCTACGTGTTCAGCTGGAACATGACGTGGGGGTTCGCGTGGTCGGCGAGCGCCGCGCTCAAGAACTACCAGTGGAGCGCGCACGGCTCCCTCGACGCCGACCCGGCCTCGGAGGCCCTGTGCGCCGCCGAGTTCGACTACGTCGAGGGTGATTTCCTGCTCCGGTCGGTGGCCCACGCACCCGACCCGGCGCACGACAAGCTGTGGATCACCAACACCGGCGCCGTCCCGACGCCCAGCGTCCAGCCGAGTTCGCTCGCCATCACCCTCGACGGGCAGCCGGCGTGCGTCCTCGAAGCGGGCCCCAACCTCACCCAGCGCGGCACCCTGCACCCGCGGTTCTACATCATCGCCGGGCAGCTGAAGAAGGCCCAGATGCTGGACATGGCGCAGTACACCAACGCCCAGCTCATCTCCTACGACAACGGGGTCCAGGCGAAGAGCGTGGTCCTGGACGACAGGAACAACTGGCACGTCGCGAACGGCGAGGCGGTCGACCCCAAGGCGGTGCTGAACACCCCGCCGATGGCGGTCAGCGGCTGACCGGCCGACCGGCTGACCGGCCGGCCGGCACGGGCCGGCCGATCTCCCTACGTGCCCGGTGCCCCCGGACGGCCTGCCCGGCCCGTCCGCACACCGTTCCATCACACCGGGGCACCGGGCACCCCCACCGGGCAACGACACGGCATTGCGGGATCGAAAAGCACGGAAGAGGAGAAGACAATGGTGCAATTGCTGCAAGGCAGGCCGCGCACGCTCGACCAGACCAATCGAACCGTCCGGAGGCAGATCGGCGACCAGGCCGACGGCATTGGTTTCGCGGACCTGTGGCGCACCGGGCGAACCATCATTTCCTCCACCGGGCGCAATCCCGTCCGCATTGACAATCAGGGCCTCGGTTTCGACGTGGTCGACAACACCGGCCATTGCTACGGCCGGGGCCAGCAGATCAGCGCGAAGGGAGGAAACGCGACATACGCGGTGATCTGCCTGGCGGACAGCCTGCAGATCCCGCGGGACCCGCATCACGCCGACACGGTGACGGCGGCGGTGCAGAACGCATTGAAGCTCAGCGCGAGCAGCGATCCCGGCTGCGTCTACGTGGTCGTCCCCTGACCCTGCACCGGGGGTCGCATGCGACCATCCGCGCTGCCATCGAGACGAGGTATTGATCATGAGTTCGACTAATCCGAATGAGCATTCTTCCGTTCCTTCCGGCGACGCACTGGCCGCGTCGGGTCCGGTGCGCGGCTTCTCGGCGCCGGCGGCGCCGGCGACCGGGCCGGTCGACGTTCCGCACCGGGTGCTGGCCGCGCGGGACGAGATCGCCGCGGCCATCCAGGAGAGCGTCGCCGAGCAGGCGGCGTCCGGGGCCGCGCCCGGCATCGAAGGACCGGACAATGTGCAGGGCGTGGCCATCGGGCTGAGCGGCGACGGCATCAGGAGCGGGCGCGGCGAGCAGGTCCTCACCGTCTACATCGCCGAGCCGGCACCCCACGACGACGTGCGGGTGGCGATCGTGGACGGCATGGCGGCCCGCTCCGCGGCGGACCTGCCCCTCCGGGTCGTGACGACCGGGATCTTCAGGCCGCTGGCGAACACCTCGCGCGTCCGGCCCGCCCCGGGCGGTTTCTCCGCGAGCCATTTTCAGGTGGGTTCGGGGACGCTCGGATGCCTGGCGAAGGGCAGGAGCGGCGAGCGCCGGACCAGGACGCTCGCGGTGAGCTGCGCCCACGTCTTCGCCAATCCGAACAGCACCGGCATCGGGGACTGCGTCGTCCAGCCCGGGATGTCCGATGGCGGGACCTGCCAGAACGACGAGATCGCGCTCCTGGAGTACTACGTCCCGATCGACTTCACCGGCGCCCCCAACGCGGTCGACTGCGCCACCGCGTGGTGCTGGCCCGACCGGGTGCGGCCCGAGATCGGGTTCGAGACCGACGAGGGCGTCCGGCTGTTCAACATCAGTGGCCAGCTCGTCGCGGCCACGCCCGGGATGCCGGTGCGCAAGTCCGGCCGGACCACCGGGCTGACGCAGGGAGTCGTCACGGGGACGCGCTTCTCGTGCCGGTTCCAGTATGCGAACGGGGTCGCCTACTTCGCCGACCAGATCGCCATCGAGAACCCGGGCGGGCCGCCCTTCGCCCAGGCCGGGGACTCCGGATCCTGCGTCTACACCTGGGACACCATGAATCCCACGGGTCTGCTCTTCGGCGGAGCGGGCGGGGTCGTCGCGGCCAACCCGATGGCATGGGTCGTGGCCGCCCTCGACATCGACCTGTACACCCACTGACGCGGACGGGGAAGCTGCGGTGAGCGAGGAAGAACCGCGTAGGCCGCGTGGTGCCGACGGCCCTCCGGAAGGGGTGCCGGTCCCGTTCGAGCCGCCGCCCGCGGCGCCCGGCTCTCCCATTGAGGAGGCGCTGGTGCGGCACCGGGAGCGGCTGCTGGCGATCGACGGCGTGGAAGGGCTCGACCACGGGCGCGGGGCGGACGGAACCGAGGTGATCCGGGTGCACATCCGGACCCTGTCGGTGAAGCGGAGGGTGCCCCGGGAGCTGGACGGCTTCCCCGTGATCACCATCGTCACAGGCCCCTACAGGGCGTACTGAGACGGCCCACGTCCACGAGGAACCGAAACCTGCGGCGCCGGGCGACCCCCGGCGCCGCTTCCACACGCACCCGGGCCGACCCGCCACCCGGGCGGGCGTCCGTCAGGCGGACGGGGCGTCCGGGCGGGTGGCCAGGACGTCGGTCAGGCG
>NZ_SMJW01000156.1 GCF_004348335.1 Actinomadura bangladeshensis | reverse complement strand
GGTCAGCTCAGCAGGCCGAGATACTGCGCGAGCCGCCCCTGGACCTGCGTCAGCAGCTCCTCGTCCAGCACACCCGTGCGGTCTTCGAGGGCCGACTTCATCAGCGGCTGCACGGCCGGGATGCGGATCCAGCACTTCTTCACGGCGCCGCCCTGGCCCCGGGAGAGCTGGACGTCGAACCGCGTCCGCCGCCGCGTCGAGCCCGACACGGGGCAGGCGAGGAGGAACGGCCAGTCGGGGTCTCCGTTGGACTCGCCGCCGGTGACGACGACCACGGGGCGGCGCTCATCGTGGACGTCCCTGCCCTCCTCGGGGATGAGGCGCAGCACCTTGTCGGGCACGAGGTAGACCCCGCCGGCCACGTACGGACCCGGCACTACTCCTCCAGGAGCCGTCGGGTCGCGTCGGCGCGGTGGTCGGCGAGGTGCTCCATCTCCTCGGCGAGGTCGTCGACCCCGCCCGGCTCGTCGCCGGGGAGCGGGTTGCGGGCGGCCCAGTCGCGCAGGCGCGCCAGCCCGGGCCCGAGGTCGGGGAAGGGCGCGCCGCCGGAGAGGTCGAGCCGCACCTCGCGCCTGCCCTGCCGGACGGCCTCCTGCATCGGCGGCGTCTGGTAGGCGAGGTCGCGCAGCTGGCTCGCCGACCAGTCGCCGAACTCCATCAGGACGCCGTCGACGATCGCGGTGAACTCGGCGTCGATGACGGTCTGCGGGGCGTCCAGCAGGTGGATGGTGTACTCGCACCTGCCGGTGAACGGGTCGAGGGTGTCGGTCACCTGGATGTGGCCCGCCTCCACCAGGTCGCGCTCGACCTCCTTCAGCCGGAGGCTGTGCGGCCCGTAGTGGCGCCACCGCCACTCCAGCCCGGAGCCGGGCGGGAGGCCCGACTCGACCGCGCGCAGGTCGGCCAGGTAGAGGAGCTTGGTGAGCTTGGTGCGGTTCACGCGCGTGCCATTGGCCCGGGCGGACGCCAGCAGGTAGGCGATGGCCGCCGCGGGCCCCCGGAGTGGCGCAGGAGCCGTCACAACGTCCAGTGTAGGTCCGCGGTTCAAGCTCACCACCCCCCTCGGTCAATCGAACACATGTTCGATCACCGGGCAGGTAAGCCGAAGGTGATCGAATTCGATGGTCGCCCTATGTATTCAGAATATCACTCAACGATGCAACCCCCCGTTGGCAAATGCTCGGCCGGCGGGCCCCGGTCAGCGGTGGCGGGTGGCCTCGGGGAAGTGGGAGGCGAGGAGGTCGGGGGACTCCTCGCGGCCGTCCAGGACGCGGTTGGTGCGGTTCACGGCGCGCCAGCCGTCCTCCGTGCGGCGCAGGCGCCAGTGGTTGGCGGTGGCGCGGCGCAGGGTGAAGCCGTCCCGGTTGACGATCATGAGGGTGTAGCCGACGGCGGTGGCCTCGTCGCCGTCGAGGGTGACGTGCGGCGGGCCGACGACGTGCGCGCAGCCGCCCGCGATCCAGCGCTGGTGGTGGGACGAGCGCACCATCGCCTCGATCTCCGGCCGCCCGGTCATCATGATCTCGTCCACGTCGTAGACGCCGCCGGGCTCCCACAGGGCGGCGACCTCGCCGGCGCAGCCGCTGTCGACGAGGGGGCCGTAGGACAGGATCAGGCGGGTGATCTCGCGCTCGTCCTCAAGGGCGCGGAGGCGCTCTTCCAGGGCGGCGAGACGGGACTCGACGGTCACAGCTTCTCCTCGAAGGCCAGTCCGTAGGCGTCCGCCAGGTCGCGCAGGGCCGCCAGCTGCTCGCAGTAGTGCGCCGGGGACGTGGACGCGAACTTCACGCCGGCGATCGTGGCGCCCGCGTCGCGGAGCCTGGTGAGGGCCGTGCCGGCGGCCTCGGGGTCGGCCAGCGGGTCCAGCGGACGGGACGGGGCCAGCACCACCTCGAAGCCGGGCGGGACGTCGGCCTCCCGCAGCATCTCGGCGAGGGTCTTCAGCGGAAGGCCGAACGGCACCCAGCCGTCGGCGGTCAGCGCGCGGCGCAGGGAGCGTCCCGAACGGCCGCCGATCCACAGCGGGACGCGCTCCTGGACTGCGTGCGGCTCCACCACCAGGCCGGAGAAGTCGTAGTGCGGGCCGTGGTACTCGGGAACGCGGCGCCCGAGGGAGGTCCGGAGGGCGGCCAGGGCGTCGTCGGCGCGGGCGCCGCGCCCGGCGAAGGGGGCGCCGAGCAGGTCGAACTCCTCCTCCAGGCTGCCGACGCCGAGCCCGAGCACGAGCCGCCCGCCGCTGATCCGGTCGAGCGTCCCGTACCGCTTGGCGATCGCGAGGGGGTGGTGGTAGCCGAGCACGAGGACCTGCGTGGCGAGCCGGACGCGGGACGTCCGGGCGGCGAGGTAGCCGAAGGTGGCGAGCGGGTCCCAGTAGACGCCGCCGCGCTGCTCGGCGGCCTCGGCGGGGACGGCGACGTGCTCGCTGCAGGTGACGTGGTGGTAGCCGAGCCGGTCGGCGGTCTCGGCGATCGCCGCGATCTCCTCGATCCCCGCGTCCCGCTCCCAGCCGGCGGCGCCGGGCGGCGGCTGCGCCGCCACCGGCGTGACGATCCCGATGCGCATCGTTGCTCCCCTCGTCGGCAGGAAAACGTTCTATCACGGATGCTGCGGTGTCCCGAGCAGCGGTTCCGGCATCGTAGGCTCCGCTGACCTGGAGTTACGGGCCCTCTTCACAGGACACCAAGCGGTTGCTACATTCCAGGTAACAAGAATTCATTTCAGTCGGGTTCTGGGAGGTGCGATGACCGAGGCGATGGTGCACGGGGCAGCGGACGCACTGGTGTCGGACGCACTGGCGGCGGGGACGGCGCGGCGGGAGTCGCCGCCGTCGATGATCGAGCGGATGACGCTGATCCTGGACGCGTTCAACGGGCCGACCGCCCGGCTGACGCTGGAGGACGTCGCGCGCCGCACGCGGCTGCCGCGCTCGACCGCGCACCGCATCCTGGACCAGCTCGTCAAGCAGCGCTGGCTCGCCCACCACTCGTTCGGCTACGGGCTCGGCCAGCGCGCCCTCGGCCTCGGCGGGCGGGACGGCGGGCACGGCAAGATCCGCGAGGCGGCGGCGCCGCTGCTGCACGAGCTGCAGGTCACCACCGGGCTCGTCGCGCACCTGGCCGTCCTGGACGGCGCCGAGGTCTTCTACCTGGACAAGCTCGGCGGGCGGCTCGCCGCGTCCGTGCCGTCGCGGGTCGGCGGGCGCGCCCCCGCGCACTGCACCGCGCTCGGCAAGGCGATGCTGGCGTGGCTGGAGCCCGAGCAGGTCGACGCGCTGCTCGGCGAGAACATCAGCCGGTTCACCAGCCGCACCATCGGCGAGCTGGGCACGCTGCACCAGGAGCTGCACCGCATCCGGCAGCGCCGCGGCCTGGCGTTCGAGCGCGGCGAGTCGTTTGCCGGCATCGCCTGCGTGGCGGCCGCGATCCGCAGCGCGGAGGGGCCGGTCGCCGGCATCTCGCTGGTCGGCGACATCCGCACGCCGCTGGAGAACGTCGCGCCGCTGGTCGTCACGGCCGCCCGCGAGACCGCGCAGATCCTCTTCCCCGGATCGGCGCCGGGCACCGGGCGCCCGCGCGGCCGCCGCGCCGGCGTCCGCCGGACGAGCGAGGAGTCGACATGGTCGTCGGAGACGATGAACCGGCTGCTCGCCGTCGACGGACGCGGCACCTGGATGTGATCCCGCGCCCGGCCGGGGCCGGGACCGCCGGGGGCGGCGGGGCGTCAGCCCCAGCCCCACCGGTCCCCGAGCCCCCACGGGTCCGGGGCGATCGGCGCGTCCGGCTCGCCGACGCCGAACCGGCTGCGGAAGAACACCATCGGGCGCCGCCACACGCCGTTGCGGCTGTCGTGCCGCTCCACGTCCAGGACCCGCCCGATCACGACCTCGTGGTCGCCGGCCTCGTGGACGTCGTGGACGACCGCGTGCACGGCGAGCAGGACGTCCGGCAGCGTCGGCGCCCCCCACGCCGAGACGCCCCAGTCGAGCCCCTCGAACTTGGCGCCCCGGCTGGAGCCGAAGCGCTCGCACAGCTCCCGCTGCTCCTCGCCGAGCACGTTCACGCAGAAGTGCCCGGCGGAGCGGATCCGCGGCCAGGACCGGCCGCGCTTGTCCGCGCAGAACAGGATCAGCGGCGGCTCCAGCGACACCGACGCGAACGACTGGCAGGCGAACCCGACCGGTTCACCGCCGTCGACGGCGGTGATCACGGTGACTCCCGTGGCGAACTCGGCCATCGCCCTCCGGAACTCCGCCGGGTCGGGGGCGGCGGCGTCGGACGGCGCGGGGCCGGTGGCTGCGGTGAGCGCGGGCTCGGCTGGCATCTGTTCACCTCGGGGCTCGGTACGGGACGTGTTCCCTGTCGGGCAACGTCCTTTTCAACACCAACATGTCCATCAACAATGCCCAATAAGCGGCACTGTCCAATAAGCAGTGCGGACGCGTCGCCGGTCAAGTGGCCGGTGAGCCTGAAACGTAGGCATGCCCGGGACGGGCGGCGCGCACCGATCCCGTTGAGTGGAAGCGCGCGCCGGACCGGCCCCGGAGGGCACGGCCGGCCCTGGCGTCCCGCTGATCGGGATACGCCGGGTGACCTTGCCCCGACCGGATCTACGTTCCGGTCAAGCCACCGTCGAAGGACTGGGAGATCATGCCTGCCGAGCTGACCTACGAGTCGACGCTGCGGGAGCTCGCCACCGACCAGGGCGTCCTGCGCTACCACGAGGCCGGCGAGGGCCCGCCCCTGCTGCTGCTGCACGGGTCCGGCCCCGGCGTCACCGGCTGGCGCAACTACCGCGGCAACCTCGCCCGGTTCGCCGAGCACTTCCGGTGCCTGGTCCTGGAGTTCCCCGGTTTCGGGGTCAGCGACCCGACCGACGAGCACCCGATGATGGCCGCCGGCGGCGCCGTCATCCGGTTCCTGGACGGCCTGAACCTGAGTCGGGTCGACGTGATCGGCAACTCGATGGGCGGCATCATCGCCACCCAGGTGGCGCTGAAGCACCCCGACCGGATCGGCCGCCTCGTCACCATCGGCGGCATCGGCCGGAACGTGTTCAGCCCGGCGCCCGGCGAGGGCATCAAGCTGCTGGCGGAGTTCACCGACGACCCGACCCGCGAGGGCCTCGTCCGGTGGCTGAACTCCATGGTCTACAACCCGAGGGTCGTGACGGAGGAGCTGATCGAGGAGCGCTGGCAGCAGGCCACCGACCCCGACACGCTCGCCGCCGCCCGCCGGATGTACGGGTCGAAGGCGATGGCGGCCCGTGCGAAGGCGATGGCCGCGTCCGACGAGCCGCCCTACTGGGCGATGCTTCACAAGCTCAAGGCCAAGACCCTCATCACGTGGGGACGCGACGACCGCGTCAGCCCCGTCGACATGGCCCTCATCCCGATGCGGACGATCCCGGACGTCCAGGTGAACATCTTCCCGAACTGCGGGCACTGGGTGATGATCGAGCAGAAGGCCGCCTGGGAGAGCGCCGTCCTCGCCTTCCTGACCACCAAGGAGCAGGGATGAGCGCCGCGAACCGGGGAGCGCGAGGGGTCGACCCCTCGCAGGGTGCACGCATGAGCGCCGCCGCCCAGGAGTGGGACCACGAGTACGACCTCGTCATCGTCGGCAGCGGCGGCGGCGGGATGACGGCCGGGCTGACGGCGCACGACGCCGGCCTGTCCGCGCTGATCGTGGAGAAGGGCAAGAAGTTCGGCGGCTCCACCGCGCTGTCCGGCGGCGGCATCTGGATCCCGAACAACCCGACGCTGAAGGCGCGCGGCCACGACGACAGCCGCGAGTCGATCCGCCGCTACCTGGACCTGCTCACCGAGGGACGCGTCCCCGCCGCGCGGCTCGACGCCTACGTCGACAACGGCCCCGCCGCGATGGAGCTCATCGGCCGGAGCAAGTGGGTGAAGTTCTTCTGGACGAAGGGCTACGCCGACTACCACCCCGAACTGGAGGGCGGCCGTCCGCTCGGCCGGTCCATCGAGGCCGTGCCGTTCGACACCCGCAAGCTCGGCGAGGACGAGCAGTACCAGCGGCCGAACAACATGAAGGGCCCGCTGGGCCTGTGGATCACCGCGAAGGACTACCACGACCTCGCGATGGCCAAGCGGACCTGGGCGGGCCGGCGCGCGTCGCTGGTCGCGGCGTGGCGGGTGTCGTCCAACATGGTCCGCCGCAGGCACATGTCGACCGGCGGCCGGGCGCTCGTCGCCCGGCTGCGGATGGCGCTGAAGGACGCCGGGGTCCCGCTGTGGCTGAAGACCGCCATGACCGAGCTGGTCACCGACGAGGACGGCCGCGTCACCGGCATCGTCGCGGCCCAGCGCGACGGCGGCACGATGCGGATCCGCGCCCGCAAGGGCGTCCTGCTCGCGACGGGCGGTTTCGACCACAACCAGGACATGCGCGACAAGTACCTGCCCACGGGAGGGCAGGAGGACTTCGCGATGGGCGCCCGCGAGAACACCGGCGACGGCATCCGCGCCGGTGAGGCGCTCGGCGCCGGCCTGGACTTCATGGACGACGCCTGGTGGATGCCCGCCGTCCGGCACCCGGCGGGCGCGGTGATCCCGCTGGTGTCCGAGCGCGCCATCCCGCGGCAGGTCATCGTGTCGCAGGACGGGAAGCGGTTCACCAACGAGGCCGCGCCCTACGTCAACTTCGTCCACGACCAGCTGGAGGGCGGGCACGTCCCGGCCTGGTTCGTGATGGACGCGAAGTCCCGCGCCCGCTACCCGTTCGCGCAGATCCTGCCGGGCGCGCCGATCCCGAAGGCGTTCTACGACAAGGGCATCGCGTTCAAGGCCGACTCGCTGGCGGAGCTGGCCGGGAAGATCGGCGTCCCGGCGGACGCGCTGGCCGAGACCGTCGAGACGTTCAACGGGTACGCCCGCGCGGGCAAGGACCCCGAGTTCGGCCGCGGCGACTCCGCCTACGACCGCTACTACGGCGACCCGAACCTGAAGAACCCGAACCTCGACCCGCTGGAGACCGCGCCCTACTACGCGTTCCGGCTGGAGGTCGGCGACCTCGGCACCAAGGGCGGCCTCGTGTCGGACGAGCACGCCCGCGTCCTGCGCGAGGACGGCACGGTCATCGAGGGCCTGTACGTGACGGGCAACTCCTCGGCGTCGGTGATGGGCAACGAGTACGCCGGCCCCGGCGCGACGATCGGCCCGTCCATCGTGTTCGGCTACATCGCCGCGCGGCACGCGGCAGGACACGCGGCAGGACACGCGGCAGGAAAGGCCCCGGAACGGTCATGACGGCTCTGAAGGCGCGGGTGGTGGAGGTCGTCCACGAGACGGCCGACGCGCACACGCTCGTCCTCGAACCCGCCGAGGGCGACCGGGACCGGTTCACCTACCGGCCCGGGCAGTTCCTCACCGTCCGCGTCCCGGCCGGGGACGGCTGGGCGGCGCGCTGCTACTCGCTGTGCAGCTCGCCGCTCACCGACGACCGGCTGAAGGTCACGGTCAAGCGGGTCGCGGGCGGTCTCGGGTCCAACTGGATCTGCGACAGCATCACGTCCGGCGACGTGCTGGAGGTGCTGCGCCCGGCGGGCACGTTCACGCCCGCGTCGCTGGACGACGACCTGCTGCTCGTCGCGGGCGGCAGCGGCATCACCCCGGTGATGTCGATCCTGAAGTCGTGCCTGGCGGGCGGGAGCGGCAGGGTCGCGCTGCTCTACGCCAACCGGGACGAGAAATCGGTGATCTTCGCCGATGAGCTGCGGGCGCTGACCGAGGCGCACCCCGACCGGCTCACGGTCGTGCACGTCCTGGAGTCGGTGCAGGGCCTGCCGACCCCGGCGACGCTCCGCTCGCTGGCCGGGCCGTACACCGGACGGCAGGCGTTCGTGTGCGGGCCGGAGATCTTCATGGACCTCGCCACCGACACCTTCACCGGCCTCGGCATGCGCGTCCACGTCGAGCGCTTCTTCTCGCTGGAGGGCGACCCGTTCGAGGAGCCGGAGGCCGCCGAGGACACCGGCGACGCGGGCGAGGTCGAGGTCGAGATGGACGGCGAGACGCGGACCGTCCCGTGGCCGAAGTCCGACCGGCTCCTCGACGCGCTGCTGCGCGCCGGCGTCGAGGCCCCGTTCTCCTGCCGGGAGGGCAACTGCTCGGCCTGCGCCTGCATCCGGCTGGAGGGCGAGGTCACCCTGGACGCCAACACGGTCCTCGACGAGCAGGATCTCGCCGACGGCCTCATCCTCGCCTGTCAGGCGAGGCCGGTCACCGACCGGCTGAAGATCACCTACGACGGCTGAAACACATCACGGGAGACAGGCGATGGCGAACCGCGTGCTTGACACGATCATGGAGAGGGCGGAGCAGATCCGCGAGCTGGGGCCCTCCAACGAGGCGCTCGGCCGGCTGGACGACAAGGCCGCGTCGATCCTGCGGGAGTCCGGCGCGATCCGGCTGCTCCAGCCGAAGGAGTACGGCGGCCTGGAGGTCCACCCCCGCGAGTTCGCCGAGACGGTGATGGGCGTCGCCTCCCTGGACGGCTCCACCGGCTGGATCGCGGGCATCGTCGGCGTCCACCCCTGGGAGATGGCCTACGCCGACCCGAAGGTGCGCCAGGAGATCTGGGGCGAGGACCCCGACACGTGGATCGCCTCCCCGTACGCGCCGATGGGCATCGCCCGCCCGGTCGACGGCGGCTACATCTTCAACGGCCGCTGGCAGTTCTCCTCCGGCACCGACCACTGCGACTGGATCTTCCTCGGCGCGATGCTGGGCGACGACGAGGGCAAGATGGCGATGCCGCCGCGGTCGCTGCACATGATCCTGCCCCGCTCCGACTACGAGATCGTCGAGGACTCGTGGGACGTCGCCGGGCTCAAGGGCACCGGCAGCAAGGACATCATCGTCAAGGACGCCTTCGTCCCGACCTACCGGACGCTGGAGTACTCCAAGGTCGTCGACGGCTCCGCGCCGCGCGAGGCCGGGCTGACCAACCCGTCCTACCTGATGCCGTTCTCCTGCGTGTTCCCGCTCGGCATCACCTCCGCGGTGATCGGCATCGCCGAGGGCGCCCTGCACCACCACCTCGCCTACCAGCGCAACCGCGTCCAGATCACCGGCACCAAGATCAAGGACGATCCGTACGTGCTGTACGCGATCAGCGAGGCCGCCGAGGAGATCAAGGCGTCCCGGACCGCGCTGCTCGACAACTGCTCGCGCATGTACGACATGGTCGCCGCCGGGCACGTCCCGACGTTCGCCGAGCGCGCCGCCGGCCGCCGCACCCAGGTGCGCGCCGCGTGGCGGGCCTGCCAGGCGATGAACGAGATCGTCGTCCGCTCCGGCGGCAACGCGATGCGCAGCGACAACCCCATCCAGCGCTTCTGGCGCGACGCCCACGTCGGCCTGGCCCACGCGATCCACGTCCCAGGCTCGGTCTACCACGTGAGCGCCCTGACGGACCTGGACATAGAACCCCCCCAGGGCCCCATGCGCTCCATGATCTAACCCCCCAATCTCCGTTGACCTGCGGCGTGTTGTTGTTATGAGCGCCTCCATAACAACAACACGCCGCAGATCAACGGAGCAGGGACTCGTCGGCGATGAGCTTGGGGGTCCAGATCACGCGGCCTAGGAACGCCGCCGCCTCCGGGTGGGTGATCAGCCAGACGACGGCTGCGGCCGGAGCCTCCTCGGGGGTCGGCTCGAAGCCCTTCTCCTTCAGGGAGTCCAGGCCGCCGCGCGCGGCGCCGGCGTCCGTGATCACGAAGCCGGGGTCGAGGTTGAACGCGCGGATCCCATTTTCCCGGTATTCGGCGTTGATCGCGCCGGCGAGCCGTCCGAAGGCCGCCTTGGACGCCGAGTAGGCGACGCCCCAGCCGCCCTCGCCGGGCGGTCCGGGCGGGTCGCTGGTGGCCGACCCGGAGCACAGGTTCACGATCGTCCCGCCGCCTTGCTCCAGCATCGCGGGCAGGACGGCCTGGAGCAGGACGATCTGGTTGAGATAGTTGCCGGTGGCCAGCTGCTGGGCGACGTCCACGTCCAGATCGAGGAACCGCTCGTGGGTGCCCGCGATGTGCGCGACCGCGTTGTTGACCAGGACGTCGACGCGTCCCCAGGCGTCCAGGACGGTCTGCGCGGCCGACTGCACGCTCGCCCGGTCGAGCAGATCCATCTGGACGGGCAATGCCCGCACGCCGAGCCCCTCGATCTCCGCTGTTGTTCGCGCCAGGCTCCCGGGGACGGGAATCACCGCCGCCGTGCCGTGCCGCGGCGGGATCCGGCCCTCGCCCTCCGCGACGGTCCGCGCGGTGAACGCGACGTCGTGCCCGGCGGCGGCCAGCGCGAGCGCCGTCCGCCGGCCGATTCCCCGGCTCGCCCCGGTCACCAGCGCGACCGGCCTCGTTGCTGTCATCACCGGATGATGACACCGGGCGTCCGGGCCGGACCGCCCCGCGACTCTCACTGAGCGGGAAGGTCCGGGCAGGGCACCACGGGGTTTGGCAGGTTGAGCATGGACCGCGTATGGACCGCGCGTGGACTGCCGCCGCGCGGGCCGCCGCCGCGCGGGCCGCGACACCGAAGGGATCGAGGACAAGTGACGCAGATCCGAGGGCTGGGTTATCTGAAGGTCCAGACCCGCCACATCGACCGCTGGCGCGAGTTCGCCCTCGAAGGGCTCGGGTTCGCCGAGGGCACTGGCCCCGACCCCGGCGGCCTCTACCTGCGCATGGACGAGCGCCGCTCCCGCCTGCAGGTGCTGCCGGGCGACAGCGACCGGGTGCTCGCCGTCGGCTGGGAGGTCCGCGACCAGTTCGCGCTGGCCGCCGTCCGCGAGGCCGTGGAGAAGTCCGGGACGGCCGTCACCGCGCTGTCCGCCAAGGAGGCCGCGGAGCGCGACGCCGAAGAGGTCATCGCGTTCACCGACCCCGGCGGCACCCCCGTCGAGGTGTTCTTCGGCCCGGTGCTCGACCACAGCCCGGTGCGCACCGGCTTCGCGCAGAAGTTCGTCACCGGCGCGATGGGCATGGGCCACGTCGTCGTGCCGACCCCGAACTTCGCCGCGAACGTCGCGTTCTACAACGAGGTCCTCGGGTTCCTGCCGCGCGGCGCGATGAAGGTCGGCGGCGGCGCCGTCCGGATCCGCTTCATGGGCGTCAACCAGCGGCACCACAGCCTCGCGGTCTGCCCGGCCCCGCACGACGGCGACCCGGGCCTCGTCCACCTGATGGTCGAGGTCGACTCCCTCGACGCGGTCGGCATCGCGCTCGACAGCGTCAAGGAGAAGGGCTTCTCGATCTCGTCCACGCTGGGGCGGCACACCAACGACAAGATGGTGTCGTTCTACGTCCGCGCCCCCGGCGGCTGGGACATCGAGTACGGCTGCGAGGGCATGCTCGTCGACGAGACGTACTACACCGCCGAAGAGATCACCAAGGACAGCTACTGGGGCCACGACTGGTCGGGCTCCGAGCCGCTGGCCGCCTTCACCCCGCAGAAGAAGGGCTGACGCCGGTGGCCAGGCCTTCGGTGGAACCGGTCGCCGCGGCGGACGTGGAGTTCGACCACGAGTGCGATGTGCTGGTCGTCGGCTACGGCGCCGCCGGTGCCGCCGCGGCGTACGAGGCCGCGGCGGCGGGCGCGGACGTGCTCGTCCTGGAGCGGTCGAGCGGCCCCGGCGGGACGTCCGCGCAGTCCGGCGGCGAGCTGTACCTCGGCGGCGGCACGCAGGTGCAGAAGGCGTGCGGCTTCGAGGACACGCCGGACGACATGTTCGCGTTCCTCAAGGCGGCGCTCGGCCCGCACGCCAACGAGGAGAAACTGCGGCTGTACTGCGACGAGAGCGTCGAGCACTTCGAGTGGTTCCGCGCGCGCGGTGTCCCGTTCAAGGAGACGCTGTTCGACGCGCCGGGCTGGATGCCGCACACCGAGGACGGCCTGATGTGGCTCGGCGAGAACGCCTGGCCGTACAACACGATCGCCACGCCCGCGCCGCGCGGGCACCGCCCGGAGACGCCGATGTTCGCCGGCGGGATCCTGATGGAGAAGCTGATCGCGGCCGCCGCCGAGGCGGGCGCCGCCGCCCACCCGGACACCTACGCCACGAACCTCGTCGTGGACGGCGACGGCCGCGTCGTCGGCGTCGTCGCGCGCAAGTTCTCCGACACGGTGACCTACCGGGCGCGGCGGGGCGTCGTCCTGACGTCCGGCGGGTTCGTCGACAACGAGGAGATGCTCGCCGACCACGCCCCGGTGCTGCTCGGGCACGACAAGGTCAGCGACGGCACCAGCGACGGTTCCGGCATCCGGATGGCGACCGCGGCCGGCGCCGCGACCCGCCGCATGGCGACGGTGGAGATCGCGCTCACCGCCAACCCCGCCGTCATCTGCCGGGGCATGCTCGTGGACGGACTCGGCCGCCGCTTCATCAACGAGGACGTCTACCCGGGCCTGTTCAGCCACCAGGCCGTCCAGCACCAGCCCGGCCCCTACTGGGCGATCATCGACGAGGCCGGGCACGACGACATCGCCGAGGCCGACATGTGGGGCGTCCGGCCCACGCACGCGGCGGAGACGCTCGCGGAGCTGGAAGAGTCCCTGGGGTTGCCGCCCGGTTCGCTGGAGGCGACCGTCGAGACCTACAACCGGTACGCGGAGAAGGGCGAGGACCCTTACTTCCACAAGGACGCCAAGTGGCTGCGTCCGCTGAAGGGACCGTTCGCGGCGATCGACCCGCGCGACGGGTTCTTCGGCGCGGGCAGGCACGGCGCCGGGACGGGCGCCGGGGGGTTCACCCTCGGCGGCCTGGACACGACCGTGGACGGCGAGGTCCGCAACAACTCCGGCGAGCCGATCCCCGGCCTGTACGCGGCGGGGCGCACGGCGTCCGGCATCCACGGCGAGGGCTACATCAGCGGGACTTCGCTGGGCGACGGTACGTTCTTCGGCCGACGCGCCGGGCGGGCCGCCGCGGCATCTTCGAACTGATTCGAACTGAGAGGCATCTGCATGAAGTACGCCGTCCTGCTCCCCGTGGCGGCGGGCGTGACGGCCGATCCCGCGTGGATCGGCCCCTACGTCCGGCACGCAGAAGCCTGCGGCTTCGAGTCGGTCGGCGCGGTCGAGCACGCGGTGGTGGCGAGATCCTACTCCAGCGTCTACCCGTACGACGCGTCGGGGCGCATGGAACTGGCCGACGACCTGGACATTCCGGATCCGCTGGATCTGCTGGCCTTCCTCGCCGGGCAGACGTCGCGGATCGGGCTCGCCACCGGTGTGCTCGTCCTGCCGAACCACCACCCGGTGGTGCTGGCCAAGCGGCTCGCGACGATCGACGCCCTGTCGGGCGGACGGTTGCGGCTGGTCGTCGGGATGGGCTGGATGCGCGAGGAGATCGAGGCGTGCGGCGTCGACTTCGACTCGCGGGGGCGGCGCGGCAACGAGCAGCTGGAGGTGCTCCGCAAGCTGTGGGCCGACACGGCGCCCTCGGGGGCTTCGCATGACGGGGAGTTCTTCCGGTTCAAGGGCGCGATGAGCTACCCGAAGCCGGTTCAGTCCGGTGGCGTGCCCATCCATGTGGGCGGGCACACGAAGGCCGCCGCGCGGCGCGCCGGGCGGTACGGGGACGGGTTGCAGCCGCTGGGTGTGGCGGGGGACGAGCTTCGCTCCCTGGTCGCGCTGATGCGGGCGGAGGCCGAGAAGTACGGCCGCGACCCGGACGCGCTGGAGTTGACGCTCGGCCATTCGCTGTCGGTGGTCACGCCGGAGAAGGCGGAGAAGCTCGCCGGGCTGGGGGCGGGGCGCCTTGTTCTGCGCGGCAACCCGACCACCGACCTCAGCGAGGCGAAGGACGAACTGTCGGCGTGCGCCGAACGGCTCGGCCTGTCATGACGCTGGCTCTGGGGGACCGGGTCGAACTCCTCGACCTGGTCGCCCGGTACGCGCTGTACGCCGACCGCCGCGACTTCTCCGGCCTCGGGAGCCTGTTCACCGACGACGCCGTCCTCGTCCTGCCCGACCCGCCGAAGGACCTCGGACCGGTACGGACCTTCACCGGACGGGACGACATCGTACGGTCGCTGTCGTCCCTGAACGAGGTCCCGGTGACCTCGCACGACATCGTCGGCCAGGTCTTCGAGGCGGACGGAACCGGCCACATCGCGTGCGTGGCGCACCATCTCACCGAACGCGAACCGGGCAAGCCGTCCGACCTCGTCTGGCACCTGCGCTACACCGACGCCTACCGGCTTTCGGACGGCGGTTGGCGGTTCGCGAGGCGCGCCCTGCAGATCGACTTCATTGAGACCCGTCCCGTTCGGAGGTGGCGTGTTGGCTGACCGTGTCAGCGTGGTCACGGGGGGCGCGCTGGGCATCGGCGGAGCGATCTCCCGCCGCCTGGCCGCCGGCGGTGACCTGGTGATCCTCAACGACATCGACGCGGATGCCGCCGACCGCACCCGCGCCGACATCGAGCAGGCCGGCGGCCGGTGCGTCACCGTCGTCGGTGACATCGTCGAGGACGGGACGGTCGAGCGAGTCACGGCCGCGACGGGCGGCCGCGTGGACGTCCTGGTGAACAACGTGGGCGACTTCCGTCCCGCCGCCCCGTCCTTCCAGGACAGCACCCCCGACCAATGGCAGCGCCTTTACGAGCTGAACCTGCTGCACGTCTTCAAGCTCACCCACGCACTGCTGCCGAGCATGATCGAACGGCGGTCCGGCAGCATCGTCAACAACTCGACGGTCGAGGCGTTCCGCGGCATTCCGGGACACCCGGTGTACTCGGCGTTCAACGCGGGAGTGTCGGCGTTCACGCGGAGCCTCGCCGTTGCGGTGGGACGACATGGGGTGCGCGTCAACGCCATCGCCCCCGACCTGGCGAACACCGAACAGACCCCGGTCGAGTGGATGCGGCGCGGCTACGACGAGGGCTTGGAGCACACCTGGGTGCCGCTGGCCCGCTTCGGTGAGCCGGACGACTACGCCGCCGTCGTCGCGTTCCTCGCCTCAGATGACGCCCGCTTCGTCACCGGCCACACGATCCCGGTGGACGGCGGGACCCTTGCCGCGTCCGGCTGGTTCGTCCGCGCCGACGACCAGGGCTGGACGAACCGCCCCCACCGCGCCTAGGGAGTGCCGATGCCCGCGCTGCAGGACGACCGCCCGGACCGCGAGATCACGTTCGCCGAACTGGTCGCGGCTCGGGCGGACGATGATCGCCCGGCTCTGAACTTCGAGGACGCGTCGTGGACGTGGCGCGAGGTGATCGAGGAGGCCCGTCGCCGCGCGACTCCGGCTCGTTCGGCGGGCGGGCATGTCGGGCTTTTCCTGGAGAACGGGCCGGAGCATTTGTTCTGGCTGCTGGGGTCGGCGTTGGCGGGCGTCCCGGTCGTCGAACTGAACCCGACGCGGCGGGGTGCGGAACTGGCACGCGATATCGCTCATACCGACTGCGCGCTGCTGGTCACGGAGACGTCCCGGGAATCGCTGCTGGACGGCTTGGCGGACGTCCCGACGCTGACGATCGACACGGCCGCCTACTCTGACCGCTTGGCATCGACCTCTCTGGCGGACGTCCTCCCCGTCACGTCCGAGACGATTTTCTCCCTGGTCTTCACCTCGGGGACGACGTCGGCCCCCAAGGCGGTGATCTGCACTCAGGGCAGGCTGGGGCGCATCGCCGTCCAGCAGCGCGACCGCCGTTCACTGACCCGCGACGACGTGTTCTACGTGGTCATGCCGATGTTCCACTCGAACGCGCTGATGGCGGGCATCGCCCCGGCGGTGGCAACGGGCGGTCGCATTGCCTTGCGCCGTAAGTTCTCGGCTTCGGGCTTCCTCCCGGACGTCCGCCGCTATGGCGTCACGTTCTTCAACTACGTCGGCAAGCCGCTGAGCTACATCCTGGCCACCCCGGAGAAGCCGGACGACGCCGACAACACCCTCCGCATCGCCTTCGGCAACGAGGCGAACGAACGCGACATCGCCGAGTTCGCGCGCCGTTTCGGCTGCACGGTCATCGACTCGTACGGCTCCAGCGAGGGCGAGATCCGCTTGAACCGCGTCCCGGGCACACCGCCGGGCTCCTTGGGCGTGGCCGAGCCGGGCACCGTGGTCATCGACCCCGACACGCTGCACGAATGCCCGCCCGCCAAGTTCGACGCGAACGGCACGCTCCTCAACGCAGAAGAAGCGATCGGCGAGATCGTCGACACCAACGGCGCGGGCAAGTTCGAGGGTTACTACAACAACCCTGAGGCGACGGCGAAACGCGTCCGCAACGGCTGGACGTGGTCGGGCGACCTCGCTTACCGAGACGCCGACGGCTACTGGTACTTCGCCGGCCGCAACGACGACTGGCTGCGCGTGGACGGCGAGAACTTCGCCGCAGCCCCGGTCGAACGCCTCCTGGCCCGCTACGAGCGCTTCGCTGAGGTAGCCGTCTACGCCGTACCGGACGACCACGTAGGCGACCAGGTGATGGCTGCTGTTGCCCTCGCCTCGAACGACTCCTTCGACCCGGAGCCCTTCATGGCCTTTCTCAGGGCCCAGCCCGACTTGGGCACGAAGTGGACGCCCCGCTACATCCGCATAGTGGACGCCCTGCCGCGCACCCCCACCAACAAGGTCATAAAGCGCCCCCTCCGCGAAACGGCCCGCAACACCACCGACCCGATCTACGAGCACCGCAACGACACCTACGAAGTCCGTCCCTCCTGACGCCAGAGGATGCTGCCGACCCTCCTCCGGCACCAACCCGATCCCGGATGGACGATCGCGCGAGCTGAACGCCGGCCACGTTGACCTGCGGCGTGTTGTTGTTATGGCGAGGCCGATAACAACAACACGCCGCAAGTCAACGCAGGAGCACTAGCCGACGTTGTCCTCGCCGAGTTGACGCTCGTATTCGTCCCACATATCGAGCGAGTCGATCAGGACATCTTCGAGTTGTTCGGCCGCCGCCCGGTACGCCTGAGCGAAGAGGAAGACCACCTCCGGGTAATGCTCAGGGAGGATTCGCTGGACGGTCTCGGGTGCGTCCCGGACGCTCCGCCAGGCCGCCCGGACACCGCGCAGCCTTCGAACACCGCTCATCGGACGACCTCGAAGCAGACGGTGTGGCGTCCGTCCTTCCCGCGCAGGGTGCCCCAGCAGTCGGCCAGTTCCCGCACCATGAGGAGCCCGCGCCCGGACTCGTCCCAGGCCGAACTCTGCGCGGGGATCATCGGACGCCCTTCCGAGCCGCCGTCGTCCTGGATCTCCACCCGCAGCCGCGCGGCCGACAGGAGCAAGGTCACCCACACCCCGCCGCCGGGCCGCCCGCTGGCACTGTGCCGGACGGCGTTGGTCGCGATCTCGCAGACCAGCAGATCTACATCGCCCAGCTCGAACGTCTCGCCGTATCGGACGAGGGCCTGCCGCACCCGAGCCCGAACCTCCCGGACGTCCAGCACACCACCCGAGGAGACCCGCTCGGTGTGTACCTGATCCCAGACGATCACCGCGCGACCCCGGCGATCTGCTCGGCCGCGACCCGCACCGCCCCGGCCGGCGTCCGGTGGACGGCGTCCCACAGATAGGACCACCCGCCCGCGTCCTGGACGACGAGCACCGCCAGCGACCGCCGCCGCGACAATACCGGCACCGACAACACCGGCTCGGCCCGCCCATCGAGGTAGAGCACTGATCCACGACCGAGGCTGCGTAGCCCCACCATCAGCCTGACCAGCAGTTCCAGTCGCTGGCGTGTCTCCAGCGGCACCGACATCACGTTCCCCGGCCCACCGGAAGGCGAGCAGTTGGGTAGGTTCACCATGGGTCCGACTCCTTGTCAGTCGGGTCAAGGCCCCGGGCCGGTGCTTGCATCACCGACCCGGGGCCGCTTCGTTTTCTTGCTGATTCCCTGCGGTCGACCGGCGTCCTGTGGAACGCTCTGCAAAGGATGCATCACGCAGAGTACGTATGCAAGGGTTGCATTAACATTGCTTGCATCTGTGATCACTCAGGAGGCGCTGAGGAGGACGGGACCGGCCGGCAACCACAGCCGCCACACGGAAAGGAGCCGCAGTGGGAGCGCCAACGGTGCGTCTTCGTCGCCTCGCGGCGGAGCTTCGCCAGCTACGCAAGATCGCCGAACTCACTCGCGAGCAGGTCAACGAGCAGACCGGCATCAACGTGGCCACGCTCTACCGCATCGAGACCGCCCGCGTCCGCCCCCAGGCGCGCACCCTGACCAGCCTTTTGGACGCGTACCGGGTGGCCGAGCCGAAGCGTTCCGAACTGAGGACGTTACTCAAGCAGTCGGCGACCCGCGGCTGGCTGCGCACCTTCGCCTCGGACCTCCCGGAGCGGTACGCCTCCTACATCGAGTTCGAGTCCGAAGCGCGCGAGGTGCTGAACTACGAGTGCCTGTTCATCCCAGGCCTCCTCCAAACCGAGCGCTACGCGAGAGCCGCCATCAGCGGCGCCTTCCCGGAGTCGTCAGCCGGCGAGATCGAAAGCAGAGTCGATGCGAGGATGCAGAGACAGTCGGCGCTCGCAAAGGACCGGCCACTGAAGCTATGGGCGATAGTGGACGAAGCCACGATCCGTCGCATTGTGGGTGGTCGGGAAGTCATGCGGGAGCAGCTCGAGCACCTGTTGGCGGTTACGGAACAGCCGAATGTACACCTTCAAGTGATTCCGTTCACAGCAGGTAGCCATCCGGGTATGACCGGATCCTTCGTCGTCATGAACTTCGCGGAGGAGATCGGGCCTGACGTCGTGTACCTCGAGAGCCAGGCGGGGGAGATCTTCCTGGAAGAGGACGCAGACATTGCCCGGTATAGCTTGATAGGCACGCATCTTCGTGCCGTAGCTCTGAGCCCGAGCACATCCGTCTCGTTGATCGCTGCGGCGACGAAGGACCTGGATGCGGGACAAGGAGCATGATGAGCATGCCGGACAACACATCACGTGCCCGATGGCAGAAGAGCAGTCGGAGCGGCAGTGGCAACTGCGTCGAGATCGCCGTTCTCGACATGAGCATCGCGGTGCGGGACAGCAAGGCGTCAGACGCTGGGCATCTCACCTTCCTCCCCGAAGTCTGGGCCGCCTTCACGACTCGGGCGAAGGCCGGTCGCTACGACCGGGACGCCCACGGGAGCGCCTGACCATCGCCACACCGCCTTCGATTCCTTGAGGCGGGTAGTGGGGACGGCCGTAAGTGGAGCGCGGCCTGGTGCAGTCGCGCCGGCCCGTTCGGAGTTGGGCAGTGCGTGTCTACGGAGAGTGCGTACCGCCAGTCCTCCGTCGTGTTAGCCTCGATCTTTCGTGAGGTCGGTTGGGTCGGGGAGCGACCCGACCGATTCTTGGTTTTCGGTGGCGGGTCAGCGGTGGGGCCCGACTGTCGCGTCGGGTGGGCGGGGTTCCACGGGCCCCGATG
>NZ_SMJW01000155.1 GCF_004348335.1 Actinomadura bangladeshensis | reverse complement strand
GGGCATAGTTGGGCTGACCGGTTTGGATACGGGGTGGTATTCATACTCCCGGCGGGGGAGGTTGTGGGGATTTAACTGGTTGGTGTTGCGGTCTGCAAAGTTGTGGCTATGGTCGAGTTCCTGCAACTCTCATTCGGTGGGGGAATGAGTGCGGATTGACGACTGCCTTGCGCGGATGATGACGATTCCGGGGGCCCAGCGGGTGACGCTGGTGGACTGCGCCAGCGGGCTCGCCGTCGCGGCGGCGGGCCGTGAGGACATCGTTGACCAGCATGAGGACGCGGCCGGGGCGACCGATGTGGTGCGGGCGGTGCTGGCCTCGCCGGCGCTCAGCGCGACCGCGGCGGGCGATGACGTCGAGGAGATCATCGTGTGCGGCGCGGCGGGATATCACCTATTGGCCCTCTCCGGGGCCGACCTCGACGGGCACCTCTTCGTCCATTTGCTGCTCGACCGGGAGAACGGCAATCTCGCGCTCGCGCGGTTGCGCATGCAGAGCCTCGTTCGCGAAATGGCGGACGGGTGACATGGGCGGCGACATTTGCGGTGTGCTCGGCATGCTGGAGCGGGAAAGGCGCACCGGTGTGCTGCGAGTCGGCGACGATGGCGCGTTCCACCTCGCCCGCGGGGCCGTCGTCCGCGCCGAGAGCAGGCACGTGCCCGGTGCCGCCGACCTGCCGGGCGGGCCCGATCCCGAGCTGCTCGCGCTGTTCGACGCCGCCTACTTCCTGCTCGGGTCGGCCGCCGAGCCCGTGTTCGCGGAGGAGCCGGCGGACGGTGCGCTGCGCATCACCGTACCGACGCTCATGCACGAGCAGCGGCGGCGCCGGGCCCGGCTCGACGCGGCCTGGCCGGACGGGGGCGTCGACGTGGCGCCCGTCGTGCCGGTCCGGCGGGTGCGGCGGCAGCGCGTCATCCTGACCGGCGTCCAGGCGGAGATCCTGCTCAACGCCGACGGGCGGCGCACGCCCGCGCGGCTGGCCCGCGACCTCGGGCGGACGGCGTTCGGCTGCCTGCTCGCCGTCCGCGGCCTCGCCGCGGCGTCGCTCGTGGAGACCGAGCCGGCCGTGGCCGCGTCGCCGGAGGGGTGGGGCGAGGGGGCGGTCGAGTGGGCCGCGCCCGATCACGAGCTGCTCGACCGGCTGCGGACGGCGCTGGTGGAGCTCGGCTGACCGGACGACCGGTGAAACGACTGATCGAAAGGGTGGCGAAGGTGGCGAAACGAGCGGGGGCGGGGACGGCGGCGCGGGTCCCCGAGGCCGCGGTGGCGACGGAGCTGCGGGCGCTGCGGGCGCGCGTCCCGCAGCTCACCGGCAGCCTGGTCGCGTCGGCGGACGGGCTGCTCATCGCGCACGACCTGGCCGCGTCCGTCGAGCCGTCCGGGATGGCGGCGGTGACGGCCACCGGCCTGTCGCTGGCGCACCGGATCGCGCAGACCGCGCACGGCGGGGCGTTCCACGAGGTGGTGATCCGCGGGGTGGACGGCTACGTGGTCATCTACGCGGCCGGCCCGACGGCGTCCCTCACGGTGCTGGCGGAACCGACCGTCAACGTGGGGCGGCTGCACCTGGAATCGCGCCCGATCGCCCGCGCCATCGCCGCGCACCTCTCGACTCCGCGCCGAAGGTAACGACAACGAAAGGGGAGAACGTGTCCAACCTCGACCTCTCGCTCAAGGAAATGATGACGATCGACGGCACGATCGGTGCCGCCGTCGTCGACTACAACAGCGGCATGGCGCTCGGTCACCTGGGCAGCTCCAAGGCCCTCGACCTGCAGGTCGCCGCCGCCGGGAACACCGAGGTGGTGCGGGCCAAGTTCCGCACCATGGAGCAGCTCGGCCTCAAGGAGGACATCGAGGACATCCTCATCAGCATCTCCAGCCAGTACCACGTCATCCGCCCGGTGACCGGCCGCAAGGGCAAGGGCCTCTTCCTCTACCTGGCCCTCGACCGGTCCCGCGCGAACCTGGCCCTGGCCCGGCACCGGCTCCGCGACATCGAGGAGAACCTGGAGGTGTGACGGCGGACGGCCCGTCCACCGGGCGCGCACGCCGGTGGACGGGCCGTCGTCCGTCAGCTGTTGAGCAGGCGGAGCATCTGCCGGATCTCCGCGGTCCGGGACTCGACGACGCGTCCGGCGAACGCCTTCGCGTCGGGGCTCGCGCCCTTGCTCTGCTCGGCCCGCGCCATCTCCACCGCACTGCCCTGGTGGCCGATGAACAGGTTCAGGAACGCGGGCTCGAACCCGGCGCCCTTCGTCCTCCGCAGGGCGTTGATCTCCTTGGCGCCGGTCGCGGGCGCGGCGCCGTGGTGCAGGTGCGTCTGCGCCGCCGCCTCCGACGTCGCCGGCTTCGACCACGCGCCGAGCCACGACTTGATCAGCTTGAGCTCCTCGGCCTCGGTCGCCTTGACCGCCGAGGCCAGCGTCCGCACCTGCGCGCGCTCGGCGCGGCCGGCGGCGAGCCCCGCCATCTCCAGCCCCTGCTCGTGATGGGTCACCATCATCTGCAGGAAGAGGACGTCCTGGTCGTTGTAGGCGGCGGCCGGGGCGCTGGACGCCGCGCTCGCCGCCTTCGTCTGCGCCGGTTCGCCGTTGCAGGCGGCCAGCGGAAGGGCCGCGGCGAGGGCGAGCGCGAGGACGGCGCGGCGCCGGGCCGTCACAGCGGCAGCCACAGGGCCAGCGTGAACTGCGACGGCTCCCAGCCCGGAAGCGACGTGTGCCCCTGGCGGCAGCGGAACCGGGCGCCGTTGAAGGTCACCACGTCGCCCGTCTTGAACGTCACGCCCGCCTTCCAGGTCCCTCCGGCCGCGGGGGCCCCGGTCGGCGCGGACGTCGCCGGGCTGCTGGGCGCGGGCGCCGGCGTGGTCGGACGCGTGGTGGGCTGCGTGGTGGGCTGCGTGGTGGGCGCCGGCGCCGGCTGCGAACCGCCGCCCCCGTTCCCGCCGCCGATGTTCAGATCGATACAGCTGTAGAAGGCGTTCGGCGTGTCACCGATGTTCCACACCGCGAGGACGGTGCGCTTCCCCGGGAACTTGCTGAGGTCCACCTTGTGGGTGACGACCGCGTCCGGCTGCTGGTTGCCGCCGTCGAACGCGGCGACCTTCGTCCCGCCGATGAAGTACTCCCAGTTCGACGTGCGGTGCCGCGCGGTGAACACCCACCGGAAGTCGACGCTCGTCCCCACGGACTGGGCCGGCCAGTCGCGGCTCTCGTCCGCCAGGACGGAGAACTGGCTGAGGCCGCCGTCGCAGCTCTTCAGCCCCTTCGGGCCCTCGACGCTCTGCGGCTCGAACTGGATGGGCCCGCAGTCGGGGACGGCGCCCGTCGCGCACAGCGCCTGCCGGCTCGGGGGTGCGGACACGTAGCCGTGCGCCGAGGCGGGGGCGGCGACGAGCACCGGCGCCGCGACGGCCGCCGCGGCGGCGAGGGGGTAGGCGACGGACCTGCGCATGAGGAACTCTCCCAACGAGTCGTCCCGCGGCCGCCGGATTTCGGCGAGCCGCAACGCCGTCGGACGCTAGCGGGAGTATCCCTAAAGAAACTTTAATAATCCTCGAAGGGACCGTGAAGGCGTTTCCGGCCGCCCCTCGCAGGCCGGCACGCTGGGGAAACGGGCGGGCCGGCGCGTCGCGCACCGGCCCGCCGGACCCTACTTCGTGAGAGAGAGGCCGCTCTTCGGCTCGACCGTCAACCGGTCGGCGGCCTCGTCGAGGTCCACCACGACCTCGTCGCCGTCACGGACCTCCCCGGAGAGCAGCTCGCGGGCGAGCTGGTCGCCGATCGCCGTCTGCACGAGGCGGCGCAGCGGACGCGCCCCGTACAGCGGGTCGTAGCCGGTCAGCGCCAGCCATTCGCGCGCGGCGGGCGTGACCTGCAGCGTCAGCTGCCGGTCCGCGAGCCGGTCGGCCAGCTTGTCGACCTGCAGGTCCACGATCCGGGTCAGCTCGCTCGTGGAGAGCGCGTCGAACAGGATCACGTCGTCCAGGCGGTTCAGGAACTCCGGCTTGAACGAGTTCCGGACGGCGTTCCACACCGCCTCCCGCTTCGCCCCGTTCTCCAGCGTCGGGTCCACGAGGAACTGCGACCCGATGTTCGACGTCAGGATCAGGATCGTGTTGCGGAAGTCGACCGTGCGGCCCTGCCCGTCGGTCAGCCGGCCGTCGTCCAGCACCTGCAGCAGGATGTCGAAGACCTCGGGGTGCGCCTTCTCCACCTCGTCCAGCAGGACCGCCGAGTACGGGCGGCGCCGGACGGCCTCGGTGAGCTGCCCGCCCTCCTCGTAGCCGACGTATCCGGGCGGCGCGCCGACCAGCCGCGCGACGGAGTGCTTCTCGGAGTACTCGCTCATGTCGATGCGGGTCATCGCCCGCTCGTCGTCGAACAGGAACTCCGCGAGCGCCTTCGCCAGCTCGGTCTTGCCGACGCCGGTCGGGCCGAGGAACAGGAACGAGCCGGTCGGGCGGTCCGGGTCGGAGATGCCCGCGCGGGCGCGGCGCACCGCGTCCGACACGGTGCGGACGGCGGCCTCCTGCCCGATGAGGCGCTTGCCGAGCTCGTCCTCCATGCGGAGCAGCTTCGCCGTCTCGCCTTCGAGCAGCCGGCCGGCGGGGATGCCCGTCCACAGGGCGACCACGTCGGCGACGTCGTCCGGGCCGACCTCCTCCTTGACCATCGCGTCGCGGTTCTCGGCCGCCTCCGACGCCTCCTCCAGCTGCTTCTCCAGCGCCGGGATCTCGCCGTAGGTGAGCCGCGCGGACGTCTCCAGGTCGCCGTCGCGCTGGGCGCGCTCCGCCTCGCCGCGCAGCTGGTCGATCGTCTCCTTGATCTCGCCGACCCGGTTCAGGCTCGCCTTCTCCTTGTCCCAGCGGGCGACGAGGCCGGTGAGCTGCTCCTGCTTGTCGGCGAGGTCCTTGCGCAGCCGGTCGAGCCGCTGCCGGGACGCCTCGTCGGTCTCCTTGGCGAGGTTCAGCTCCTCCATCTTCAGCCGGTCCACCGAGCGCTGCAGCTCGTCGATCTCCACCGGACGGGAGTCGATCTCCATCCGCAGCCGGGACGCGGCCTCGTCCACCAGGTCGATCGCCTTGTCCGGCAGGTACCGGGAGGTGATGTAGCGGTCCGACAGCGTCGCCGCCGCGACCAGCGCCGAGTCGTTGATCTGCACCTTGTGGTGCGCCTCGTAGCGGCCCTTCAGCCCGCGCAGGATCGCGATCGAGTCCTCCACGGTCGGCTCGCCGACGAACACCTGCTGGAACCGGCGCTCCAGCGCCGGGTCCTTCTCGATGCGCTCGCGGTACTCGTCCAGCGTCGTCGCGCCGATCATGCGCAGCTCGCCGCGCGCCAGCATCGGCTTCAGCATGTTGCCGGCGTCCATCGCGCCCTCGGCGGCGCCCGCCCCGACGACGGTGTGCAGCTCGTCGATGAACGTGACGACCTGCCCCTCGGACTCCTTGATCTCGTTCAGGACGGCCTTCAGCCGCTCCTCGAACTCGCCGCGGTACTTCGCGCCCGCGACCATCGCGCCGAGGTCGAGCGAGACGAGCTTCTTGCCGCGCAGCGACTCGGGCACGTCGCCCGCGACGATGCGCTGCGCGAGCCCCTCCACCACGGCGGTCTTGCCGACGCCGGGCTCGCCGATGAGCACCGGGTTGTTCTTCGTGCGGCGCGACAGCACCTGGACGACCCGGCGGATCTCCGCGTCGCGGCCGATGACCGGGTCGAGCCGGCCGTCGCGGGCCGCCGCCGTCAGGTCGACGCCGTACTTCTCCAGCGACTGGTAGGTGCCCTCGGGGTTCTCGCTGGTGACGCGGGCGTGGCCGCGCACCTTCTCGAAGGCGTCCAGCAGCGCCTGCGGCGTCGCGCCGAACTCCTTCAGCAGGCCCGCCGCCGGGCCGCCGTCCGCGGCGAGGCCGACCAGCAGGTGCTCGGTCGAGACGTACTCGTCCTCCAGCTGCTGCGCCCGGTTCGCGGCCGTGTTGATCGACCGCTGGAGCTGCGCGGCGAGCCGCGGCGACGACACCGTCGACCCCTGCGCCTTCGGCATCGCGGCGAGCTGCTCCTCGGCCCGCCGCCGGATCACCTGCCAGTCGGCGCCGACCGCCTCCAGCAGCGGCACCGCGGTACCGTCCGGCAGCGCGATCAGCGCCACCAGCAGGTGCTGCGGCTCGACCTCGGGGTGCCCCTCGGCGGCCGCCCTGCGGACCGCGACCGACACCGCCTCCTGGCTCTTCTGCGTCAGCTTGTAGTCCATGTCCCGTCCCCGTGAATGTGCTGTGCTTGCTCAGAGTCGCTAGTCGGAGTTCCGTTCGTGCCAGACGACGACGCTGGTGTGCCGGATGGGGACCAGGTCGGCGCCGGGAGTGCCGGTCGGCTCGCCGTGCCGCCGCTGCTGCGCCAGCCGCGCCGCGACCGCGCGGGTCGATTCGAGTTCGTTCGCGAGCTCCTCCAGCGCGGCGTGCGCCTTCACGAGCTCCTCGCGGAGCCGCACGTTGTCGCGCTGCAACTCCAGGATGTGCTTGATGCCGGAGAGGTTGATGCCCTCCTCCTGGGAGAGCCGCTGGATCTCCCGCAGCATCACGATGTCGCGCATCGAGTAGCGGCGGCCCCGGCCGGCCGTCCGTCCGGGGGACACCAGGCCCATCCGGTCGTAGGTCCGCAGCGTCTGCGGATGCAGCCCGGACAGCTGGGCCGCCACCGAGATCACATAGACCGGAGTGTCATCGCCGAAGGGGTCCATGAGGTCTCACTCCTGTCTGGCCTTCTGCAGGACGTCGGCGCGGAGGTCCTCGCCGCCGCCCGCCTCGCGGAGCTTGGCCAGTGCCTCCCGCGACTGCTCGTCCAGCTTCTGCGGGACGTGGACGTCGACGGTGACCAGCAGGTCGCCCTTCGTCCCGTCGCGGCGGGTCGCGCCGCGCCCCTTCACCCGGAACTTGCGGCCGTTGGGCGTGCCCTCCGGCAGCTTCAGCGTGACGGGCTGCCCCTGGAACGTCGGCACCCGGATGTCGGCGCCGAGCGCCGCCTCGGGGAACGTCACCGGGATCGTCAGCGTCAGGTTGTCGCCGCTGCGCCCGAACACCGCGTGCGGACGCACCTTGATGTTCACGTACAGGTCGCCGGCCGGGCCGCCGTTCTCGCCGGGCGCGCCCTTGCCCTTCAGCCGGATCTTCTGCCCGTCCGCGACGCCCGCCGGGATGCGCGCCTGGATCGTGCGGGTGCCGGTCGCGCGGCCGCTGCCGTGGCAGATCGGGCACGGGTCGTCGACGACGAGGCCCCGGCCGCGGCACTCCTTGCACGGCTCCTGGAAGCCGAAGTTGCCGAGGTTGCGGGTCTCGTGCCCGGTGCCCTCGCAGTTCGGGCACACCCGCGGCACCGTGCCGGCCTTCGCGCCCGTCCCCCGGCACGCGTCGCAGGCCGCCTCGCTGGTCAGCTTGATCGGCACGGTCACGCCGTTCATCGCGCGGCCGAACGACAGCGTCACCTCGGTCTCGACGTCCGCGCCGCGCCGCGCGCGCCGCGTCGTCCCCGTGGTGCGGGTGCCGGTGCCGCGGCCGAACAGGCCGCCGAACAGGTCCCCTATGCGCTCGCCGGCGCCGCCCGGCTGCGTCCCGGTGCCGCCCTGGCCGAACAGGTCGCCGAGGTCGAAGCCGAACCCGCCGCCCTGCTGGCCGCGGAACCCGCCCGGCATCGACCGGACGGAGTCGTACTCCTTGCGGCGCTTCTCGTCCGACAGCACGTCGTAGGCCTCGGAGACCTCCTTGAAGCGCTCCTCGGCGTCCGCGTCCCCCTTGTTGGCGTCCGGGTGGTACTTGCGCGCCAGCTTCCGGTAGGACTTCTTGATCTCCTCCTGCGAGGCCGTCTTCGCGACACCGAGGACCTTGTAGTAGTCCTTCTCCAGGTAGTCCTTGGTGCTCACGGCGCCCCGCCTTCTGCTATCGCCACTTGCCACATGCCTTCATGCCCCGAATGGGCCCGCCCCGCGAGGGACGGGCCCGTGGGGCTCACTTGCCCGATTCGCCGTCCGGGCCGCCCGGCCCGTCGGCGGGCTTGTCCGCGTCCGGGTCGGGGTCGGCCACCGCGACGCGCGCCGCCCGCAGGATGCGCTCGCCGATCCGGTAGCCGGGTTGGAGGACGTCCACCACACTCGTCTCGGTCACGTCGGGCGAGAGCGAGTGCATGAGCGCCTCGTGCACGTTCGGGTCGAAGGGCTCGCCCTTCTCCCCGTACCGCACCAGGCCGAGCTTGCCGGTGACCGCCTCCAGGCTCTCCGCGACGGATTTGAACCCGCCGGTGAGCTCGTCGTGGTCACGGGCCCGGCCGATGTCGTCCAGGACCGGGAGCAGCTCCGTCAGCACTTGGCCGAGGGCCTGCTCGCGGACCGCGACCCGGTCGCGCTCGACCCGCTTGCGGTAGTTGTCGTACTCGGCCTTCAGCCGCTGGAGGTCGGCGAGACGCTCCGAAAGCTGGGTCTGCAACGAGGAGACCTCCTCATTGCCGGCCTTGCCTGCCTTGCCGCCTGTCTTGCCGGCGCCCCCGTCGGCCGGGGCCTCCGAGGCAGGCGAACCCTCCGCCTGCGCCCGGACTTCCCCCGTTTCGGGATCGATGCGCCGCTTGTCGCGGATCACCGGGCCCTCCTTTTCCTCGCCCTCGTTGGGTGAGGACGTCACGATGCACCGTCCTTGGGCTTGTCCTCGTCCACGATCTCCGCGTCGACGACCTCGTCGTCCTGCGGGCCCTGCGCGTCGGCGGTGGGGCCGTGGTCCTCGGCGCCCGCCTGCGCACCCTCGGGGTTCTGCGCGTACATGGCGGCGCCCATCTTCTGGCTGACCTGCGCGAGCTTCTCGGTCGACCCCTTGATGGCGTCGACGTCGGTGCCCTCCAGGGCCTTCTTGACCTCGGCGACCGCGTCGCTCACCTCGGTCTTCAGCTCCGCGGGGACCTTCTCGTCGTTCTCCCGCAGGAACTTCTCGGTGGAGTACGCGAGGGTGTCGGCCTGGTTGCGGACGTCGGCCTCCTCCTTGCGCTTGCGGTCCTCCTCGGCGTACTGCTCGGCGTCGCGCATCATCTTCTCGATGTCGTCCTTGGGCAGCGCGCTGCCGCCCGTGATGACCATCGACTGCTCGCGGCCGGTGCCCTGGTCCTTCGCGCTGACGTTCACGATGCCGTTCGCGTCGATGTCGAAGGTGACCTCGATCTGCGGGACGCCGCGCGGCGCCGGCGGCAGACCGGTGAGCTGGAACGTGCCGAGCTTCTTGTTGTACGCGGCGATCTCGCGCTCGCCCTGGTAGACCTGGATCTCCACGGACGGCTGGTTGTCGTCGGCGGTGGTGAACGTCTCCGACCGCTTGGTCGGGATCGTGGTGTTCCGCTCGATGATCTTGGTGAAGATGCCGCCCTTGGTCTCGATGCCGAGGCTCAGCGGGGTCACGTCCAGCAGCAGGACGTCCTTGACCTCGCCCTTCAGCACGCCGGCCTGCAGGCTGGCGCCGATCGCGACGACCTCGTCGGGGTTGACGCCCTTGTTCGGCTCCTTGCCGCCGGTCAGCTCCTTGACCAGCTCGGACACCGCGGGCATCCGGGTCGACCCGCCGACCAGGACGACCTGGTCGATCTTGTCGACGCCGATGCCGGCGTCCTTGAGTACCGACTGGAACGGCGCCTTGGTCCGGTCGAGCAGGTCGGAGGTCATCCGCTGGAACTCGCCGCGGGTGAGCTTCTCGTCCAGGTGCAGCGGGCCCTCGGCCGACGCGGTGATGTAGGGCAGGTTGATCTGCGTCTCGGACGAACCGGACAGCTCGATCTTCGCCTTCTCCGCCGCCTCGCGCAGCCGCTGCAGCGCCATCTTGTCCTTGGACAGGTCGACGCCGTTGGCGTTCTTGAACTTCTCCACCAGCCAGTCGACGACCTTCTGGTCCCAGTCGTCGCCGCCCAGGTGGTTGTCACCGCTGGTGGCCTTCACCTCGACCACGCCGTCGCCGACCTCCAGCAGGGAGACGTCGAACGTACCGCCACCGAGGTCGAAGACCAGGATGGTGGCCTCGTGCTCCTTCTCCAGGTGGTAGGCGAGCGCCGCCGAGGTCGGCTCGTTGATGATCCGCAGGACGTTCAGCCCCGCGATCTGGCCGGCCTCCTTGGTGGCCTGCCGCTGGTGGTCGGAGAAGTAGGCGGGGACCGTGATGACCGCGTCGGTGACGGTCTCGCCCAGGTAGGACTCGGCGTCCCTCTTCAGCTTCTGCAGCACGAACGCGCTGATCTGCTGCGGGGTGAAGTCCTTGTCGTCGATCTTGGTCTTCCAGTCGGTGCCCATCTCGCGCTTGACCGACCGGATGGTGCGGTCCACGTTGGTGACCGCCTGGCGCTTGGCGACCTCGCCGACGAGAACCTCGCCGTTCTTGGCGAAGGCGACGACGGACGGCGTGGTCCGCGACCCCTCCGCGTTCGCGATGACGGTGGGCTCGCCGCCCTCCAGAATCGCGACGACCGAGTTGGTCGTCCCGAGGTCGATGCCGACCGCACGTGCCATGTTCTCGTCCTCCGTCGTTTCCGGTTAACCCCGTTGCCGGTGTCATGCAGCCCCGGTCGTCGCCCAGGGCGCGGCCGGTTCGTCTTCTGTCCGCAAGGTTGCCCGGATCGCGGTTCCTTGTCAAATGACTTGAGCCGACCCGACTCAACTTTGCTGACGACCTCTACAACAGGACGATTGAGCCGGGTATTCCAGTTCCCGGAACGACCCAGCCGAGGCAGAGTTCGCCTGAACGGAGGAGTGCGCGCCCGCCTGCCGTCCCCCGCCAGGAGGACCACCTCCTCCCCGCGGCCCGGGGACGTCACCACCTCGTCCACGTGACCCCGGTGTCGTCGCGCCGAGCCTGGCCGACGACCCCGAGGACGATGTACTCGCTCTTGCCGAACAGGGACACCGTGACGAGCCTGACCGCACCGCACACCTGTGGCCGCCCCGCGAAGGGCGAGATCGACGTGGGTTAACGCGGTGTCCATGTCGTCGGTCACCCCGGCGTGGCCGTTCTCGACGTCCCAGGCGTACAGCTGCGGCGGCACGTGCGCCCGTCCCCTCACCGCCAGCCCCCGATCAGGACGCACCGCCGCCGCTTCGGCCGGGCGTGCCCCGCCTCCACCAGGCGATCGTTGACCAGCGCCCACCAGTGCCCGGTGTACTCCCCGAGCCATGCCCGGACGCCGGGGAACGCGGCCTCCAGCTCCCGCCGGATCTGGTCAGGGTCGAGGTAGACCCAACTCGTCGCGGAGCAATCAGCTAGTTGCCCATAGATCGGACCTCACTCCGATTGAGGCCCCGGGCGTCATGGTGTTGCTGCAGCTGTCCGGGGCCGCCCTATGTCTACGAGCGCGCAGGGGCGCGACTCGCTCTTGTCACGCCACGCGGCCGGGAGCCCGGGGGTGAGCACCCCGGCCGCGCGACAACCGCTGGCACGAGCCCGCGCCAACGACCACGCAACCGCCGTCCGCGCCTGGGGGTAGCGCGCCGACGGGCGTCAGGGGTGGCGGACGGCCTTCCAGGCCCACTGTCCGCGGCCTCGCCACAGGGTTGTGGTGCCGTCGGGCTCGGCTTTCGCCCGTGCTCCGTAGCAGGGCAGGGCGCTTTCGCGGAGCCAGCGTTCACGGATGGCGTCCAAGGCGTCCCAGAGGCGCCGGGCGCCGCCCTGGGTGACCGTCGGCGGTTCGCCGTCGCGGGACTCGGCGCGCGCCCATGACCCGTCGCCCGACCACATCAGCGCCCGCCGTGTGCGCGCCGCCGGGTCGCCACGTTGTTGATCTGCGGCGTGTTGTTGTTTTGGACGCGCTCATAACAACAACACGCCGCAGGTCAACGCATCCGGTGAGTCTTAGCGGTCACCTCGTCGTTGGGTAGCGGGGGCGCGGTCAGTGCCAGGTCGCCGCTCACCGGCGGCGGGTGCTGCCTGCCCGGCGAGATCGCTGTCCCGGCCGCGACCATCGGATGCCCGTCGACCGGCCGGTGGGCTGCGCCTGGCCGGGGTTCGGGCGGGCGCAGCCCTGAGCGGGGTTAGGCGAGGGGCTCCTGCGGCTGCTTGGTGGGTATGGCGATTCGCCAGGCGATGAACGCGGCCGTTGCTAGGCCGGTGAGCGCCAGGAGGCTGCTGGTGAGGAATGGGTTGGTGCCGTTCAGAGCCGGCGCGAATCCGATGCCGACGTAGAGGGTGATCCCGGTCGAGCCGCCCAACTGGTCGGCGGCTCGTTGGACGCCGGAGGCGATGCCGGCGTCGTCTTCGGTCACGCCGGTCACCGCGACGTACTGCAGGCCGACGATTCCGAACCCCATCCCGGCGGCGATCAGCACCATGGCCGGGATCAGCGCCGGGCCGGTGGCCTCCAGCCGGGCGACCAGCGCGATGACGATCATGGCCGCGATGGTGAAGCCGATCCCGGCCAGGACGCAGGCTCGCGCGCCCCACCGTCCGAGCAACGGGGGAACCAGTACCGAGGCCGCGATCAGGGAGACCGCCAAGGGCAGCATCGTCAGGCCGGCCTGGAGCGGGCCGGTGCCCAACCGGTCCTGCAGGTAGTAGGTGAACAGCAGGAACGAGGCGGACAGGGCCGCGCTCAGCAGGGCGGTGGCGAGGTTGGCCAGGACGCGCGGCCGGTTGTGAAAGAACCGCGGGGGCATGAGCGGGTTCCGTGAACGGCGTTCGACGGTGAGGAACAGGGCGCCCGCCGCTACCGCACCGGCCAGTGCGAGCGGCGGCAGCCAGGGCAGCGTGCCGTCCGCCTTTCCTGCCTCGACGACCCCGAGGGTGAACAGGAGTGGGGCCGCGGTCAGCAGAAGCGCCCCCGGAACGTCCAGCGGTGTGCGCTCGCTCGGACGTTCGCCCGGCACGAGAAAGACCGCCGCGGCGAGCACGACCGGGATGAAGGGCACGGACACCAGGAAGACCCACCGCCAGCCCAGCAGTTCGGTGATGATGCCTGAGACCACGAACCCGAGGACGAGTCCGCAGCTCGCGACGGCCGCCCACACGCTCAGCGCCCGCGACCTGAGCGGGCCCTCGGGGAACATGAGCACGATCACCGCCATCGCCGCCGGCAGTGCGATCGCTTCACCGGCCCCCTGCAGCAGCCGGGCCGTCACCAGCACGGCGAAGGACGGCGCGAGCCCGGCCAGCAGGGACGCGGCGCCGAAGAGCGCCGTGCCGAGCAGGAGGATGCGGCGCCTGCCGAGCACGTCGCCCAGCCGCCCGCCGAGCATCAGCAGCCCGCCGCCGGTGATCGTGTACCCGACAACGACCCAGGTCAGCGAGTGACCGTCCACGCCGAAGCCGGCGCCGATCGAGGGCAGGGCGACGTTGACCACGGTCACGTCGACCGCGATGAGGAACTGAAGCATGGCCATGCAGCACAGCACCAGCCACGCGCGCGCTTGGGACGACGCGTCCCGGCGCGGAGAAAGAACGCTTGAGGACACCGAGTGCTCCGTTGCTCAGAAGATGTTCCGAGCAGCACGAACGTGCCGCTCCGGATCGTCGACGGAGCGGTGGAACGTTCAACGGGAAGTGAGACGAACGCTCCGCCGCTAGCGGAGCGTCCTCGTCACCGCGGCGCAGGCGGCCGCGCACGAAGCGCCGGACATGCCGCCGATGCTACCGGCTCCCGCCGTGAAGTTGATCAGCCGTTGCGGGTGATCAACATCGACCGTCCGATACGGGGCGGTCCATGGCAGAGGAGAGTCGATGACGCACAGACGTCGGAGCCGGGCCCTGCTCGGTGTCCTGCTCGCGGCCGGGGCGCTGGCGGCGGTCGCGCCGCCCGCGCAGGCCGCGCCGCCCCCGGCGGGCGGGCTGGAGCCGGGGCAGTCCTGGAAGGTGACGCTGCTGACCGGGGACGTCGTCTCCGTCCGGACGGTCAAGGGGAAGCCGCCGCTCGTTTCGGTGACTCCTGCGTCCGGGAGGGAAAAGCGGTCGTTCCGCAAGGAGATCCGGCCGGACGGGCACGTCGTCGTGACGCCGATCGACGTCGCGGGTCTGGTCGGGCGGGTCCTCGATCCGGAGTTGTTCGATGTCACCGCGCTGATCGCGCAGGGCTACGACGACGCACGCAGCAAGGACCTGCCGCTGATCGTGCAGCGTGAGAAGGGCGTCCGGTCGCTGTCGGCGCTCGGTGGGTCGGTCGACCAGGGCAGGGAGCTGCCGAGCATCGGCGCTGTGGCCGTGCGGCAGTCCAAGGGCGATGCCGGTGGGCTCGGGAAGGCTCTCGCCGGGATGCGGGGGCCGTCGGTCAAGGCGACCGGCGGTATCCGGTACATCTGGCTGGACGGCAAGGTCAAGGCGAACTTCGCTCCGGCCGCGACCCGCCGGATCGACCGCAACCTGCGGCAGGTCGGGGCGCCGGCGGCGTGGCGGGCCGGATACACCGGGAAGGGCGCGAAGGTCGCCGTCCTCGATACCGGTGTGGACGCCGGGCACCCCGACCTCAAGGGACGCATCGCCGAGTCGGCGAACTTCTCCGAGTCGCCCGACACCGTCGACCGCTTCGGGCACGGCACGCATGTCGCCTCGACCGTCGCGGGGACCGGCGCCGCGTCCGGCGGGGAGCGCAAGGGCGTCGCGCCGGACGCCGCCCTGCTCATCGGCAAGGTCCTCGATGACGACGGGTTCGGCACCGAGTCCAGCGTCATCGCCGGGATGCAGTGGGCCGCGTCGCGCGCCGACGTCGTCAACATGAGCCTCGGCGGTGAGGCCACCGATGGGAGCGACCCGCTCTCCATGGCGCTGACGAACCTCACCGCCGAGTACGGGACGCTGTTCGTCGTCGCCGCGGGCAATGAGGGCACGTTCGCGTCGGTCGGCTCGCCCGGCACGGCCGAGGCCGCGCTCACGGTCGGCGCCGTCGACGGCCGCGACCGGCTCGCGGAGTTCTCCAGCCGCGGCCCGGTCGGGATCACCGCCAAGCCGGAGATCGTGGCGCCGGGCGTCGACATCGTGGCCGCCCGCGCCGCGGGCACCTCGGAGGGCACCCCGACGGGGGCGCATTACACGAAGATGTCGGGTACGTCGATGGCGGCGCCGCACGTCGCGGGCGCCGCGGCGCTGCTCGCGGCGAAGCACCCCGACTGGAAGCCCGCCCGGCTCAAGGCCGCCCTCGTCGGCACCGCCGACCCCGCCACGGGCGGCGACGTCTACGAACTCGGCGCCGGACGGCTCGACGTGGGCGAGGCCGCGCAGGCTCCCGTCCTCGCCGATCAGGGCATCGCCGACCTCGGGACGTCGAAGTACCCCGAGCACCGAGCCCTGTCCACGCGACTCGGCTGGACGTCGAGCACCGGCCATCCGGTCGACCTGCGGCTGAGCGTCAAGGTGACCGACCGGGAAGGGCGCACGGCGGATGGTGTCGCGACCGTGCCGTCCGGTGTGAGCGTGCCCGCGGGCGGTACCGCGACGGTGCCGCTGACCGTGGACGCCTCCCGTGTCGGTGACCGGCCCGGCCTGTACACGGCCGTGGTCACGGCCAAGGGCGGCGGTGTCACCCTGGAAACGCCCGTGACGTTCAACGTCGAACCGGCGACGCACACTCTCACGCTCAAGGCCACGCAACTGCCGCGTACCGACCCTGAGAACTACTCCGCCACCGCCACCGTGGTCAACCTCGACGACCACTCGCTGTACTCCGAGTGGGCCGACGTCGGGGCCGAGGGCGCGACGGAACTCCGCGTCCCCGAAGGCCGCTACGCGGTCCTCGGCAACGTGGACGACTTCGGCGACTGGCGCTCGGCCCTCGTCGGCGACCCCGAGGTGGTCATCGACCGGGACGTGACCGTGACGCTCGACGGCGCCGCGTCCGTCGAGATCGGAGCGAGCGTCGAGGGCGTCGAGACCACGACGGCGATGGCCGCCGCGGACATCGTGCGGGACGCCGGCGACGGGCTCTGGTACTACACCGTGTTCGCCTTCGACCCCGCCAACGCGCCCGTTTACGTCCAGCCCATGGAAGGCGTGACTAAGGGGACGTTCAAGGCGGCCGCCCAGTACCGGCTGACCGCGCCCGGTGCGGTGTACGACATCGTCCACCCGCTCGGCAACGGGATCCCCGCCGACCCGACGCACACCGTCACCGCCGCCGAACTCGGGCGGATGGCCCGCGTCGACCAGCAGTTCGCCGCGTTCGACGGCGACACCGGCAGGGCCATGAGCGAGAAGCGCTACGGGATGAGCCCGGAGGGCCTGCTCACTTTCGAGGGGTACGGCGACGTCGAGCCCGGAACGTCCCGGACCGACTACGTCTCGACCGGTTCAGGCATGCTCTGGATGAGCGAGGGATTCGTCCAGATCGGTGAAGAATCGTGGGTCGACCAGGGGTATTTCGCCGAACTGAAGCCGGGCGAGCGGATCGCGCACCGCTGGGGACGCCAGCCGCTGCGCCCCGGCCCGTACTCCGGCACCGGCATCACGCCCAGCGGATGTGCCCGGTACCCCACGGCCCGCACCGGCGACAACATGCGCGTCTCCCTGGTCGACCTCCAGACCCGTCCAGACGCGTTCGACTGTGCCTTCCATGAGGTGAAGGGGCACATGGAGTTGTTCGCCGGCGACCGGAAGATCGGTGAGAAGGACGGCCCGTTCGGCGACTTCACCGTCCCGTCCGGGGCGGCGGATTACCGGCTGACGTACGAGAACGACGCGTCGGCCATCCTGCCGGTGTCGACGCGGACGTCGACGTCCTGGACGTTCCGTTCCCGTGCACCACGCGACGGCAGGAGCGCCAACCTCCCGCTCCTGCTCGTCGACTACGACCTCAACCTCGACCTGCGCAACCAGCCCGCCGGTGAGCCCGCCGTGTTCACCGTCGCGCGGATGGCGGGCTCCGGCGGGGCGAAGGTCACCGGGCTGCGGTTCTGGACGTCCGCGGACGACGGGAAGACGTGGCAGGCCGTCCCGGTGAAGGACCTCGGCGGCGGGCGGTTCAGCGCCCCGCTCCCGGCCCCCGTCCAGGGGCAGGCCGTGTCGCTGCGGGTCGCGGCGCAGGACGCGGGCGGAAGCGGCGTCGACCAGCGGATCATCCGCGCCTACCGCGTCCGGTAAGTCCCTGAAGTGAAAGTAACGAGGGGGTCCGGGTGATACGTCTGTGACCGCCATCCGTGCGACGGAAAGGCACCACATGACGGGGAACCCCCTCGCCGCGGCGCGACCGGAACGGCCTCCCGCCGGACCGGCCGCGCCGCGGCCCTCCCTGCACGACCCCGAACGGTTCGGGGAGGTCTTCGACGCCCACTTCGCCGAGATCCACGGGTACGCCGCCAAGCGCCTCGGCCCGGACGCCGCGTCCGACGTCGCGTCGCAGACGTTCCTGGAGGCGTTCCGCCACCGCGACCGCTACGACCCGGCGCGGGCGAACGTCCGGACGTGGCTGTACGGCATCGCGACCAACCTGATCGGCAAGCACCGGCGCAGCGAGGTGCGCGGGCTGCGGGCCCGCGCGCGGCTCGGCCCCGTCCGGGACGAGGGCGGGCACGCCGACCGGGTGGACGCCCGGGTCAGCGCCCAGGGCCTGCGCGGGCGGCTGGCCGGCGCGATCGCCGCGCTGCCGGCAGGCGAGCGCGACGTGCTGCTCCTCGTCGCGCTCGCCGACCTCACCCACGAGGAGGTCGCGGCGGCCCTGGACATCCCCTACGGGACGGTCGGGTCGCGGCTGAGCCGGGCCAGGAAGAGGGTGCGCGCGGCACTCGGCGGCACGAACCCGATGCACGAAGGGGAGGACGACCATGGATGAACTGCAGGCGATCCGCGAGGCGTACGGGGAGCCGGAGCCGCCGACCCTGCGGGAGATGACCGAGACCCGCGCCCTGGTGATCGGCGGATCGCCGCGCCGCCGAGTCCGCCTCGGGTGGCGGTTCCGGATCGGGCTCGGCGCGGTCGCCGCGGGCGCGGCCGTCGCCGTCGCGGTCACGGTCACCGGGACCGGTGCGCCGGCCCCGCCGCCCGCGACGGTCGACCTCGGCCGGGAGGCCGTGCTGGCCGCCGCGGCGAAGGCCGCGGCGCAGCCCGTCGGCAAGTACTGGTTCTCCGACCAGATTTCGGGCCAGTCCTACATCGTCCGGGCCGGGACCGGCGACTACGCGATCGTCGGGGCGCACAGCGAGATGTTCGGCTGGACCGGGGCGGAACCGGGCATGGGCCAGGCCCTGCACGCGCGCGACATCCCGGCCCGGCCGCTGACGAAGCGGGACGCGGAGCTGTGGCGGAAGGCGGGGTCGCCGTCGAAGTTCCGGGTCTGGTCGAACGACCACTACTACACCTACGACCGGTCGACGTCGAAGTGGGACAGCGACGCCCCCGACGCGCGCGCGGGCGGCAGGTTCTTCGTCCAGGGGACGGGCCGCGAGCTGACTCTGGACGAGGTCCAGCGGCTGCCCGGGGACCCGGCCGCTCTCGCCGAGATGTTCTACAAGCCGCGCACGCCGAAGGACGGAGCGCGCGTCGGCCCGCTCAGCCGGCTCGGGACGCCCGGCGCCAAGCTCGGCGTGACGGCGCGGCTGCTGGAGGACGTGCCCCTGCCGCCGAGGGTCCGGGCCGGACTGATGCGGGCGCTGGCCGCGCAGCCCGGCGTCAGGTCGGTCGGCGCGGCCACCGATCCGCTCGGCCGGACCGGTGTCGCGCTGGTCGCCGACGACGCGCCGTCGACGGTGGACGGGACGTACGGCGCGCCGCCGGAGGAGCGCGGCACGTACCGGTCGCGTTCGGAACTCCTCTTCGACCGGGCGACCGGTGAGCTGCTCGCCGAGCAGCGGGTGCTGACCGAGCCGGGCGGCGCCTACCGGGACCGCGAGCCCGGCTTCGTGATCAACTACTGGATCGTCCGCGCCTCGGGCTGGACGGACGCCGAGCCGAAGCCGCCCGCGAAACCGCCTTTCTGATCGGGGGACCGTGCGCCCTCCGCCCGGACGTCCGGACATCCCGGACATCCGGGCGGAGAGCGCACGGCCGTGAAGGCGGATCGGGGGTTCGGCTGAGTACGGGGTGACCGAGCAATCGAGCATCCCCCACAGCGAGGATCACTTCATGGCCCACCAACGCCCGCCGGATACCGGTGGGGACGACCCCGACACGGTGGCGATCGTGCGGTCGCGGCGCGACTCCGCCGCGTTCGCGGAGATCTTCCACCGCCACTTCGCCGCGATCCACGGGTACGTGGCGCGGCGGCTCGGCGCGGACGCCGCGGACGACATCGCCGCCGAGGTCTTCCTGGCCGCGTTCCGCAAGCGCGGCCGGTTCGACCCGGCGCGCGGGACGGTCCGTGCCTGGCTGTACGGGATCGCGACCCGGCTGATCGGGACGCACCGGCGCGCCGAGGGGCGCCGCTACCGGGCGCTGGCGCGCACGCCCGCCGACCGCTTCGAGGACGGCCACGAGGAGCTCGTCGCGGCCCGCGTCACCGCCGGCCGGGCCGGCGAGGACCTGGCCGGCGCGCTGGCCCGGCTGCCGCGCGGGGACCGGGACGTCCTGCTGCTGGTGGCGCTGGCCGACCTGTCCTACGAGGAGGTCGGGCAGGCGCTCGGCCTGAAGACGGGCACGGTCGCGTCCCGCCTGCACCGTGCCCGGCGCCGTCTGCGGGAGTCGCTCGGCGGAACCAACCCCGCGCTGATCGTTGAGGAGACGCCCGCATGAACATGAACGAGATGGACCGGGTCCGGGGCCTGCTGAGCGAGCCGCGGCCCCCGTCGGCGGAGACCGCGGCGAAGGCGCTGGCGATGCTGGAGGACGAGATGGCCGGGAAGCGCGTCGAGACGCCGGGGGCGGGGCGGCGGCGGTTCGGGTTCGGGTGGCCGGCCGGGCTGGGG
>NZ_SMJW01000154.1 GCF_004348335.1 Actinomadura bangladeshensis | reverse complement strand
GACGTGCTGGCCGCCCAACGCCGCGAACGCGCCCGGGTCCGCAGCGAACGCCAGCAACGCTGGGGACGACCCCGCCCCAAAGCAGCATGACAAGACCCGGCGAACGTTCGTGGTCACCGCACTAGGGGCCGAGCTTCCGCTCGAGCGGCTCATCATCAGCGCGGGCTTCGTGGGAGCCACCCTCCAGGTGCTGGAGGACACGCTGCGCCACGTCAAGGAGCGCGAGCAGTTCGGCCGTCCGATCGGCGACTTCCAGTCCGTGGCGCATCTTCTGGTGGACCTCTGGACGAGGGCCGAGAGCATCCGGCTGCTCGTCTACCGCGGCGGAGAACTGCACGACGCGGGCCTCCCGCACACCAAGGAGGCGTCGATGGCGAAGATCGCGTCCGCCGAGCTGTACGCCGACGCCGCCCGGTACTGCATGCAGCTGCACGGCGGCTACGGGTACATCGACGAGCATCCGCTGACCATGCACTACACCGACGCCGTCATCGCGACCGTGGCCGGAGGGGCCTCCCAGGTCCAGCGCAACATCGTCGCGCGCGAGCTCGGGCTGAGGCCGCGGTGACGCCGATGATGGCACTGGAAGGCATCAAGGTCCTCGACGCGGCGTCCATGCTGGCCGGGCCGTACTGCGCGACCCTGCTCGGCGACCTGGGCGCGGAGGTCGTCAAGGTCGAGCCTCCGGCCGGCGACGAGACGCGCCGGTTCGGGCCGCGGCGGGGTGACGACAGCGGCGTGTTCGTCGGCGTCAACCGGAACAAGCGCAGCGTGGTGCTCGACCTCCGCACCGACCGGGGCCGGGAGGTGCTGGCCGGACTGGTCGCCTGGGCGGACATCGTCGTGGACAACCTGCGTCCGCAGGCGCGGCGCAAGCTCGGCCTGGACTACGGGACGGTCAGCGCGCTCAACCCGCGCATCATCTCGGTGTCGCTGTCGTCCTTCGGCGCCGACGGCCCCTACGCCGGCCGCGCCGGCATCGACCCCGTGGCCCAGGCCCTGACCGGGTTCATGGCGGTGACCGGGCCCCGGGGCGGGGCGCCGACCAAGGCCGGCCCGCCCGTCGGCGACGCGACCGCCTCCATGCTCGCCGCGGTGGGGGCGCTCGCCGCGCTGCGCGCCCGGGAGATCACCGGCCGCGGCCAGCAGGTCGACGTCTCCCTCATCGACGGGCTGCTGCACGTGCAGGCCCCCTACACCGGGCAGTACTTCCTGCTCGGCACCCAGCAGCCCCGCACCGGCAACGGCATCGACTGGTACGCGCCGTACAACGCCTATCGCTGCGGGGACGGCCGGTACGTGCACCTGGCCTGCTACAACGACAAGTTCTTCACCAACCTCTGCGCCGCGCTCGAACGCCCCGACCTCGCGGAGGACGACCGGTTCGCCTCCAACGAGGCCAGGCTGGCCCACCGGGACGAGCTGGACCGGGTGATCGGTGAGCACCTCGGCGAGCTCACCCGGGACGAGGCCCTCGAACGGCTCTGGGCCGCGGACGTGATCGTCGGACCGGTCAACGACTACGACGAGGTCTTCACCGACCCGCAGGTGCTGCACAACGGCATGGTCGTCGAGACCGCCCACCACACCGGACCGCTGCGGGTCACCGGCGTCCCGGTCAAGCTGTCCGACACTCCGGGCTCCGTGCGGCGTCCGCCCCCGGGCCTCGGCGAGCACACCGACGAGGTGCTGGCCGAACTGAACATCGAGGAAGGGGACGCATCGTGATCCGGCTGTCCGATCTGCGGTTCCCGGCGGCGCGGGACTGGGACGAGGCCCGCGCCGCCTTCACCTGGCCGCCGATCGGTGACTACAACATCTCCGCCGACTGCCTGGACCACGAAGGCGACCGGGCCGCCGTCCTCACCCTGGCCGGCGACCGGCTGGAACCCCTGAGTTTCGCGGGCCTCGCCGACCTGACGGCGCGGCTCGCCCGCTGCCTGGCGGAGGTCCACGGCGTCTCCTTCGGCGACCGTGTGGCGGTCAAGCTGCCGCAGGGCGCCGACATGGCGGTGGCCGTGCTGGCGGTGCTGAAACTGGGCGCCGTCGTCGTCACGGTCTCCGATGTCCTCGGTGACGAGGCGGTCCTCCACCGGCTCACCGACAGCGGGGCACGCCTCCTGGTGTGCGCCGGCGCCGAACGGGAACTCGGCCTGGCGCACCGGGCCGGGACGGCGGTGCTGGCCACCGAGGGCGGGACGCCGTGGCTCCGCGGCGGGCTCGACCGCTACGAGCCGCTCCCGGACACGGCGGCCACCGGGCCCGACGACGCCGCTCTCCTCCTCTACACCTCGGGCACGACCGGCAAGTCGAAGGGCGTCCTGCACGGGCATCGCGTCCTGCTCGGGCACCACGCCATCGACCTGGCGTGGGACCGGATCCGGTCCGGCGACGTCGCCTACAGCCCGATCGACTGGGCCTGGGCGGGGGGACTGATGCTGGGACTGCTGGTGCCGCTCGCGCACGGCGTCACGGTGCTGGCCCACCGCTCGCCGAGGTTCGACCCCCAGCACGCCGTGCGCCTGTTCCGGGAGGCGGGAGTGAGCATCGGGATGTTCCCCCCGACCGCGCTGCGCATCCTCCGGCACTCCGGTGCGCTGACCGCCGAGTCGATGCGGGACCTGCGGCTGCGGTGCCTGATCACGGGCGCGGAGGCGGTCGAACCCGAACTCGCGGCCTGGGCGCGCGACGAGATCGGCCTGACCGTGAACAACGCGTTCGGCCAGACCGAGGCGAACGCGCTGATCGGGCACGCCGCGGCCCTCGGACCGCTCGATCCGCGGTCCCTGGGCCGCCCCTACCCGGGCCACGAGATCGCCGTCCTCGACGCCGACCGCGTCCCGGTCGCGCCCGGCGTGGCCGGAGAACTGGCCGTCCGCGGCGACGACCCGGTGTGCATGCTGCGCTACTGGAACGCGCCGGAGGCGACGGCCGCCAAGGTGCGGGACGGATGGCTGCTCACCGGCGACTCCGCGCACGCCGAGCCGGACGGGACCCTCGTCTTCCACGGCCGGGCCGACGACATCATCAAGAGCGGCGGCTACCGGCTCGGGCCGGCGGAGATCGAGGCCGCCCTGCGGACGGACCCGGCGGTCGCCGAGTGCGCCGTGGTCGGCATCCCCGAACCCGAGCGCGGCCACGTCGTCACCGCCTTCGTCCTCCCCGCCGCCGGCACGAACCGGTCCGACGACCTGGTGCGGCGCCTGCAGCGGCGGGTCCGCGACCGCGTCGGGGCGCACGCCTACCCGCGCAGGGTCGAGTTCGTGGCGGACCTTCCCCGAACGGCGACCGGCAAGATCGACCGGCGCGCGCTCCGGCTCGCGGCCGAGAAAGGTGTCCGGACATGACCGGCACGACACCGAAGCGGATGGTGGTCATCGGCAGCGGCACGATGGGCCGGGGCATCGCGCTCAGCGCCCTCCGGGCCGGGCTGGACGTCGATCTCGTCGACGTCGAGGAGCGCGCTCTCCAGGCCGCCGCCACGTGGATCTCCGGCTACTTCGCCCGCCACCCGCGGACCGAGCCGTCGGAGGAACCCCCGCGAGGACGGCTCGCCACCACCCGGAGCATGGACGAAGTCCTGGACGCCGCCGGCGTGGTCATCGAAGCCGTACCGGAGACGCCGACGCTCAAGGAGCAGATCTTCGGCCGGCTGAAGAGCGCCCCATCGGACGTCCTCCTGGCTTCCAACACCTCCACCATGAGCGTGTCCGCCCTCGCCGAGGCGTGCGGCGGTTCCGCGATGGTGATCGGCATGCACTTCTTCAACCCGGCGCACAAGATGCCCCTGGTCGAGGTGGTCACGGGCGACCGGACGTCCGATGAGGCGAGGTCGGCCGCGGTCGCCCTGGCGCGCCGGCTCGGCAAGGAGCCGATCGTCGTGCGGGACGTGCCGGGGTTCGTGACGAGCCGGCTCGGCCTGCTGCTCGGCACCGAGGCGATGCGCATGGTCGAGGAGGGCGTCGCGGACGCCGCGTCGATCGACCGGGCGATGACCCTCGGGTACGGCCATCCCCTCGGGCCGCTGCGGCTGGCCGACCTCGTGGGACTCGACGCCCGGCTGAACAACCTGCGGAGCATGTTCGCGCGGACCGGCGACGAGCGGTACCGCCCGCCCGGGGTGCTGGAACGGCTCGTCGCGGAGGGACGCCTCGGACGCAAGTCGGGGCGCGGCTTCTTCGACTACGACGCGGCCGGCACCACCGCCGCCGGGGAGGCGCCGTGAGCCTCCTGACGGTGACGGTGCGCCACGGGTTCGACGCCCTGGTGATCGACTCGCCCCGCAACCGCAACGCGCTGTCGGTCGAACTCCTCCACCGCCTTGTGGACGCGGTCCGCGACAGCGCCGAAGGCTCCTCGCGGGGCCTGGTCGTGACGCACGAAGGTCCGGCCTTCTGCTCCGGCGTCGACCTGAAGGAACGCCGCGCGGACACCTCCGGGTCGGCGCACTCGGTGCTCCTCGGGGAGCTGCTGTGCGAGCTGTGGTCCTATCCGCGGCCGGTGGTGACGGCCGTCGACGGCGCGGTGCGCGGAGGGGGCCTCGGACTCCTCGCCTGCTCGGACCTGGTGCTGGCCTCCCCGGCCTCCACCTTCGCCTACTCCGAGGCCCGGGTCGGTGTGGCGCCCGCACTGGTCCTGGCGGTGACCCGGCCGCAGCTGGCCGTCCGCCTCCTGGTGCCGCACCTGCTCAGCGGCACGGCCTTCGGCGCCGCGGAGGCCGCCGCGCTGGGCCTGGTCACCACGGTGACGCCCGGCCCCTCCGGGGACGTCCTCGACGCGGCCCTGCGCGAGCTGGCGCAGGGCGGGCCGCGGGCGCAGACCGTGATCAAACGGCTGGTGCGCCAGTGGGCCGAGCCGGAGCTGCCGGGCCGGGTGGAGGAGATGCAGGCGCTGTCCGCCGACCTGTTCGCGAGCGCGGAGGCGGCGGAGGGCATGGCCGCCTTCGCCGAGCGCCGCCCGCCCGCGTGGGTGGACGACCTCCGCTGACCGCCGCTGACCGCCGCCTCGCCGGCCCGCCGCCCCCCCCGGGGTCGGCGGGCCGGCGCCGTCGTACCGGGGAGTAGGTGTCACGGCATGGGGCGCGCCGGGCACACAGCGTGCAAAAATGTTACGAAAGCTGCTCTGACCTGGGACTTCTATTCTCCTGAGCGGGATCGGCGGTTACCATCGCCGCACGCCGGGTGCACCGTGCCCGCCGGTGGCCCACGGCGGGGTGTCCTGAGGCGGACGCCGCCGGTACTGCGAGACAGGGAGCTGGACGCTTTAGCATTCCATTACTTTCGGGCGGGGAGTTGGTCGATGCAGACGGCAGGACACGGCCGCGCGGCGGGACGGATCGGCGTCCTGCTGGCGCTGACCGCGGTCGGGTTCGTCGCCGCGTCGCTCACCATCGGCGCCGAGCTGCCGTCCGGCGTGCGGATGGTGTGGTGGCATCCGGAGATCCTCGTCGCGCTGGCGTGGACGCCCGCCGGCGCCGTCCTGCTGCGGTACCGGCCGGGGCTGAAGGTCGCCTGGCTCATGGTCGGCGCCGGTTTCAGCGCGGCGACGTACGTGCTGTCGCTGAACCTCGCACCGTGGGCGGAGCGGCAGGGGTGGGGCGCGGCCGGGTTCGTCGACTGGGTCAGCACCTGGCTGTGGGCCGTCGACACCTACGCGCTGACGCTGGTCCTGCCGCTGATCTTCCCGGACGGGCGGCTCGTCTCGCGGTGGTTCCGGCCGGTGCTGGTGCTGGCCTGCCTCGTGCCGGTCATCGTGTGCGTCCACCTGACGATCGATCCGAGCGTGCGGCGGTGGCACAACGGGGTGTCGGTGTACCCGTTCGACGAGATCCCGCTGCCGATCAGCGTCGTCATCATCGGCACCCTGGCCGCGGGGCTGCTCTCGGTGCTCGTCCGGTTCGTGCGGGCGGCACCGGACGTGCGGCGGCAGATCGGGTGGGTCGTCTATCCGGGCATCCTCGCCGAGGGGGTCATCTACATCGGGGAGAACAGTCCGATCGGTGACCCGCTGCGCAACATCACGATCGTCGCGGTTCCGATCTGCGTCGCGATCGCCATCACCCGGTACCGGCTCTACGACATCGACCTCGTGGTCAGCCGGACGCTCGTGTACGCCGGGCTCGTCGCCGTCATCACCGGCGTGTACTTCGCGCTGGTGGGCGCGGCGAGCGTGCTCGCGCACGGCAGGGGCACCCTCGCCGGGCTCGCCGGGGCGATCGTCGCGGGCGCGGTGTTCGAGCCCGTCCGGCGGCGCCTCCAGCGGACCGTGGACGGGTTCATCCACGGCGAGCGCGACCCGTACCGGATCGCCGACCGCCTCAACCGGCGGCTGCAGACCGCCGCCGACCCGGCCGCCGCGCTCGCCGTCGCCGCCGAGGTCGCGCGCTCGGCGCTGCACGCGACCGGCGTGGTGATCGAGGTCCTGGACCGCGACGGCCGGACGGTCTCCGCCGAGGACGGCGTCCTCGGCGCGAAACCGCAGCTCATCCCGCTGGTGTGGCACGGCGAGCCGGTGGGCCGGCTGCTGTTCGGCGTCACCCGCACCCCGGACGCGCGGCTGTCGGGCGTCCTCGCCCGCAACCTCGCCGAGCTGGCCAACGCGGCCCGGCTCGCCGCGGACGTCCAGCGCTCCCGCGAGCACATCCTGCGCACCCGCGAGGAGGAGCGGCGGCGGCTCCGCCGCGACCTGCACGACGGGCTCGGCCCCACCCTGGCCAGCCTCGCCATGACGGTGGACGCGGCCCGCATCACGCTGAAGACCGACCCGGAGGCGGTCGACGTCCTCCTGGAGGACCTGCGCGCCACCATGGGACGCACCATCGGCGACATCCGCGACCTCGTGTACGGGCTGCGCCCGCCCGCGCTGGACGACCTGGGGCTGGAGGGCGCGATCCAGGCGCTCGGCGGTGTCGTCGCCACCGGGGACGGCCCGAAGGTCGACGTGCGCGTGGAGGGCGACCTCACGGGCCTGCCGGCCGCCGCCGAAGTCGCCGCGTACCGGATCGTCCAGGAGGCGCTGACGAACGTGCACCGGCACGCCGGTGCCGGCTGCGCCGAGGTGACACTCTGCCTGAACGGCGACCTGCACCTCACGGTCGGCGACGACGGCGTCGGGCTGCCCGAGCACCTTCGCTCCGGCGTCGGCATGTCGTCCATGCGCGAACGCGCGGCCGAACTCGGCGGAACCTGCACGGTGGGGCCCGGGCCCAGGGGCGGGACGCTCGTCCGGGCGAGGCTCCCGGTCACGGTCAACGGCGCCCATCCCTGACGCGTTCTCCGGATGATCCTCGGCCGCACCCTGGTGGGAGGGCCGGTGACCGCCCCCCGCCAAGAAGGTCGCCACCGGCCCTCAGGCTCCGTACGGCTCCGGGGCTCCCATCCCGGTCCGTACGGGCCATTCACCAGAGGGTGTGCAAGTAAGAAGTTATGCGGCATACGGTCCCGTTGGAGAGGGACACCGGTCCCGTTCATGCCGGGACCGCCCTGGAACCGCCACAATACCTGGTGGGACGGGGTGTTTCAGATCCAGTCCGGCCGGGTCTCGCCCTCCGCGACCAGGACTGCCGGGCCCCGCAGAAACGCGGTCTCCCCGTCGAGGGTGACGGTCACCCGCCCGCCCGGGACGTCCACGGTCCATTCGGACGTGCCCGGGGTCCCGAGGGCGGCTGCGGCCGCCACCGCGACCGTCCCGGTGCCGCAGGAGCGGGTCTCGCCGGAGCCGCGCTCGAACACCCTCATCTCCACGTGCCGCTCCCCGACCGCGCGGAAGAACTCGACGTTCACCCCGTCCGGGAACACGGCCGGGTCGAAGCCGGGGGCGCGCGACAGGTCCAGTGCGGCGACCGGCTCGTCCACGCGGCACGCCAGGTGCGGGTTCCCCACCGACACCCGCCGGCCCTGGAACGTCGTCCCCGCCAGGGACGCCTCGCCGTAGCCGAGCAGCTCGGGCAGGCCCATGTCGACGCTGACGTCGCCGGACGCGCCGAGCTTCACGCGGCGCAGGCCCGCGCGGGTCGCCACGTCCCACTCGCCGGGCGGCGCCAGGCCGGCGTCGACGAGGTAGCGGGCGAACACGCGCACCCCGTTGCCGCACATCTCGGCGACGCTGCCGTCTGCGTTGCGGTAGTCCATGAACCACTCGGCGTCCGCCTCATGGTCGGTCGCCTTGGTCCGGACGACGCGCAGGACGCCGTCCGCGCCGATCCCGGCGCGCCGGTCGCACAGCCGCGCGACGGCCTCCGGCGTCAGGTCGAGGACGCCGTCCGGGTCGGGCAGGATCACGAAGTCGTTCTCGGTGCCGTGGCCTTTGACAAACCGCATCCTTCGATCGTATTGCCCGCACGCGGTTCCCGTCAGGCGCCCGCCCCCGCCTCCTCCGCGATCAGGGCGAGGGCGCGTTCGACCAGGTCGGGGGCATCGTAGGGCAGCCATCGGACGCGGGGGTCGCGGCGGAACCACGACTCCTGGCGGCGGGCGAACCGGCGGGTCGTCCGGACCGTGTCCTGCCTGGCCTGCTCCTGCGTCCACTCCCCGGCGAGGAACCGCAGCACCTGCGCGTAGCCGAGGGCGCGGCCGGCGGTCAGGCCGTCCCGCAGGCCCCGCTTCTCCAGCTCCCGGACCTCGTCGACCAGGCCCGCGTCCCACATCCGCTCCACGCGCAGCGCGATGCGCTCGTCCAGGGCCTCGCGCGGGACGGCCACCCCGATCTGCAGGGCCGAGTCGTAGCGGTACCGGTGCTCGGGCAGCGTCGCCGTGAAGGGGCGGCCGGTGATCTCGATGACCTCCAACGCGCGGACGATCCGGCGCCCGTTGCTCGGCAGGATCGCCTCCGCGGCGGCCGGGTCCAGCCCGCGGAGCCGCTCGTGCAGCAGGCCGGGCCCGACCCGCGCCAGCTCCTCCTCCAGGCGCGCCCGGACGGCCGGGTCCGTCCCCGGGAACTCCAGGTGGTCCAGGGCCGCCCGCACGTACAGGCCCGACCCGCCGACCAGCACCGGCAGCCTCCCCCGGCCCCGGACGTCCGCGATCACCTCGGCGCTGAGCCGCTGGTACTCGGCGACGCTCGCCGTCCTCGTCACGTCCCAGACGTCCAGCAGGTGGTGCGGGACCCCGCGCATCTCGGCCGCGGAGAGTTTCGCCGTGCCGATGTCCATGCCGCGGTAGAGCTGCATCGAGTCGGCGTTGACCGCCTCGCCGTCCAGCCGCAGCGCGAGGTCCACCGCCAGGTCGGACTTCCCGGCGGCCGTCGCGCCGACGATCGCGATCACGTGGGGAGCATCAGGTGAGGTCACGGGATTGATTGTGGCAACAGAACGGGTATGGGCGTGGTTGTACGGGTGCCGCGCGGCCCCGCGCCGCACCGATCGGGACGACGGATCCGGGGGGATCGGCAATGTCCATCGTCGACAAGGTCAAGCAGATGCTCGGGCAGAACGCCGACAAGGCCAAGCACGGCGTCGAGAAGGCCGGGGACATGTTCGACCGGCGGACCGGCGGCAAGCACGCCGACAAGGTCGACAAGTTCCAGGAGAAGGCCGGCGACTACATCGACCGCGAGGGCGGCCAGACCGGCCAGGCCGGACAGGCCGGACAGGCCGGGCAGCGCCGCGAGCCCGGCACGGGCGGCCGCCCCGACGGCGGCCAGATGCCCTAATCCCGGCGGCCGCCGCTCCGCGACGACCAGGCCGCCACGAAGTAGCCGACGCCGTACGGCGCCTCGTCGGCGAGCAGCTCGCCGGTGAGACCGGCCGCGCCGCCGCCCGCGCCCGCCAGCACCTGCCACGCCGCACGCCCGGCCGCCTGGACCTCCCGGGAGAGAACGGGGTCCAGGGCGGCCAAGGCGGCGGTGTCCGCGTCACCGAGCGCGCGCGCCACGCCCTCGTCGTACGGGCGCGCGCGCACATCGAGATAGCCGGGCGCCTTCTCCGAACGGCATGCCGATCCGTCGCCCATCACCAGCAGTGCGACATCGCCATCCGCCTTCGCCAACTCCCTGCCGAGCTTCAGGCACGCGTCCGGACCGGCGTCGGACGCGACGGCCTGATAGCGCGCACCGGCGGCGAGCCCCCGGCGCTCCAGCAGCCAGCGCCCGATCGTCAGGGACAGCGGAAGCTCCTCGGCACCGTCCTCCGGCTCGGCCGGGCTCGTCCAGTCGAACCCGTAGGGCCTGAGGGACGCGTAGGCGCCCGGCCGGTACAGCCGCGTCTCCGTCCCGCCCCCGACGACGAACAGCGCACCGGCGCCCGCCAGGCGCTCGACGGCGCGGTCGCAGGCGGCGCGCACCGCGTCCAGCTCGGGCGCCGCCTCCCCCGCCATCTCCGGGACGAGGATGGGCGGATGCGGGCACACCGCCGCCGCTACGAGCACACTGCCTCCCTGGAAACCGGACCCGCCGCGACGAACCGCCTCAGGAGCAGCCCCGCGCCGGGGACGCGGGCTGCGCCGGACGCCCGATCGACGGCATGCCCAGCGAGACGCCGGTCGCGCCGCCGCCCCCGCCCTGGCGGGCCGCCCACGCGTCGCCCGCCCGCGTCCGGCGGACGTCCAGGACGGGCTTGTCGGCGACCAGGTGGTGCGGCGCGGCGTAGGTGACCTCGACGGTGACCATGTCGCCGGGCCGGACGGCCTCCTCCGGCGCGGTGAAGTGCACGAGGCGGTTGTCGCGCGCCCGCCCCGACAGGCGGCGGGTCGCCTCGTCCTTGCGGCCCTCGCCCTCGGCGACCAGGACCTCCAGCGTGCGGCCGAGCTGCTTCTTGTTCTCCGCCCAGGAGATCTCCTCCTGGAGGGCGATGAGCCGCTCGTACCGCTCCTGGACGACCTCCTTCGGCAGCTGGCCGTCCATGGTCGCGGCCGGGGTGCCCGGACGCTTGGAGTACTGGAACGTGAACGCCGACGAGAACCGGGCCTCCCGCACCACGTGCAGGGTCTCCTCGAAGTCGGCCTCGGTCTCGCCGGGGAACCCGACGATGATGTCGGTGGTGATCGCCGCGTCCGGGATCGCGGCCCGGACCTTCTCGATGATCCCGAGGTAGCGCTCCTGCCGGTAGGACCGGCGCATCGCGCGCAGCACCGCGTCCGACCCGGACTGCAGCGGCATGTGCAGCGACGGCATCACGTTCGGCGTCTCGGCCATCGCCGCGATGACGTCGTCGGTGAAGTCCTTGGGGTGCGGCGAGGTGAACCGGACCCGCTCCAGGCCCTCCACTCCCCCGCACGCGCGCAGCAGCCCCGCGAACGCGGACTGGCCGCCCCCGGTCATGGCGCGCACCTCGTCCGGCGCCGCCGACAGCGCACCGAAGCCCGAACCGTAGGCGTTGACGTTCTGCCCCAGGAGCGTGACCTCCAGGACGCCCTCGGCGACGAGCGCCTCGACCTCGGCGAGGACCTCCCCCGGCCGGCGGTCCTTCTCCTTGCCGCGCAGGGACGGGACGATGCAGAACGTGCACGTGTTGTTGCAGCCCACGGAGATCGACACCCACGCGGCGTACGGGGACTCGCGGCGCGTCGGCAACGTCGAGGGGAAGGTCACCAGCGACTCTTCGATCTCGACCTGCGCCTCGCTCTGCACGCGGGCCCGCTCCAGCAGCGCCGGCAGCGACCCGATGTTGTGGGTGCCGAACACGACGTCCACCCAGGGGGCGCGCTTGACGATGGTGTCGCGGTCCTTCTGCGCGAGGCAGCCGCCGACGGCGATCTGCATGCCCGGATGACCGTCCTTGACCGGCCGCAGATGGCCGAGGTTCCCGTAAAGCCGGTTGTCGGCGTTCTCACGCACCGCGCAGGTGTTGAAAACCACCACGTCGGGCTCGGCACCCTCCGCGCGGACGTAACCGGCCGACTCCAGCAGCCCGGACAGCCGCTCGGAGTCGTGGACGTTCATCTGGCACCCGTAGGTACGGATCTCGTACGTACGGGGGGCCGTCTCCATTGGCGCACTCATGACGGTAACCAAGGGTACGGGCCCGCCGCGCCCAGGCGGAACGCCCACCGGCGATGATCACTCTCTGCCACGACGTACCCCGTCCGACATGGGGATTCGTGATCGTATCGGTACCGCCCGGCGACTTTCGCGGGTCAGAGCATGACGTAAAGTCCGACCGCATGACGGACAGCGAAGGCGGGCTCGACCTGACCAAGGACGAGCCGGAGGACTCCGTTCCGGAGCCGGCCCCCGCGGAGGCCCGGCCCCTCGTCGTGGTGGAGAACGTCAACAAGCACTTCGGCGAGCTGCACGTCCTCAAGGACATCAATCTCACGGTGAACTCCGGCGAGGTCGTCGTCGTCATCGGCCCGTCCGGGGGCGGCAAGTCGACCCTGTGCCGGTCGATCAACCGGCTGGAGCCCATCGACGGCGGCAAGATCCTCGTGGACGGCGAGGAGCTGCCCAAGGAGGGCAAGGAGCTCGCCAAGCTCCGCGCCGACGTCGGCATGGTGTTCCAGTCGTTCAACCTGTTCGCCCACAAGACGATCCTCGAGAACGTCATGCTCGGGCCGGTGAAGGTCCGCAAGCAGGGCAAGCAGGAGTCGCACGAGCACGCGATGCAGCTGCTCGACCGGGTCGGCATCGCCAACCAGGCCGGCAAGTACCCGGCGCAGCTGTCCGGCGGGCAGCAGCAGCGGGCGGCGATCGCGCGCTCCCTCGCCATGCGGCCCAAGGTGATGCTCTTCGACGAGCCGACCTCCGCGCTCGACCCGGAGATGGTCAACGAGGTGCTGGACGTCATGACGGGCCTCGCGCGGGAGGGCATGACGATGATCGTCGTCACGCACGAGATGGGGTTCGCGCGGCGGGCCGCCCAGAAGGTCGTGTTCATGGCGGACGGCCAGATCGTCGAGGAGAACACCCCCGACGAGTTCTTCACCAACGCGCGCACCGACCGCGCGAAGGACTTCCTTTCAAAGATCCTCACGCACTGAGCCGCGGGGCTCCGGCAGAGAGCAGAGGTAGGACGAGCAATGCGAGTACGTCGTTTCGGCGCCCTCATCGGGGCGGGGATGGCGCTGTCCCTGGCGCTCAGCGCGTGTGGCAGCGACACCGAGAAGACCGAGGCCAAGACCGTCGTCCAGAAGGCCAAGGACGACAAGAAGCTGACCATCGGCATCAAGTTCGACCAGCCGGCGCTGGGCCTGAAGAAGCCCGACGGCACCTATGACGGCTTCGACGTCGACGTCGCCAAGTACATCGCCCAGAAGCTGGGCGTCCCCGAGGGCGGCATCACGTTCAAGGAGACGACCTCCGCGAACCGCGAGTCGTTCCTCGGCGGCGGGCAGGTCGACCTCGTGGTCGCGACCTACTCCATCACCGAGGCGCGCAAGCAGCAGGTGACCTTCGGCGGTCCCTACTACGTCGCGCACCAGGACACGATGGTCAACGCCGACAACACCGACATCAAGAAGGCGTCCGACCTCAAGGGCAAGAAGCTCTGCAAGGCCGCCGGGTCCAACTCCTTCCGCCGCATCACCGAGGGCCCGCCGGACGGCAAGCTCAACATCAAGGGCGTCACGCTGGTGGACGCCAGCAGCTACTCCGAGTGCGTGAGCAAGCTGAAGTCCGGCGCGCTGGACGCGGTCAGCACCGACGACCTGATCCTCGCCGGGTTCGCCAACCAGCAGAAGGGCTCCTTCAAGGTCATCAACGACCCCTTCACCGACGAGAAGTACGGCGTCGGCATCAAGAAGGGCGACACCGAGACCTGCGAGGCCGTCAACAAGGCCGTCACCGACATGTACTCCGACGGCACCGCCAAGACGCTGCTGGAGAAGCACTTCGCCGGCACCGGCCTGAAGCTCGTCACGACCGCCCCGCAGATGGAGGGCTGCTCCTGACCCGGGGCCGCGTCTGAGGCCCGCCGCGCCGGTGCGTCCCACGGGAGCGCTTTCCCGGGACGCACCGGCGCGGACGGACGGCACCCGGCCCACTCGGGCGGCCCCACCCGTGCCGGCCCCGCCGCCGGCCCGACACCGCTGGAACGCCATGAAACAGCTGAGCAATGTTTGATTTCAGCCCGTTCTTCGACAGCTTCGACGAGATCCTGCAGGGGTTCTGGGCGACGATCCGCCTGGCGGCCGCGGCCGCGGTGCTCTCCCTCGTCATCGGCACGGTGCTGGCGAGCTTCCGCGTCGCCCCCATCCCGGTGCTGCGCGGCTTCGGCACGGGCTACGTCAGCATCGTCCGCAACACGCCGCTGACGCTGGTGCTGCTGATGTGCAGCCTCGGGCTCAACGACATCCTCGCGCTGAAGTTCTCCTCGAACTCGTCGGTCACCTACTACTGGTGGGCCGTCCTCGGCCTGTCCGCCTACACCGGCGCGTTCGTCTGCGAGACGCTCCGGTCGGGGATCAACACCGTCCCGCTGGGGCAGGCGGAGGCGGCGCGCTCGGTCGGCCTGACCTTCACCCAGTCGCTGCGCATGATCATCCTGCCGCAGGCGTTCCGCGCGATCATCGCGCCGCTGGGCAGCGTCTTCATCGCGATGATCAAGAACACCACGGTCGCGTCCGCGGCGAGCTACGCCGAGGTGGCGCTGGTCACCAAGACGATCGTCGACAAGCCCACGTTCGCCAACGGCGTCATCCCGCTGTTCCTCGGCGTGGCCGTCGGCTTCCTGATCCTCACCCTCCCGACCGGCTACTTCTTCGGCTGGCTGGCCAAGCGGATGGCGGTGGCCCGATGACCGCAGCGAAGCGAGGATCGTCGGGCCACCGACTTCGGGGGCCTGGGGGTCGCCCCCCGGAAAGGCAGGCGCGGTGAGCAGGGAAGCGACCGTACTCTTCGACATTCCCGGGCCGCGGGCCCGGAGGCGGAACACGGTGCTCACCACCGTCGTGACGGTGGTGCTCGCCGCGGTCCTCGCCGCGCTCATCTGGCGGCTGGCCGACAAGGGCCAGTTCGCGGAGAAGCTCTGGACGCCGTTCACCAAGTGGACGGTCTGGCGGCACCTGATCATCCCGGGCCTGCTGAACACGCTGAAGGCCGCCGCCGTCGCGACCGTGCTGGCGCTGCTGTTCGGCATCGTGTTCGGCCTGGCGCGGCTCTCCGACCACTGGTGGATCCGGCTCCCGGCCGGCGCGGTCGTGGAGTTCTTCCGCGGCATCCCGCTGCTGATCCTGATCTTCCTGGCGTTCTTCGTCCCGAACAAGATCAGCCCGGAGATCGCCGAGTCGCAGTTCGGCCAGCTGCAGCGCATCTCGGTCGACTACTTCTTCTCGATCTTCGGCGTGGAGAGCAACGCCGGCGTCGTCACCGTGCCCGCGTTCGCGGCGGTGGTGTTCGGCCTCACCATGTACAACGGCTCGGTGCTCGCCGAGGTCGTCCGCGCGGGCGTCCTGTCGATCCCGAAGGGCCAGTCGGAGGCCGCCTACTCGATCGGCCTGCGCAAGAACGGCGTCATGCGGCTTGTCCTGCTGCCGCAGGCCATCACCGTGATGATGCCGGCGATCGTCAGCCAGATCGTCGTCCTGCTCAAGGACACCGCGCTCGGGTTCATCATCGCCTACCCCGAGCTGCTGCAGGCGGGCTTCAAGCAGGTGCCCGCCAACTACAGCAACAACGTCCTGCAGGCGGGGATCGTGGTCGCGGTCATCTACATCGCGATCAACATGTCGGTGAGCCGGCTGGCGACGTGGCTGGAGGCGCGCAGCCGCCGCAGCCGCAAGACGCAGGCGAAGACCATGGGGACGGGCGGGGCGCCGCCGGTCGCCGGGGTCGGGACCGCGCAGCAGGCCGTCCCGTCGGCCTGACGCCTCCCGCACGCCCGCTTCGGGGGCGCCGCCGGTCTCCGGTGGCGCCCCCGTCGCCGTCTCCGTCGCCGTGTCCATCGCGTCCAGGCGACTCTCGCCGGTGAGTCTCCTGGTGGCCGCCTTGTATCTTTCCGAAGTCAAACGGGCCGTCATGGCCCCAACCGATCCCCGTATGCGGGACGATTCCTGTTATGACCGCTCGTGCGACCCTCCCCTACGGCTCCTGGCCCTCCCCCATCTCCGCGGCCGATGTCGCCCGCGCCCGGCTGCGCCTCAGTTTCCCCACCGTCGCGGGCGATGACGTCTGGTGGCAGGAGACCCGGCCCGAGGAGGACGGGCGGACCACGGTCATCCATCTCAAGGGCGGGCATCGCACGGAACTGCTGCAGGCGCCGTGGGACGCGCGCACCCGCGTCCACGAGTACGGCGGCCGGTCCTACCTGCCGGTCCGCACCGCCGAGGGCTGGTCGGTCGTGTTCTCCAACTACGACGACCAGCGGCTCCACCGGCTGGACGAGGGCGACCCGAAGCCCTACCCGCTGACGCCCGCGCCGGCCGTCCCGGCGGGGCTGCGGTACGCCGACTACGTCCTGTCCCCGGACGGGACGGAGGTCTGGTGCGTCTGCGAGGGCCACATCGCCGCGCCGCCGGAGCCGGCGCCCGCCGAGGGCGAGGAGGCGCCGGAGCCCGCCGAGGAGCCCGCCGTGACGGGCATCCGGCGCGCCATCGTGGCCGTCCCGCTGGACGGCCGCGCCGCCGAGGACGCCGGCGCCATCCGCGAGCTGGTCACCGGCGCGCAGTTCTACGCGAGCCCCGCCCCGTCGCCCGGCGGCGGGCACCTGGCGTGGGTGCAGTGGAACCATCCGCGCATGCCGTGGGACGGCACCGAGGTGCGCGTCGCCGCGATCGAGGACGGCCGCACGGTCGCGCCGCGGACCGTCAAGGGCGGGCTGAAGGAGTCGGCCCTCGCGCCGCTGTGGCGCGACGACGAGTCCCTGTACGTCATCTCCGACTGGCCCGGCTGGTGGAACATCTACCAGGTCGGCCTGCACGGCGAGTCGCCGCAGGCGCTGTACCCGGCCGAGGAGGAGTTCGCCGGACCGCTGTGGCAGCTCGGCGGCATGCCGTACGCGCTGCTCGGCGACGGGTGCCTCGCCGTCCTGCACGGGGAGGGCGACATGCGGCTCGGCGTCTACGACCCGGAGACGCTCGACCTCGTCGACCTGGAGGTCCCCTACGAGCACTGGGCGACGCAGCTGTCCGCGGACGGGACGACGATCGTCGGCATCGGCGGCGGCCCCGACCTGCCGGCCTCCGTCGTCCGGGTCGACACCACGACGGGGCGGGTCGAGGGGCTGCGCCGGGAGCTGGCCGAGCTGCCGAACGTCGCGTACCTGTCCAAGCCGCGCGCCGAACGCCTGGAAGGGCCGTTCGGGCGTCCCGTCCACGCGTACGTGTTCCCGCCCACGAACCCGGAGGCCGCCGCGCCCGAGGGCGAGCTGCCGCCGTACGTCGTGTTCGTGCACGGCGGGCCGACCGGCCGGGTCTCCAAGGTGCTCGACCTGGAGCGGGTCTACTTCACCAGCCGCGGCATCGGCGTCATCGACGTCAACTACGGCGGATCGACCGGCTACGGCCGCGCCTACCGCGAACGGCTGCGCCGCCAGTGGGGCGTGGTCGACGTGGAGGACGCGATAGCCGCCGCCCAGGCGCTCGTGGACGGCGGCATAGCCGACCCGGCGCGGCTGGCCATCCGGGGCGGTTCCGCGGGCGGCTGGACGACGCTGGCCGCGATCACGCAGACCGGCGTGTTCAAGGCCGCGACGTCCTACTTCGGCATCAGCGACCTGCAGAGCTTCGCCGAGGCCACCCACGACTTCGAGTCGCACTACCTGTTCGGGCTCATCGGCCCGCTGCCCGGCTTCGAGCGCGCCTACGAGGAGCGCTCACCGCTCGGCCACGCCGACAAGACGGCGTGCCCCGTCCTGCTGCTGCAGGGGCTGAACGACCCGGTGGTGCCGCCGGACCAGTCCGAGCGGTTCGCGCTGGCGCTGGCCGACAAGAAGATGCCGTACGCCTACCTCACGTTCGAGGGCGAGTCGCACGGGTTCCGGAAGGCGGGCACGGTCATCCGCTCCCTGGAGGCCGAACTCGCCTTCTACGGCCAGACCCTCGGTTTCGAGCCGCGCGGTGTGGAACCCATCAACCTGACGGTGGGCTGACCTCGGGGAACGACGCAGGACCGGACGTCGAGCAGGGAGTGGCCGGCCGGACGGGACGCCGAACGCCCGGGCGGCGCTCAGCGGGCGAACTCGATGGCGCGGGACTCCCGCACGACGGTGACGCGGATCTGGCCCGGGTAGGTCAGCTCGTCCTCGACCTGCTTGGCGATGTCGCGGGCGATGACCTGCGCCTGGATGTCGTCGACCGTGTCCGGCTTCACCATCACGCGGATCTCGCGCCCGGCCTGCATGGCGAAGACCTTCTCCACGCCCTCGTGCTTCTCGCGGGCGATCTGCTCGAGCCGTTCGAGGCGCTTGACGTAGGCCTCCAGCGACTCCCTGCGCGCCCCCGGGCGGCTGCCGCTCACGGCGTCCGCCGCCTGCGTCAGCACCGCCTCGACCGTGCGGACCTCGACCTCGTTGTGGTGCGCCTCGATCGCGTGGACGACGTCCTCGTGCTCCCCGTACCGGCGGGCGATCTCGGCGCCGATCAGCGCGTGGCTGCCCTCCACCTCGTGTGTGAGCGCCTTGCCGATGTCGTGCAGCAGCGTGCAGCGCTTGGCGACCTCGACGGGCAGCCGCAGCTCGCTCGCCATGACGCCCGCGATGTGCGCGGACTCGATCAGGTGCTTGAGCACGTTCTGCCCGTAGGACGTCCGGTACCGCAGCTGCCCGAGCAGCGCGATCAGCTCCGGGTGCATGTCGGCGATGCCGACCTCGACCAGGGCGTCCTCACCGGCCCGGACGCACAGCTGCTCCACGTCGCTGCGGCTGCGCTCGTAGATCTCCTCGATGCGCTGCGGGTGGATGCGGCCGTCCAGGACGAGCTTCTCCAGCGTCAGCCGCCCGACCTCGCGGCGCACCGGGTCGAAGCAGCTCAGCAGCACCGCCTCCGGCGTGTCGTCGATGATCAGGTTCACCCCGGTCGTCGTCTCGAACGCCCGGATGTTGCGGCCTTCCCGCCCGATGATGCGACCCTTCATCTCGTCGCTCGGCAGGTGCAGCACCGACACGACCGACTCGGCCGTCTGCTCGCTGGCGACCCGCTGGATCGCCAGCGTCACGATCTTGCGGGCGCGCTTGTCGCCCTCCGCCCGCGCCGTGTTCTCGATCTCCCGCACGATCGGGATCGACTCGCGCTTCGCCTGGTTCTCGATCGCCGCGACCAGCTCGCCCTTGGCCTGCTCGGCGGTCAGCCCGGCCGCCCGCTCCAGCACCTTGCGCCGCTCCTCGGCGACGCCGGCCAGCTCCTCCTTGCGGGCGTCGAGGGCCTGCCCGGCCTCGGTGAGCCGCCCCTGCCACTCCTCGAGCCGCCGCATCTCGCCGTCGAGCCGCTGCTCGCGCTCGGCGAGCCGCGCTTCCCGGCGTTCCAGATCCTCCCGGACGGTCCGCAGGTCGTCGCGCAGCCCGCGGCCCTCCTCCTCGATCTCGGCGCGGGCCGCGGCCACCATCCGCTGCGTCTCCCGCTCGGCCTTCTCCACGACGTCCGCGGCGTCCCGCTTCGCCTTCGACCGGATCTCGTCGGCCTCGCTCTGCGCACGCGCGATCTCCGCCGCCGCTCTGCCGGGCATGCCGGGGCGCCACAGGATCACGATGACGAGAGCGACCAGGGTCACCAGCAGCGCTGCACCCAGCAGGACGCTCTCCATGAGGCAGATCCTTCCTCGCCGCGGGCCCGTCCTGACTTCGGGGCCCTGCCTAGCGAGGATTTACTCGCGCGCGGATGCACGGCAGCGCGGGACCGCGCGCGGCGCGCCCCCGGCGACCCGGCCGAATCCGGTCGACGAACGTGTCCTGTATGCCTCTCAGCTGCTGGAACGTGCTCCGTCGTATGGCAATCCGCGAGACGCGGAGTAACTCCTCACTGCCGTAACGGTAAGCGGCATAGAGGTAATGAGCAAGCAAACGAGGGCCATTCCGGGCTAACCGTACGTCCGCGTGAGTCCTTCCTTACCACCCTTCCTGACCGACCACACCCCCTCCCACCTGCCCGGGGACCGCCGGGTCAGAGTCAGGCCGCCGCCCACCCCCGGTAACC
>NZ_SMJW01000153.1 GCF_004348335.1 Actinomadura bangladeshensis | reverse complement strand
ACGACGACCTCCTGGTAGCGGGCCGCCGCAAGAACCCCCAGCGCCGCCGAGCCTCCACGACCCAGCCCATCAAGCCCCCCACCGACGACCCCGAATCACCCTGACCCGGCCCGTCGGCAGAGCGGGAATGCGAGAACCCCGGTAAGCACGTCGAGCACCTGACGTACTTACCGGGGTTCGCGTTGCTCAGCTGCAGCCGCTGGTGGAGCCGCAGCCTTCGCAGACGTAGCAGCTGCCCGCGGGGCGCATCTTCGTGCCGCAGGTCAGGCAGAGCGGGGCGTCGGCGGTGCGGCCCTGGCGGCTCTCGATGGCCTCCACGGACGAGTGCGCCTCGTGCGCCGGGGCCGGGGCCGGGGCGGCGGGCGGCGTGATCGCGGCGGACTGGGCGAGCGACTCGTGGTCGACCTCGTCCTCGCCGTGCAGGGCGGCCGGGTCCTCGCCGTTGGCCTGCATCGCGCGCTCGTCGGCGGTGAAGATGCCGAGGCCGGCGCGCTCCTCGTAGGGGAGGTGGTCCAGCGCCAGGCGGCGGAAGATGTAGTCCATCACCGAGGTCGCCATGCGGATGTCGGGGTCGTCGGTCATGCCGGCGGGCTCGAACCGCATGTTGGTGAACTTCTCCACCCACGTCTCCAGCGGGACGCCGTACTGCAGGCTGATGGAGATCGCCATGGAGAAGGCGTCCATCACGCCGGCGAGCGTGGAGCCCTGCTTGCCGAGCTTGAGGAAGACCTCCCCGACACCGTCGTCCGGGTAGGACGAGGCGGTCATGTAGCCCTCGGCGCCCGCGACGGAGAAGCGGGTGACGGTCGCGGGGCGCTGCTTCGGCAGCCGCCGGCGGACCGGGCGGGGCGCCAGCGCCTCGGCGGGCTCCGCCTTCTCCTGCTCCTTCTTGCCGGCGGCGGAGAGGGGCTGGCCGACCTTGCAGTTGTCGCGGTAGATCGCTAGTGCCTTCAGGCCGAGCCGCCAGCCCTCGAAGTACACCTTCTCGATGTCCTCGATGGTGGCCTTCTCCGGCATGTTGACCGTCTTGGAGATCGCGCCGGACAGGAACGGCTGGACCGCCGCCATCATCCGGACGTGGCCCATCGGGCTGATCGCCCGCTCGCCCATCGCGCAGTCGAACACCTCGTAGTGCTCGGGGCGCAGGCCGGGCGCGTCCACCACGTGGCCGTGCTCGGCGATGTACTCGACGATCGCCTCGATCTGCTCCTGCTGGTAGCCGAGCTTCTCCAGCGCGCGCGGCACCGTGTGGTTGACGATCTGCATGGACCCGCCGCCGACGAGCTTCTTGAACTTCATCAGCGCGAGGTCGGGCTCGATGCCGGTGGTGTCGCAGTCCATCATCAGGCCGATCGTGCCGGTCGGCGCGAGGAGGCTGGCCTGGGCGTTGCGGTAGCCGTGCTTCTCGCCGGCCTTGAGGCAGTCCGCCCACTGCTTGGCGGCGGCGGCGTGGATCGCCTTGTCCATCTCGTCCAGCGTGCGGATGCCGTCGTTGGCGGCGGCGTGCTTGCGCATGACGCGCTTGTGCGCCTCGGCGTTGCGCGCGTACCCGGCGTACGGGCCGACGACGCCGGCGATCTCCGCGGACCGCTTGTAAGCGACGCCCGTCATCAGCGAGGTGATGGCGGCGGCGATGGACCGGCCGCCCTCGGAGTCGTAGGCGTGCCCCGTCGCCATCAGCAGCGCGCCCAGGTTGGCGTAGCCGATGCCGAGCTGGCGGTAGTCGCGGGTCGTCTCGGCGATCTTCTCCGTCGGGAAGTCGGCGAAGGTGATCGAGATGTCCATCGCCGTGATGATCAGCTCGGTGAGCTTCACGAACTTCGCGACGTCGAACGTCCCCGCGTCGGTGAGGAACTTCAGCAGGTTGATGCTCGCGAGGTTGCAGGACGAGTTGTCCAGGGACATGTATTCCGAACAAGGGTTACTTGCGGTGATACGCCCGGTTTCCGGGTTGGTGTGCCAGTCGTTGATCGTGTCGTCGTACTGGATGCCGGGGTCGGCGCACTCCCAGGCGGCCTTGGCCATCAGGCGGAACAGGTCCTTGGCCTTGACCGTGTCGATGACCTCGCCGGTCATCCGGGCGCGCAGCCCGAACTCGCCGCCCGACTCCACGGCCTGCATGAACTCGTCCGACACGCGGACGGAGTTGTTCGCGTTCTGGTACTGGACGCTGCCGATGTCCTTGCCGCCGAGGTCCATGTCGAACCCGGCGTCCCGCAGCGCGCGGATCTTGTCCTCCTCGCGCGCCTTGGTCGCGATGAACTCCTCGACGTCGGGGTGGTCGACGTCGAGCACGACCATCTTCGCGGCGCGGCGGGTCGCGCCGCCCGACTTGATCGTCCCGGCGGACGCGTCGGCGCCGCGCATGAAGGAGACGGGGCCGCTCGCGGTGCCGCCGGAGGAGAGCAGTTCCTTGCTGGAGCGGATGCGGGAGAGGTTCAGGCCGGCTCCGGAGCCGCCCTTGAAGATGACGCCCTCTTCCTTGTACCAGTCGAGGATCGACTCCATCGTGTCGTCCACCGACAGGATGAAGCACGCGCTCACCTGCTGCGGGCTCTTCGTGCCGACGTTGAACCAGACCGGCGAGTTGAAGCTGAAGAGCTGGTGGGCGAGGGCGTACTTCAGTTCGTGGTCGAAGATCTCGGCGTCCTCCGGGGACGCGAAGTAGCCCTCGTTGAGGCCCGTCTCGACGTAGACGCGGACGACGCGGTCGACGAGCTGCTTCAGGCTCCATTCCCGCTGCGGGGTGCCGACCGCGCCGCGGAAGTACTTGGACGTGACGATGTTGACGGCGTTCAGCGACCAGAAGTCGGGGAACTCGACGCCGCGCTGCTCGAAGTTGACCGAGCCGTCCCGCCAGTTGGTCATGACGACGTCACGACGCTCCCAGCGCATCTCGTCGTACGGGTGCACGCCGGGCGTGGTGAAGATGCGCTCGACCTTCAGCCCCTTGCGGCCCCCCTTGCCGCGCCGCGCCGCCGAGCCGCTCACCGTCTCCGTCATGGACTTCCCCCTTCTCGGGCTTCCGCCGGGCCCTGTTCAGGAACAACTCCGCCGCCGCACGGGACATGCCCGCGCGGAGGCGCCTTCAATGTGCTGCTTTGTGATGCCGGAATCCGTCCCTACCGGGACGGGCCGGGCTCCCCCGAGGAACCGGCCTTCCGCAGTGCTTCGATCTCCTTGGCGAAGTCGTCCAGCGACTCGAAGCTCCGGTAGACCGAGGCGAATCGCAGATAGGCGACCTCATCGAGTTCGCCGAGCGGCCCCAGGATGGCGAGGCCGATCTCGTGCGAGGGGATTTCCGCGGATCCGGACGACCTGATCGCCTCTTCGACCCGCTGCCCCAGCTTCGCGAGCGCATCCTCGTCGACCGGACGGCCCTGGCAGGCCCTGCGCACCCCGGCGATGATCTTTTCCCGGGAGAACGGCTCGGTGACCCCGCTGCGCTTGGCCACCATCACGAGCACATTCTCCTGCGTCGTGAATCGCTTGCCGCATTCCGCGCACGAGCGGCGCCGCCGAATGGCGCCGCCGTCGTCGGTGGAACGGCTGTCGATCACTTTGGTGTCGGGGTTGCGGCAGAACGGGCAGTGCACGTTCGATCCCTCCCCTGACGTAAACGACTTACACCGATGGAGGCGCCATATATAGGGAACTACATCGGTGTTACTACTAGATGTTGTGGTCAACCGTACGGCTCGACGGAGGCCTTCGCAACCTGATCGGGGGCCTCGCGCGTCACATCCGGCACGTCCGCGCAGGTCATCTCGCGCGTCCTCGATTTCGTCCCGGGCGTGTCGTCACGCAGCGTCCGCCGCCGTCACGGATCGCCTGGTCGGAGGCGTCGCGGGCCCGCCGAGCGGCGGCATCGCCGGAGGGGTCAGCCGGCGGGGAGGCGGATCTCCTGGCCGGGACGGACGACGGGGTCGCCGCCGAGCCCGTTGAGGTCCATGATGCGCCGGACGGTCCGCCGCGGGTCGGCGCCCGGGTCGGCGGCGGACGCGATGCCCCACAGCGTGTCACCGGGCCCCACGACCACGGTGCGGGCCGGACGGGCCGGGCCGCCGTGCCCGCGATCGCCGGCGAAGGCGCCGGGGCCCACGGTGAGCCACAGGGCGACGAGGGTGACGGTGGCGGCGAAGCCGACCAGGACGGCGCGGCCGCGGCGGGTCAGGCGGATCGGGGCACGGTCACTGCGCGGTGAACCGGACATCTCTCCCCTCCTCGACGTCGAATGAATTTTCGATCGAACGCCTGTACGATGTTCTACCAGGGAGCGTCCCGAAAAAGCGAGCACATCTTCGAACAATTGTTTGATCATTAGGCCGGGACGCGATAGCGTTCATGACAAGGAGTGACCGATCGAGGCGCCCGGGAGGCGACGAGCGATGAGCAAGGTCCGGGAGCTGCCCGACGGGCCGATGGACGAGACGGGCCTGACGCAGCGGCAGCGCATGGTGCTGGAGGTGATCCGCGACTCCGTCCAGCGGCGCGGGTACCCGCCCTCGATGCGCGAGATCGGCGAGGCCGTGGGGCTGACCAGCACCTCCAGCGTGTCCCACCAGCTCCGGTCGCTCCAGCGCAAGGGGTTCCTGCGGCGCGACCCCAACCGGCCGCGCGCGGTCGAGGTGCGGGTGCCGGGCGCGACCCCGGTGCGCACCGACGAGGAGGCCTTCGAGGCCGCCGGGGGCCAGCCGGCCTCGGCGCAGCCCGCGCCCGCCTACGTGCCGCTCGTCGGCCGGATCGCCGCCGGTGGCCCGATCCTCGCCGAGGAGGCCGTCGAGGACGTGTTCACGCTGCCGAAGCAGCTCGTCGGCGAGGGCACGCACTTCCTGCTGAAGGTCACCGGCGACTCGATGATCGAGGCCGCGATCGCGGACGGCGACTGGGTCGTCGTCCGGCAGCAGCCGGTGGCCGAGCAGGGCGACATCGTGGCCGCCATGATCGACGGCGAGGCCACGGTGAAGACGTTCAAGCGCCGCGACGGCCATATCTGGCTGATGCCGCAGAACTCCGCCTACGAGCCGATCCCCGGCGACGAGGCGTCGGTGCTGGGCCGCGTCGTCGCGGTCCTCCGCAAGATGTAGCGCACGCCCGAGCGGCCGCCGGAGCACCCCGGCGGCCTTTCGGCATGCCCGCCGTCACGTCCGCGAACGGTCACGGCCAACCGGCCCCGCGCCGCCGCGGTGGCGGCGCGGGCGGGGCGGTCAGCGCTTGGGGACGATGTTGACGATCTTGGGAGCGCGGACGATGATCTTCATGATCTCGGCGCCGCCCAGCGCGTCCTGGATCTTGGGCGAGGCCAGCGCCCTGCGCTCCAGCTCCTCGTCGGCGATGCCGGGCGCGACCTCCAGCCGGTCGCGGACCTTCCCGGCGATCTGCACGACGCAGGTGACCGACTCCTCCACCAGCAGCGCCGGGTCGGCGGACGGCCAGCCCGCGCGGATCACCGGGGCGGTGCGGCCCAGCAGCTCCCACGCCTCGTCGGCGGTGTAGGGCGCGAACAGCGACAGCAGGACCGCGATCGTCTCGGCGGCCTCCCGGACGGCCGGGTCGGCGGCGCCGGGCCCGGAGTCGATGGCCTTGCGGGTCGCGGTGACCAGCTCCATGATCCGCGCGATCGCCACGTTGAACCGCTCGGTCTCGACCAGAGTGGTGGCCTCATCGACGGTGCGGGCCGTGACTCTGCGCAGCGCCGTGTCGCCGGTCGCCGGGTCGGCGCCCGGCGCGGACGAGACCTCGGTGGCGATGCGGTGCACGCGGGACAGGAACTTCGCCATGCCGTGCGGGGACACGTCCGCCCAGTCGATGTCGTCCTCGGGCGGGCCGGAGAACAGGATCGCCAGCCGGACAACGTCCACCCCGAACTCGCCGATCTGCTCGCCCAGGTCGACGCCGTTGCCCAGCGACTTCGACATCGCCTTGCCCTGGTTGATCACCTGGCCCTGGTTCAGCAGCCGGCGGAACGGCTCGGTGAACTCGACCATGCCCATGTCGTACAGGACCTTGGTGAAGAACCGGCTGTACAGCAGGTGCAGGATGGCGTGCTCGACGCCGCCGGTGTACTGGTCGACGGGCATCCAGCGGCGGACCTGCTCGACGTCGAACGGGCCGCCCTCGTAGCCGGGCGAGCAGTACCGGAAGTAGTACCAGGACGAGTCGACGAACGTGTCCATGGTGTCGGTGTCGCGCTTGGCGGCGCCGCCGCACTTGGGGCACTCGGTGTTGACCCAGTCCGACGCGGCGGCCAGCGGCGAGGTGCCCTTGGGCGCCAGGTCGGCGCCGCGCAGCCCCTCGGGCAGCCGCACCGGCAGCTGCTCGTCCGGGACGGGGACCTCACCGCACGCCTCGCAGTGCACGATCGGGATCGGGCAGCCCCAGAACCGCTGCCGGGACACCAGCCAGTCGCGCAGCCGGAAGTTGACCGAGGCGCGGCCGGTCCCCCGCCCGTCCAGGATCTCGATGATGCGGGCGATGCCGTCGGCCTTGGTCAGCCCGTCGATCGGCCCGGAGTTGACGATGGCGCCGTCGCCGGGGGTGGCGACGCCGGTCTCGGCGGGGTCGGGCAGCCCGGTCTCGACGACGACGCGGACGGGCAGGCCGAACTTCAGCGCGAAGTCCAGGTCGCGCTGGTCGTGCGCCGGGACGGCCATGATCGCGCCGTGCCCGTACTCGGCCAGCACGTAGTCGGACGCCCAGACGGGCAGCCGCTCCCCGTTGACCGGGTTGACCGCGTAGCGGCCCAGGAACACGCCGGTCTTCTCGCGCTCGGTGGACAGCCGCTCGATCTCGCTCTCCCGCGAGACCTCCTCGCGGTAGGCCTCGAACGCGGCCCGGTGGTCGGGGTGGCAGACCTCCTCGGCCAGCGCCGCGTCGGCCGCCACGACCATGAAGGTGGCGCCGTACAGCGTGTCGGGACGGGTGGTGTAGACGGTGACCGGCTCGTCGCGCCCCTCGATGACGAAGTCGACGTCGGCGCCGGTGGAGCGGCCGATCCAGTTGCGCTGCATCAGCAGGACCCGCTCGGGCCACTTGCCCTCCAGCTGCTCCATGTCGTCCAGCAGCCGGTCGGCGTAGTCGGTGATCTTGAAGTACCACTGGGTCAGCACGCGCTTCTCGACCAGCGCGCCGCAGCGCTCGCAGTGCCCGCCGACGACCTGCTCGTTGGCCAGGACGGTCTGGTCCTTCGGGCACCAGTTGACGTGCCCGCCCTTGCGGTAGGCCAGGCCCCGCTCGTAGAAGCGCAGGAACAGCCACTGCGTCCACTTGTAGTACTCGGGGTCGGAGGTGTGCAGGCGCCGCGACCAGTCGAAGGACGGCGCGTACCGCTGGAAGGAGGCCGCCTGCGTCTCGATGTTGGCGTAGGTCCACTCGGAGGGGTGCGAGTCGTGCTTGATGGCGGCGTTCTCGGCCGGCAGGCCGAAGGAGTCCCACCCGATGGGGTGCAGGACGTTGTAGCCGCGCTGCAGCCAGTACCGCGCGGGGACGTCACCGATGGCGAACGCCTCCGCGTGCCCCATGTGCAGGTCGCCGCTGGGGTAGGGGAACATGTCCAGCGCGTAGCGCCGCTCGGTGCCGGTGTCCTTCTCATCGGCCGCGAACGGGTCGAGCTCCGCCCAGCGGGCCTGCCACTTGTCCTGAACTGCCCGGGGGTCGTACTGCTCGTCGCTGCTCACGCTTACAGACTCCGCTTCGTACCGCTTGGCTTCGTACTTCCTGGTCGTGGGCCGACCGCCGACATGAAACGGCCCCTCGCAAGGAGGGGCCACCACGCTGACGTCCGCGCGTCAACGTGGTCGTTCGAGGAGCAGCCTGGCCGACATACATCAAGAGTAGCGCAGCCGCAAGCCCTCTCGCCGGTGGTCAACGCCTCCGGCTCGCCGTTTCTCCGGCGCCGGAGCCGTGTGTGATCCGAAACAGCACGTCAAGGCGCCGGAAGGGGTGGCCTTTCCGCGACCCCGTGCACCAGGATGTGCGGAACCGTTCGTAGACTCGGCGGTAACTAACCTGCCGGTCACCTTTCCGCGCGAGGAGTGCCATGCTCAACCTGTCCGTGCTGCTGGAGGACGCCGCCAGGGAGACCCCCGACCGGGACGCCGTGGTGTTCGGCGACCTGCGGCTCTCCTACGCGTTCATCGACTCGGTCGCGAACCAGGTCGCGAACCTCCTGCGGTCGCGCGGCATCGGACCGGGCGACAAGGTGGCGCTGTCCAGCCCGAACCTGCCGTACTTCCCGATGGTGTACTTCGGGGCGCTCAAGGCGGGCGCGGTGGTCGTCCCGCTGAACGTCCTGCTCAAGCCGCGGGAGATCGCCTACCACCTGGGCGACTCCGACGCGAAGGCGTTCTTCTGCTTCGAGGGGACGCCGGAGCTGCCGCTCGGCGAGATGGGGCACGCGGGCTTCGCGCAGGCCGAGGGGTGCGAGCACTTCTTCCTGCTGCCGGCGAACCCGGCGGCGACCGAGTCCCCGATCGAGGGCGCAGAGCTGTTCTGGGCCGCGCTCGCCGGGCAGGCGGGCACGTTCGACAGCGCGCAGACCAGCCCGGACGACACCGCCGTCATCATCTACACGAGCGGGACGACGGGACAGCCGAAGGGCGCGGAGCTCACGCACAGCAACCTGCTGTCGAACGCGATGGTGGACGACACGCTCTTCTACCGGACGCTGCACGACACGTCGCTGGTGACGCTGCCGCTGTTCCACATCTTCGGCCAGACCTGCGTGATGAACGTTGGCTTCTACCGGCGCGGGACGCTCGTCATGCAACCGCGGTTCGACGCGAAGCAGGCCGTCGAGCTGATGGTGAAGGAGAAGGTGAACATCTTCGCCGGCGTCCCCACGATGTACTGGGGGCTGCTGACCGCCGACACCTCCGCCGAGGACATCGCCTCCATCAAGGAGAACCTGCGGGTCGCGGTGTCGGGCGGGTCGGCGCTGCCGATGGAGGTCCTCAAGGGGATCAAGCAGAAGTTCGACGTGGACGTCCTGGAGGGCTACGGCCTGTCGGAGACGTCGCCGGTGGCCTCGTTCAACCGCCCGGACCGCCCGACCAAGCCCGGTTCGATCGGCCTGCCCGTCTGGGGCGTCGAGATGAAGCTGATCGACGACGACTGGAAGGAGATCGAGGGCGAGGGGCCCGGCGAGATCGCCATCCGCGGGCACAACATCATGAAGGGCTACTACGGCCGCCCCGAGGCGACCGAGTCGTCCATCAGGGACGGCTGGTTCCGCACCGGCGACGTGGCCCGCCGCGACGAGGACGGCTACTACTACATCATCGACCGCTCCAAGGACATGATCATCCGGGGCGGGTACAACGTGTACCCGCGGGAGCTCGAAGAGGTCCTCATGACGCACCCGGACGTGTCGCTGGCCGCGGTCGTGGGCGTCGAGCACCCCTCGCACGGCGAGGAGATCAAGGCGTACGTGATCCGCAAGCCGGGCGCGGCGGTGACCGAGGACGAGCTGGTCGCCTGGGGCAAGGAGCAGTTCGCCAACTACAAGTACCCGCGGATCGTCGAGTTCCGCGACGAGCTGCCGATGACCGCCACCGGCAAGATCCTCAAGCGCGAACTGCGCTGACCGCGCGTCCGGTCCCGGCCCCGGCGTCCGCCGGGACCGGACGGCGGTTCAGAAGGTGTACGGCAGGCGCTTGATGCCGTTGATGAAGTTGGACTCCAGCCGGTCGGGCTCGGCGGCGGCGCGGATGTCCGGCGTCCGGCGCAGCAGCTCGCGGAACATCACGGTGATCTCGCGCCGGGCCAGGTGCGCGCCGAGGCAGAAGTGCGGCCCCGGCCCGCCGAACCCGACGTGCGGGTTCGGGTCGCGCAGGATGTCGAACTTCTCCGGGTCGGTGAAGACGGACTCGTCGCGGTTGGCCGACCCGTAGTAGAGGATGAGCTTGTCGCCCTCCTTGATCTCGTGGTCGTTCAGCATGGTGTCGCGGGTGGCGGTGCGCCGCATCCAGATGACCGGCGACACGTACCGGACGATCTCCTCGATCGCGCCCGGCATGCGGCCGTCGAAGTCCTCGACGAGCAGGGCCCGCTGGTCGGGGTTGCGCGTGAACAGGTCGAGGCCGTGCGCGATGGCGTTGCGGGTGGTCTCGTTGCCGGCGACGACCAGCAGGATGAAGAACGAGCCGAGTTCCTGGTCGGTGAGCGACTCTCCGCCCTGCTCGATTTCTCCGCCCGAACCGACCTCGGCGTTGACCAGCGCGGACGTCAGGTCGTCGGTGGGGTTCTCGCGGCGCTGCCGGCCAAGGTCCTCGACGATGCCCTTCAGCGTCTCGCCCGCGCCGAGCAGCGCCATCGCCATTTCCTCGGGATTGTCGGACGGGATGAACTCCGAGTCGTTGCCGGCGAGGATGACGTTGGTGGCGTCCAGGACGGTTTGGTAGTGCTCCTCGCCGATGCCCATCAGCCCGCAGATGATCCGCAGCGGGAGCCGCGCGGCGACGTCCGCGACGAAGTCGCCGGTGCCGCCGCCGGCCGCCATGTTCTCGACGATCTCCCCGGCGACGGACTCGACCTTGTCCTCGAACCGCTGGATCATGCGCGGTGAGAACGCGCGGGACACGATGCGCCGGATCTTGGCGTGCCGCGGGTCGTCCATGCTGATCATCGAGCCGAAGTACTCGTGCATGTCGCCGGGCATGTCCGGGATGCTGATCGCGCCCCGGCCGGAGCAGAAGTCCTGCGGGCGGCGGGACGCCTCGATGATGTCGGCGTGCCGGGTGAGCGCGTAGTAGCCGGGCCCCCGCGGCGCGATGATGATGTCGGGTTCCTCGAAGCGGACCAGCTCCGAGTGCCGGCGGAGCGCCTGGAAGGCCTCGTGCCGGTACTCGTGCGGCCGCCGCCAGAACTCCCAGTCGGTCAGGTTGATGTCCTCGACCTTGAGCACGCGCCCACCACCTATCAATGCCGAACTCGATTCGGTTTACACGCAGCCTCTCAAAGTAAAGCCGCAAGCGCACACTGATCGCGGTGGTGACCCGCCTCACATTAGCCGTGCCGGGCCCGGGGCGCCCCCGGACCCGGCATCCCGCTCACATCCGGGCCCACGCCTCCGTGAGGACGGACCGGAGGATCTGCTCGATCTCGTCGAAGTGCGCCTGGTCGCAGATCAGCGGCGGCGCCAGCTGGACGACGGGGTCGCCGCGGTCGTCGGCGCGGCAGTACAGGCCCGCCTCGTAGAGCGCCTTGTCGAGGAACCCGCGCAGCAGCCGCTCGCACTCGTCGTCGTCGAACGTCTCGCGGGTGTCCCGGTCCTTCACCAGCTCGATGCCGTAGAAGAAGCCGTCGCCGCGGACGTCCCCGACGATCGGCAGGTCGAGCAGGCGCTCCAGCGTGCCCCGGAACGCGTCCCGGTTGCGCATGACGTGGCCGTTCAGGTCCTCGCGCTCGAACAGGTCGAGGTTGGCCAGCGCCACGGCCGCCGCCACGGGGTGGCCGCCGAAGGTGTAGCCGTGCGCGAACATCTCCGTCCCGTGCCTGAACGGCTCGAAGAGGCGGTCGGCGACGAGCATCCCGCCGAGCGGCGCGTACCCGGAGGTCACGCCCTTGGCGAAGGTGATGATGTCGGGCGTGTAGCCGAACCGCTGTGCGCCGAACATCGTGCCGAGGCGCCCGAACGCGCAGATCACCTCGTCCGACACCAGCAGGACGTCGTGCCGGTCGCAGATCTCCCGGACGCGCTCGAAGTAGCCGGGCGGCGGCGGGAAGCAGCCGCCGGCGTTCTGCACCGGCTCCAGGAACACGGCCGCGACGGTGTCGGGGCCCTCGAACTCGATGACCTCCTCGATGCGGTCGGCGGCCCACCGGCCGAACGCCTCCGGGTCGCCGGCGTGCTCGGTCGCCCGGTAGATGTTGGTGTTCGGCACCCGGAACGCGCTCGGCACGAGCGGCTCGAAGGGGGCCTTCAGGCCGGGCAGCCCGGTCAGCGACAGCGCGCCGTGCGGGGTGCCGTGGTAGGCGACCGCGCGGCTGATCACCTTGTGCTTGGTGGGCCGGCCGGTCATCTTGAAGTACTGCTTGGCGAGCTTCCAGGCGCTCTCGACGGCGTCCCCGCCGCCGGTGGTGAAGAAGACCCGGTTCAGATCGGCGGGCGCGAGGCCGGCGAGCCGCTCGGCCAGCTCCACCGCCTTCGGGTGCGCGTAGGACCAGATCGGGAAGTAGGCCAGCTCGGCGGCCTGCTTGGCGGCGGCCTGCGCCAGTTCCTCGCGCCCGTGCCCGGCCTGGACGGTGAACAGCCCGGACAGCCCGTCCAGGTAGCGGCGGCCGGCCGAGTCGTACACGTAGGCGCCGTCACCGCGGACGATCACCGGGATCTCGCCGCCGCCCTGGGATCCCGAGTGGCGCGCGAAGTGCATCCACAGATGGTCGCGCGCCGCCCTCTGCATCGCGTCGTGCTGCTGGCTGGTCACGTCCGGCTCCGTCATCACGCTTCCCTCAGTGCGATCGATCCAGTCGTCTCGATGCTAAGTGAGTACGGATTCCGCTGTAAATAGCAAGTCATACACCGATATCCGAAGGTTAGCCGACCCGGTCTCCCCCGCCCGCACGGCCGCCGGGTAGCGTGCGCCGCGAACCGAGGAGGCTGGACATGAGCGACATCACGACCGGATCGGTCAGCGCGAACGGGCTCGACTTCGGATATCTCACGGCGGGCCCCGCGGACGGCCCGCTGGCGCTGCTCCTGCACGGCTTCCCCGACTCGCCGCACACCTGGCGGCACCTCATGCCCGAACTCGCCGCGGCCGGATACCGCGCGGTGGCCCCGTTCATGCGGGGTTACGCGCCCACGTCCGTCCCGGCGGACGGCGCCTTCCAGACCGGCGCCCTCGCCGCCGACGCCATCGCCCTGCACGAGGCCCTCGGCGGCGGCGCGGACGCCGTCGTCATCGGGCACGACTGGGGCGCGTTCACCGCCTACGGCGCCGCGAACGTCGCGCCGGACCGGTGGCGGAGGGTCGTCGCGATGTCCGTCCCGCCGATGTCGGTGATGGGGACGGCCTTCTTCGACTACGAGCAGCTCAAGCGCTCGTTCTACATCTTCCTCTTCCAGACGCCGCTGGCCGGGATGGCGCTGGACCGCGCGTTCGTCGAGGGGCTGTGGCGCGACTGGTCGCCGGCGGACGGCCGCGACCGCACCGAAGACGTCGACCACGTCATGGACTGCCTCGCCGCGCCCGCCAACATCGAGGCGGCCATCGGCTACTACCGCGCCATGCTCGACCCGTCCCGGCTGATCGACCGCTACGCCGCCGAGCAGGCGGCCGCGGCCGCCGTCGGCGAGCTGCCCGTCCTCTACCTGCACGGCGCCGAGGACGGCTGCCTGGGCGCCGACGTGATCGATCTCGACGCCGTCCGCGCGGCCCTCCCGCCGGGTTCGCGCGGCGAGTTCGTCCCGGGCGCCGGTCACTTCCTCCAGCTGGACCGCCCGAAGGACGTCAACGCGCACATCCTCGACTGGCTGCGCTGAGCGCGCGGGGGCCGCCGGGCCCGCGGTCAGGGCGGTTCACCGAACCGCGGGACCTGGGCCGGCGACAGGTCCGTCCGGATGCGGACGTAGCGGACGGCGTGCCGCCACCGGCCGCCCTCCACGGCGGCGTCCCCGCTGAACTCCACGACGGCCTCCGGCTCGGTCCGGACGTAGCGGATCGGCGGATGCGCCCCGTACAGCCCGCCGGCGACCCCGGCGGGCAGCTCGGGCGGCCACGGATGGTCCGGCCCGGCGTGCCGCAGCACCCCGGCGAGCACGGTGCGCGCGGACGGCGCGAGCGGCGTCGTCCGCGCGACGACGCGGAGCCGCCCGCCGGCGTCGTAGCGGCCGAGGATCAGCGACTCGGGCGCCTGCCGGGTGCCGGTCACCCCGCCGACGACCGCCTCGGCGGTGACCCGCCGCTTCACCTTCCACCAGCGGCGCCGCCCCTCCAGATAGGGGCCGTCGGCGTCCTTCACGACCAGGCCCTCCATGCCCTGCCCGGCGAGCGCGTCGAACCAGAGCCGCGCCTCGTCGACGTCGGGCGTCTGCGGGGTGGCGATCACCCGCGCGTCCGGCGGCGCGTCGCCGAGGAGTGCCTCCAGGACGGCGCGGCGCTCGCGCAGCGGTTCGGGACGCAGGTCGGCGCCGTCCGTTTCGAGGACGTCGAACACGACGTAGTGGCAGGGCTCGCTGCGGGCGAGGTCGGTGCGGCGGCGTCCCGCGACGTGGCGGCGCTGCAGCGCGCCGAAGTCGAGGCGCCCGTCCGGCCCCCAGCGGACGATCTCGCCGTCGACGACCGTACCGGACGGGATCTGCGCGCGGACGGCCGCGACGACCTCGGGGAACGCCTCGTTGAAGGCGATCCGGCGGCGGGACCACAGCCGCACGGCGCCGGCCTCGTCCACCATCGCGACGGCGCGGAACCCGTCGAACTTCGGCTCGTACCGGCAGCCGCCCGGACACGCCTGCGGCGGCGGGATGTGGTCGATCGTCACGGTCAGCATCGGCTTGACCGGGGACCGGATGTGCATGGCCTCCCGTCCCCCCGAGCTCGCTGGTCGTGATCATGGCTTACCCGCGCCCACCTGCGGCGATATCACCGCAGGACGAATGTTGACCGCCGGGAGATCAGTTCGGGAGGCTCCGCGCCGGGACGCCGAGGCGCTCGGCGGGGCCGGGCGCGGCCGTGTCGAGCGACCGCTCGCGTCCGGCTTGCTCTCGCCCTCTCCGGGTCCGATTGATACGGCAGCGTTTCTAGCATCGCTAGTAAGTTTGCCGCCGCTATGCTAGCGTCGTATTCGTTCCTAGCGCCGCTAGCTATTGGAGTCCTCATGTTCGCCGTCACCGCCTATGCCCTGGCCACCGTGCTCGCCCTCTTCGTCACCTTCATCGGCGCGCGCTTCCTGACGGCGCCGCAGGCGGCGGCCGCCGGCTACGGCGTCCCCGCCAAACCGGACGGCGACACGGCCTACCTGGAGATCAAGGGCCTGCGCGACCTGACGTTCGGCGTCCTCGGCCTCGCCCTGATCGCCTTCGCCGGCGCGCACGCCGCGGGCTGGTACATGCTGGTCGTCGCGCTGGCGCCGCTCGGCGACACCCTCATCGTCCTGCGCCACGGCGGCACCAGGGCCACCGCGTTCGGCATCCACTTCGCCACCGCCGTCGTCGTCCTGCTCAGCGCCGCCCTGCTCTTCGCCGTCTAGCCGCCACCACTTCGTTGACCTGCGGCGTGTTGTTGTTTTCAACGCGCTCATAACAACAACACGCCGCAGGTCAACGAAGCCTGCGGCGTTGGAGTCCGTGGTCGGAGGTCGTCACCGCCGAGCGCGGCGACATCCTCATCGTCATCACGCCGGGCGTCGAGCGGTTCGAGTACTTCCGGCACCTGGAGCGCATCGCCTACGGGAAGGTGCCGTCTGAAAGCCTCCTGGACGTCCAGGAGCTGTACGACACCTACTTCCTCAGCAGCCGGGCGTGGGACGACGCCAGGGCGTGAAGCAGGGGGAAACGGCGACGAGCCGACCGGGCGTCCGGTCGGCTCGTCTTCGCGGCGGGAGCGGTTCCGCCGTCACGATCCCCAGTCGGGGCGCAGCGGCATGTCGCTCGTGCCGTCGTCGTGCAGCTTGACGCCGAGCGTCTGGTGCAGCTGGATCCAGTTCTGGCTGAAGCCGAGCACGCAGCCCGCCATGTAGACGCGCCACACCCGGGCGGTGCCCTCGCCGACCTCGGCGACGGCCTCGTCCCAGTGCTCGTCGAGGTTCCTCGACCAGGCGGTCAGCGTGCGGGCGTAGTGCTCCCGCAGGTTCTCCTGGTGCCGGATCTCGAAGCCCGCGTCGTTCATCTGGCTCTGGACGTAGCCGGGCCCCTCCAGCTCACCGTCCGGGAACACGTACCGGTTGATGAACCCGTTCTCCTTGCGGGACGGGGCCGTGTTGTCCGGACGGGTGATGGTGTGATTCAGCATCCGCCCGCCCTTGCGCAGCTTCCCGTACAGGAACGAGAAGTAGGACGGGAGGTTGGCCTTCCCGATGTGCTCGGTGAGCCCGATGGAGCTGATCGCGTCGAAACCGGTCTCGGTCACGTCCCGGTAGTCCATGTGCCGGACCTCGGCGAGGTCGGACAGGCCCCGGTCGGCGATCGCCTTCTGCGCCCACTCGGCCTGCTGCTTCGACAGCGTGACCCCGAGCGCCTTGACGCCGTACTCCTTCGCGGCGTGCATCACCATGCCGCCCCAGCCGCAGCCCACGTCCAGCAGCCGCATCCCCGGCTTCAGCGCGATCTTCTTGGCGACCAGGTCGTGCTTGTTGAACTGGGCCTCCTCCAGCGTCGCGCCCTCGTGCGGATAGCACGAGCACGTGTACGCCATGGAGGGGCCGAGCACCCACTCGTAGAAGGTGTTGGACACGTCGTAGTGGTGCGAGATGGCCTTCGCGTCCCGCTTCTTGGAGTGCCGCAGCCACGACGGGATGCGGCTGAACGGCGCCTCCTGCGGGGGCGGGTCCAGCCGGCGGGACACCGCGCCGCGCAGCAGCGGGTCGCGCAGGACCGACGCGGCGATCCGCGCCTTGTCCGCCGGCGTGACATCGCTCAGCACCTGCTGCATCGTCGTCAGCGCGTCGATCATGTCGCCGTCGACGTCGATCATCCCGGTCACGTAGGCGCGGGCGAGGCCCAGCGCACCCGGCGAGTGCAGCAGGTACGACACCGCGTACGGCGAACGGACGTCGAACCGGATACCGGCGCCGGGCACCCCCGCCCGCGATCCGTCGTACGCCGTGAACTCCACCGGCGCCGCAGCCCCGGCGAGCCGCTCGAAGACGCTGGCCAGCGTCATCTTGTTCCCTCCTGTCTCTCCGCCCGGGCCGGCGCTGGCCGGCCCGTTGGGCTCCCCCGATACCGCGGACGCATGTTCAGCGTCCGCGCACGCACTTGTCGTAGAGGTCCAGCAGCCGCTCGCCGGGGTCGTACCTGCCCTTGAGGCGCCGGTAGGTCTCCCCGTCGTAGTAGCGCCAGAACTCGTCGCGGCCGTAGAAGGCGGTCGAGTAGAGGGACTTGTGCCCGTCGAGGGCCGCGACCTTCCGCTCGATGAGCCGGTTGTGGTACTCGGGGATCTGGCCGGGCGGGATCCGCACCGTGCCCCAGAAGCCGGCGTTCACGTACGTGCGGCCCGTCTCCAGCGGGTACAGCGGCCACCGCTCCTTGGCGCGCAGCGGGCACAGCCAGACGGGGCTCATGCCGACCTTGTCGTGGAAGAACTCCAGGAACTCGGGCAGCCGCTCGACGGGCACCTCGATGTCCTGGATGACGTCCTCGCGGGGACGCAGCCCGCGCCACCGCTCCGCGCGCGCGATGATGTGGTACCGGCGGTCGTAGGCGACCAGCTTGCGGTACACGTCCGAGCGCTTGTACTTGTCGGGCCACAGCCGCCGGACTGCCGGGTTCTGCACGCCGAACGCGCCCGAGCACCAGAACCAGTCGGTGTCCCAGCGCCAGATGTAGTCGCGGATCGTCAGGAAGTCGACCGACCGCTCCTGGATCGACCGGTAGTAGATCTGCCGGCCGGTGTAGTCGGAGGTGTACGGCGCCGAGTCGGCGAAGAAGCCGAGCGTGATGTACTGCTCGGCGGGGCTGAAGTACGTCCCGTCCATGAAGTCGACGGACTCGCCCTCGAACGTCCCCGACTCGGTGATCTCGCCCATCGCCGCGGCCAGTTCGGCCGCGTCGCCGAACCGCAGGTGGCGGAGCCGGACGTACGGGCGGACCGGCCGCAGTTCGATCTTCAGCCGCAGCGAGTAGCCGAGCGTCCCGTAGGAGTTCGGGAACCCGAAGAACAGGTCGGCGTGCTCGTTGTCGCGCGTCGCCGTGACGATCTCGCCGTTCCCGGTGAGGACCTCCATCTCCAGGACGCCCTCGTGCGGCAGCCCGTCGCGGAACGACGTCGACTCGATGCCGAGGCCCGTCACCGCCCCGCCCAGCGTGATCGTCTTCAGCTGGGGGACGACCGTCGGCATCAGCCCGTGCGGCAGCGTCGCGTCGACGAGGTCCTCGTATGTCGTCATGCCCTGGACCTGCGCCGTGCGCTCCCCGGCGTCGACGCTCAGCACCTTGTCGAACCCGGACACGTCCAGGCCGGGCGCCTCCGAGGGGTCCCGCCACCGGAACAGGTTCGAGGTCCGCTTCGCCAGCCGCACCGGCGTGCCCGCCGGGATCGCCTCGTAGGAACGTCTGAGGGCGTCCACCGCCCGCTGGTGGTCGCCCTTGACCGCAAGCTCCGTCATCTACCCCTCCCCGGACATAGTTAATCGATCATCCCATGTACGGTCCACATAATTGGGACGTCGTGGGAGTCACAGGTCGGGAGGGGAATAAACCCACAGGTGCATACATCGGCGTCGTTTCGTCTCCTGGAGGCGACAGAACCGCTACAGGGCGGCCACGTCAACCTTTCCCCAAAGGCGCATGCCGACAAACCCTGGTCACTTCACCAGACGCAGAATCCACGGGTAGCGGAACGTCTGGCCGGTCAGCGCGAACACCGCGGCGACCGCCGACAGCACCCACGCGACCGCGTACACGACGCCGCCGACGCCGAAGGTGACGATCGTGAGCAGCAGCAGCGTCAGCTGGAAGTTGACCGCCTCCGCCGCCTGCCGCCGGACGTACTCCGACCGCTTGCCGCTGACCAGCATCAGCACGAGCGGCCCGACGAACAGCGTCGGCACGGCCACGGCGTGCGCCGCCGCGGCGAGCATCCGGTCCTCGCCCGTCTCGGCCGGCACCGCGACCTGCGCCTTCCGCACGGGCTCCAGGTCGCGGACGACGGCCCCGAGGTCGTTGCGCGTCTTGGCCGTGATGGCCAGTTGCACGCGCATGTCGAACTCGTCCTCGTCGAGCCGCCCCTCGGCGTACGCGTCCTGAAGCCGCTGGATGACCGGTTCGCGCTCGGCGTCCGAGACCCTCAGATCCCCCACCGCGTAGCTGCTGTCCATATCCCCATGCTGGACGGGCACGCGTCGCGCGGCCATCAGGGAAGACCCTGAGCCGCCCCTGAATCGTCCTGGCGGACCATCGGGCGGCCGGTCTGCCCGTACTCCTTCCCGGGGACGAGCTTCCCGCCGTACAGCTCCGACACGGTCACGAAGACGTACCCCTCCGCGGCGAGCCGGTCGATGATCTTCGGAACCGCCTTCACCGTCGTCGGGTGGATGTCGTGCATGAGCACGACATAGCCCGGTTTCACCGCCTTGAGCACCCGCTTCTCCACGTACCGGGTGTCGCGGTGCTCCCAGTCGAGCGGGTCGACCGTCCAGAGCACCTGCGCCAGGCCCATCTCCCGCGTGATGCCCGTGAGCCGCTTGGACATCGACCCGTACGGCGGCCGCAGCAGCACCGGCGTGACGCCCGACGCCCGCCGGATGGCGTCCTGCGTCCGCGTCAGCTCCTCCATGACCTTCTTCTTGGACGCCGTCCCGAGGTCCGCGTGCGTGTAGCTGTGGTCGCCGAGTTCGTGCCCGGCGGCATGCTCGCGCCGGACGAGCTCCGGATGCTCGACGACGTTCTCTCCCACCAGGAAGAACGTCGCCCGCACGCGCCGGGCCGCGAGGATGCCCAGCAGCTCCTCGGTGCTCTCCGCCGGCCCGTCGTCGAACGTCAGCGCCACGCACTTCACCCGCGAGCAGTCCGGCGGCGGTGGCGGCGGGGGTTCGGGCTCGGGCTCCGGTTCCGCCTTCGCGGGCGCCGCACTCGGCGCGGAGGTGGCCGTCACCCCCGCGGACGTCGGCGCCAGCGTGCTCAATCCCCCGAAAACCGCGGCGGCGAGCAGGGCCGCGGCCCCCCGCCGGACGCGGTCAAGCCCGTCCATCAACACCCCCGCTGCCGATCCCCCGAAGTCCGCCAGTCTAGGGCTCGGCCCCTGCCGCGCCGGGGATGCCGCCGCCTGTGTCGGGAACCGGCGCACCCGGGATGTCGTTATCGTCGTACACCGCATCCGCACCAGACGACGGGGTAAGGCGATGAGGTTCCGGGACCGATTCGGGATCCGCAAGAACCGCGGGTCCACGGTGACCAGGCTCGACCGCGAGGCGAACGACACCGACATCGAGGCGCTGATCGCCTTCGCGCGCTCCCGCCGCGGCGTCGAGTTCTTCGTCGAGCCGGAGACCTTCGCCACCGACACCACCGCGGTCGCCGTCGCCCACGACGGCGAATGGACCCGCCGCCGCGTGGGCTCCCCCAAGGTCATCGGCAAGGTGGCCCGCGACCTCGGCCTCCCCGTCTACGACGTCCAGATCGTCGGCTACCCGCCCCGCATGCGCGCCTGGAACGCCCGCAACCCCGGC
>NZ_SMJW01000152.1 GCF_004348335.1 Actinomadura bangladeshensis | reverse complement strand
CCCCCGTCCCGTCCTCACCCGCCGGGCGGCCCGGCCCCTCACCGGGATGATCGCCCTGCCGGGCGGCACCTTCCGCATGGGCAACGAGGACGCCGACGCCAACCCCTACGACGGCGAGGGCCCCGTCCGCGACGTCCACGTGGCCCCCTTCGAGATCGACCCGCACGCCGTCACCAACGCCGAGTTCGCCGCCTTCGCCGAGGACACCGGCTACCGGACCGAGGCCGAGCACTACGGCTGGTCCTACGTCTTCAAGGGCCTCCTGACGCGGGAGGCCGCGGACGCGGCCCCGTCCCCCGCCGGAACCCCCTGGTGGCGCGCCATCGAAGGCGCCGCCTGGAACCACCCGGAGGGGCCGGGCAGCGACGTGCGCGACCGCGGGACGCACCCCGTCGTCCACGTCTCCTGGAACGACGCCGCCGCCTACGCCGCCTGGGCCGGCAAGCGCCTGCCCACCGAGGCCGAGTGGGAGTACGCCGCACGCGGCGGCCTCGACCAGGCCACCTACCCCTGGGGCGACGACCTCGCCCCGGACGGCGAGGTCCGCTGCAACATCTGGCGCGGCTCCTTCCCCGACCACCACGAGGACCGCCCCGGCCCCGTCCCCGTCGACGCCTACGCACCGAACGCCTACGGCCTCTACAACACCGTCGGCAACGTGTGGGAATGGTGCGCCGATCCCTTCACCCCGTCCGGCGGGGCCCGCGCGATGCGCGGCGGCTCCTATCTGTGCCACGACTCGTACTGCAACCGCTACCGAGTCGCCGCCCGCACCGGCAACACCCCCGACTCCAGCACCGGCAACACCGGCTTCCGCTGCGCCGCCGACGCCTGAGGCCCGGACCGTCAGCCGCCCGCCGCGGCGGGCGGCCGGCGCGCCTGCAGCGCGCCCATCGCCTGCGCGGCCCGATGCCGGACCGCGGAGGAGAGGGTGGGTTCCGCGCGGATCCGTGCGAGGACGTACTCCGGCTCGTCCCCGTGCGAGGCGAGGATGCCGACCGCGTTGAGCCGGGCGCCGTCCGCGGTCTCGGCGGCCAGGACCAGCGTCAGCAGGTCGTCGGTGAAGTCGAGCTGGGTGAGCAGCTCGGTGGCGGCCCGGCGCGCGTCGATCGTCGTCGCAGGATCCGTGGCGAGCCCGGCGAGCAGCCTCGACGCCCGCGGATCATCCAGCCAGGCGAGGAAGTGCGCGGCCCCGCGGCGCGTGTAGGGGTCGACGGAGCGGTCCTCGACGATGGACACCAGCGTCTCCGTCCCCCGGGGATCGCCCAGCCAGGACGCCTCCTCGGCCGCCCAGCAGCGCACCGCGGCGTCGTATCCGGAATCGCCGGCCAGCTCCGCCAGCTCGCTCGCGGCCCCCTGCAGCGCGAGCGCCCCGATCGCCTCCCGGCGCCGGTCGGACGGCGCCTCCGGGTCGGTCGCGGCGGCCAGCAGGCCGCGCACCTTCTCCGGTTCGCTGAACTGGGCGAGCACGTACCGGATCGCCTCCCGCGTCTCGACGTCCGGCACCGTCGCGGACTCCTTGAGCTGGAGGCGGGCGCTGAGCGCGGGATCGGGGAGGTACCGGACTCCGCGCGGCCAGGTCCGCTCTTCCCCGAGGTCGTCGGCGTAGGCCTTCGTGGCCTGCCCGACCGCGTTGAGCCACCGGGTGACGGCCTGCCGTTCCGAGACGGATCTGCGCCTGTCGACGGCCATGCTCCGCAGCAGCTCCACGCCCCGGGCATCACCCAGCCGCTTCAACGTCTCGGCGATCCTGCCGCGCACGTTCCTGCTCTGCGAGGAGTCGCCCAGGAGCAGCAGGAGGACGTCGTTGCCGCGGCCGTCTCCAGAGCGGGCTATCACTTCGGCGGCATGGCAGCGGACGTTGATGTCCGTGCCGGAGTCATCGGCCAGCGAGTGCAGGAGGTGCAGGCGTTCGGCGACCACGGGCAGATGCCCTTCACCGCCCCCTTGGAACCGCCTCTCCAGCGCGGCGGCCTCGTCGAGAAGCCTCACGCACAGCTCCGCACCACTGGAATCGTTCCTCGGCGCACCCCGCAGCCTGTTCCAGCGCAGCCCCGTGGCGAGCGGCGTCCCTCTGGCGTCGCCCAGCGATTCCAGCGCCTTCGCCGCGGCCAGCCGCAGGCTCTTCGACACGGAGGTGTTCCGCGCGAAGTCGGCCATCGCGTCCAGGCACCGGGGCGGGGGGACGAGACCGTCCGAGCCGCCGCCCTCCTCCGCCAGCCACTGGCCCGGCCATCGCGACAACATGACGAAGATCTCCTGCCACGCCGCCAGCCGTCCTTTGCCCGCCGGTGAGGGGCCCTTGCCGGCGGCCGGTCCCGCGCCGAACGACACACCGGGGTTCCGCTCTGCGGAGGCCGCCATCTCCGCCACCCGGCGACGCAGCACCTCGGGAACGGACGTGTCGTCGGCGATCGCCTGGAGGTAGTCGGCGGCGTCGGGCACGCCGAACAACTCCAGGGACTCCGCCGCCGCGATCCGCATGTGCGGTTCCACCTGCGGATCCAGGGCGATGGAGCCGAGTACGTCCACATGGTCCTCGCCGGCGGGGCCGGTCCGGCCGCGGCCGCCCCGCGCCCCCGGGTCGGCGGCCTCGGGGTCCGCCGGGTCCGCCTCGGCCCGCATTCCGGCGAACAGGGCCAGGATCTCCTTGCGGGTGTCCGGTCCGGTGCTCGAATCCTTGGTCAGGGCGGCCAGCAGACCGGGAGAACTCCGCGCGCTCTGCCGCGTCAGTGCTTCGAAGGCCGCCAGGCGTATCCGGACGTTGAGCGCCGTGTTCGCGGCGATGAGGCGCAGCATGCCCGGAGCCAGCGGAGAACGCGGCAGCTCCGAGTCCGCCGGTGGGGCGCCGGACGCGTCCGCGTCGGAGTCCTGCTCGCCGAGCATCGCGGTGAGCAGCGGGCCGCGCGGGTCGCCGAGCCGGGTGAGCGCCCGCGCGGAAGCCTCCCGGACGGCCCGCGCCAGAGCCCCCGACTCGGCGATCATGGCGAGTACGTCGGCGCCCAGCTCCGCGCCCAGCCGCACCGTGACGCGCTGGGTGGTCCGGCGGACGCCCGTCCGGGCCACCAGTGCCTCGACGACGCCTTGGAGCAGGCCGGCCGCCCGCTCGTCCCCCAGCCGGACCAGCGCGCCGAAGGCGTCGAGGCGGTCGTTGGCGTCGCGTCCGTCGTCGCCGGCCAGTTCGGCCAGCCGGCCGCTCCCCCGGCCGTCCCCGAGCTCCGCCAGCAGGACGGCCGCCCGGCGGCGGGTCTCCCGGCTCGCCGAGTCGGCCACCGCCACCCGGTGGAGCTGGTCCCGCGCCCCGACCCAGGCCAGCAGCTCCAGCGCCTGCCGGGCCGCGAAACCGCGGTCGACCGGGGTCGAGGCGATCCGTTCCAGGGTCGGCGCCGCCGCGGCGGCCAGGCGCTCGTCGGTGACGACGCCGTCCTGGAGGAGCGACACGACGAACGCGCAGCCCGCGAGCCCGCCCTGCTCGGCGACGCCGCGCAGCGCGTTGAACATCCGGTCCGGTCCCGGCCAGAGCGCGATCAGGAACCGCGTGAGCGAGTAGCGCCAGCTCGGCTGCCGCCACACTTCGGCGACGCCCGGCCAGGGCCGCCGCCATTCGTAGAAGAGCTGGTGGAAGGCCGCGAAGGAGCGCTCCTCGTCGGCGACGATGGCGCGCGCCGCCAGGTAGTCGCAGATCGTGTCATGGACGAAGACGAAGTCGCCGAGGCGTTCGGTCAGGAGCCCGCTGCGCCGCAGGATCCCCTTCAGGAACTCGCGCCAGCGCCGCTCCGGGATCGGCTGCGGCCGCGACTCCCGCTCCCAGCCGACCAGCAGCTCCAGCGCCGGCTCGGTCGAGCCGTCGTGCCTGGCCAGGGCGAGCCGGGCGAGCAGCTCCGCCGAGCGGTCCAGCACATCGGTCGCGGCCCGTACGGCCCGCGGGCCGTACGGCCGGAAGGCGGCCTCGGCCTGCTGGAAGATCCCGCGCCTCCCGTCCACGTACTGGGGTGCGGCCAGGGCCTGGGTGAAGTCCTCGTAGATGCCGGTGAGGCCGGTCGGCAGCGGACGGTCGAGATCGAGGGCGAGCAGCTGGCACAGCATCGTCGCCATCAGCGGCACGACCGCGATGCCCGCCAGCTCCGCCCGGTCCACCTCGTCGACCAGCCGCTGCGCGACCGCCGCCGGGTCGTCGGTGCCCAGTTCGGCGAGCATGTGCTCGGCGAACCGCCGCAGCTGCCCGATGGTGAAGGGCTGCAGCTCGTACCGTCCGCCGAGCCACGCGTCGTCCTGCTCCAGCTCCTGGAGCGACAGCGGCCTGGACGCGAGAACGAACCGGTAGAGGGACGCGTGCGGGCCGTTCGCGACGCCGGCGAGCTTGTCCAGGACGCTCCGCCGGGCCGCCGGGTCGACGATGTCGTCGAGCCCGTCGACGAACACCAGCCAGCGCGCCTCCGGCACGGGTTCGGCGGCGAAGAACTCGGGCGGCCAGGAACTGACGATGCCGGCCGCGCTGAGGTCGGCCTCGACGCTCGCGGCGATCAGCTGCGGGAGCGGCCGCGCGTCCGCCAGGTCGGTCGCCTGGACGCGCACCGGAATCCCGGTCCGGGGGTCGCCGTCCAGCCAGGCCCGCGCCAGTTCCGTCAACCCCATGCGCAGGAGGCTGGACTTCCCGAGGCCCGGACCGCCGAAGATGATCGCGTGCGCGTCGCGCCGGAAGATCTCGGCGGCGGGGATCGTCGTGTGGCCTTCCGGCATGGTCTCGTCCGGCATCGCCGACTGTTCCATGTACACGTCGGCGAGGTCGGGGAGCCGGGAGGTGCCGTCCGCCTCGGAGCGGGAAGGGAGCAGCGCCGCACGGACGGCTGTCTCCAGGTAGTCGCGGAGCCGGGGCCCGGCGTAGCGCCAGCCGCCCGCGGTGATCTGGTCGTCGGTCAGCGTGGCCAGCCACGCGGCACCGCCGGGGCCGGGTTCGCGCTGCTGGGCCGCGGCCGCTTCTTCCGGGAGGTGGCCGAGGATGTCCGCCGCCCCCACCATGTGGGCGCTGCCGCGGTCGTTCGACATGCACATCATCCCGCAGACCGCACCGGTCCGCAGGTTGAGGACGGGGCTGCCGCTGTAGCCGCCCGAGACCGGGGTGCCGACGACGCGCTCCGGCTCCCAGTCCTGCCGGTCGCCCTGGAGTTTCGATGCTCCGGCGTAATGGAGAGTGGCGGACTGCCCGCCCCGGAACTGGCCCGCCGGATGGCCGTAGGTGAGAAGCGCGTCGCCCGTTTCGACGGCCGGAGCCAGCATCACATGCGCATTGTCAAGGGCCTTGGCGGACCAGAGAAAGGCCAGATCCGGCCCGCCCGCGTCTTTGCCGAGGTACCACGCCGGGACGGGGACCAGTTCGATCTTCTCCGCATTCCCGGGAACCGTTCCGATGACGACTTCGGGCAGTTCAGCGCGCGTTCTCGCCACCACGTGCGCGCAGGTCGCCACGACGTGCGGCGCCACGAGGAAACCGGTGCCCAGCACCGGCTGCCCGGCGCCCGGCACCTCGATCGGGACGACGGCCGAGCGCAGCAGTCGCTCCGTCGCCGCGCGTCCCGTCATGTCCGCCGTCACGCCTCAGGCGCGGTAAGGCTCGTACCCGCCGAATTCCACGCGCATCAGGTTCTCCCCGTCCACCGCCACACGCTCCCCTTGCCGCAGCCGATCTCGATCCTCAATCTACCGAAGGGGGTCGCGAATCCGAGCCCGGAAAAGCACGGAGAAAGGCGAAGGAGAACGCGGCCCAAAGGGGGCCTTCGGCGGCTCTACGTGCCGCTCGGGCCCCATGGCGGGACGTTCTCCAGGTCGCCGAACGCCTCGGCGTACCAGGTGCGGGCCGAGAAGTCCCGCGGCCACTGCAGTAGGACAAGCCCCAGGTAGCCCACGCTCCACTCGCTCGGGGACTCCAACCCTACGGGCCGCCCCGCGCGTCGGTCAGGCCGTCACGGCGAGTGCCAGGGACGCGGCGGCCAGGGCGAGATAGGCACCGGGAAAGGCGATGTTGTAGAAGACCCGGGCCCGTACGTGTGCGGCGACGGCGATGACGAAAAAGGCGACGAGTCCGGCCGCCGCCGCGATGCCGATGACGTCGAGACCGAGCAGCCCCAGGACGAGGCCCGCCGCACCCGCGCCCTTCAGCGCGGCCAGCAGAGGCAGCGATGAATGCGGCACGCCCACCTCGGCCGAGTTGGCCAGGACGAACTTCGCCTTGGCCAGATCGGCGACGACGATCGCGGCATTGATCGCAGCCGTAACGAGAGTGACGGCAACGTAGGCGGTGAACATGATCAGTCCTCGATATCCAGCAACGCCAGCCGCCGGGGGTCCGCGATGACGTCGTAATGGATGATGAGGCCGTCGACGACGTGGAAGACCAGAGCGGCGAGCGGCTTCGCCCCCACCGCGATACCGGGCCGCCCGTCGATGAGGACCAGGCGAGCCCGCCGAGCGCTGGCACGCATCGCACCGGTCTCCTTGACCACGGCCTTTCTTCCGTGCACGCGCTGCGAGGCCCCCGGGCGAAGAACCTGCGGGTCGGCCGTCCTCGTCACATCCGGGTGCAGGACCTCGACGAGGCCGTCGATATCGCCCTGCTGGGCCGCCTTCATGAAGGCGCTCACAACGCGATGGGCCTCACTGGACTGCACGTCCGGCCATTCAGCATGGCGGACGCGTCCCCTGGCCCGGCTGGCCAGCTTCTTGGCCGATCCGGGGGTCGTGCCGAGAATGTGGCCGATCTCCTCGAAGGGCGCACCGAACACATCGTGCAGAATGAGCGCGACCCGCTGCGGAGGCGTCAACTCCTCGACCACCACCGTGAAGGCGGCGGTCAACTCGGCTGCGAGGAGCGCGACCTCCTCGGGGTCCTCTCCGCCGGCGGCCTCCGGCAGATCCTCGGGCTGCCGGGGGTATTCACGGGAGCGTCGCAGCAGGTCCAGGCACAGGCGCGTCACCACGGTCGTCAGCCACGCCTGCGTATTGCGGATCTCCTCGACGTCGGCACGGACGTACTTGGTCCACGCCTCCTGCACGACGTCCTGCGCGTCGGCGTCCGACCCGAGAATGCGGAACGCCACCGCCAGCAGGTGCGATCGCTCCCGATCGAAGACCGCGGCCCGCCGGGTTTCCTCCGCCGTCACGGCGCCTCCCCCTTCCGGTAGTCCACCCCTGAGACGTACCGAACCGGCGAAAGGTGACCCATCGACGGCGGCGTGCCGGACGCCGGTCGGTGCTCGCGCCGGGTCTAGGTGAGTTCGAGGCCGCCGTCGATGGTGAGGATCTGGCCGGTGAGCCAGGTCGCGGCCGGATCGGCCAACCGCAGGATCCACGCTGCGACCTCGTCGGGTTCACCGCGGCGGCCCAACGGGATGCGGGCGGTCTCCTCGGCCTTGATCTGGGCGATGACCGGCTCGTCCAGCCCGGCCGCGGCCAGTGCCTCGCTCTCGGTGGGGCCGGGGGCGAGGGCGTTGACGCGTACCCGGTCGGCGGCCACTTCGAGTGCCCAGCAGCGGGTGAGGTGTTCGAGGGCCGCCTTGGACGCGGCGTAGTGCGCGGCCCCCGGCAGGGGCCGGTGGCCGTAGGTGCTGGAGACGTTGACGATCGCCCCGGCGCTGCGGCGCAGGTGGGGCAGGGCGGCATGGGCGAGCAGGCTGGGCGCGGTGACGTTGAGGTCGAACAACTCCCGGACGCCGGCGTGTGCGGTGTCGGCCAGCGGCATCACCTTGGTGGCACCGGCATTGTTGACCAGGACGTCCACCCGCCCCCACCGCTCGATCGCGGTATCGATCACCTGCTGCGCCGTCTCGGGCGCGCGCAGGTCCGCGGCGTGGACCGCGATCCCGTCGCGCGCGGCGGCGGTCTCCTCCAGCGCGTCGCGGCGGCGGCCGACGCCGAGCACGCGGGCTCCGGCCTCGGCGAAGGCGCGCGCGGCGGCGCGGCCGATGCCCGATCCCGCACCGGTGACCACGACCACCCTGCCGGTGAAGTCGCCATGCGGCCGACTGGCCATGCACCCTCCAATGTTCGATGTTCGTAGAACGTCGAACAAAGTACCATCGTGGCCATGAGGCAGGCCCGGCATCCCGATCCGGACGAGATCACTCTCGTCACGGTGCTGGGTGCGCTCAGCGACCCGATCCGGGTCGGCCTGGTGCGGGTGCTCGCAGACGGCCGCGAGCGGGGTTGGGGCGAGTTGCGCGCCCCGGTGGCCAAATCGACGCTGAGCCACCATCTGCGGGTGCTGCGCGACGCCGGCCTCACCCGCACCCGCCAGGAGGGGACGCGCTGCTTCGTCGAGCTTCGGCGCGGCGATCTGGACGCCCGCTTCCCCGGCCTCCTCGCCTCCGTACTCGACGCCGCTCATAACGATGACGTCGGTGCCCACGTCCACACGGAACCCTGACAGTGCGGGAGCGTCGCGTCCGTAAACAACACCAGCCCAGCTCCGGGACCTGGCCTGGTGGGCCGCCGCCCAGGCCTGACCGAGACCTCGGCGGGGAGGGGACGGCTGCCCCTCCCCGCCGATGGTGCACTTACCGCCGATCACGGTGTCGAGAGACGGAGACCTCCGGTCAGAGCCGGACGTCATGAAGATGACGGGTCACCGCATCCAGGACGTCACCTCGTAGGCGCGAATGAACGACTGGGTCACGGTGTTGCCGTCGGAATCAGTCGCCTTGACCCGCAGGGAGACGAACCCAGGGGCGTCCGGGTTCGTCACGATCGCGGTCCAGGCGCCGTTCTCCTTGGCGGACGAGGCCGCCTGCCAGGTGCCGCCGTCGTCGTAGGACGCCTCGACCGACAGCGCGGTGATCTCGGGCGCCGGCAGGTCCCCGACCGGCTGCACCGTCACGGGCATCCGCAGCTGGGAGCCCGGCGCGGCGGCGTTGGCGTCGTTCAGGCCGGGAACCGCGAGCCGCAGCAGGTGCAGCGGAAGGGTCTGTTCCACCCAGTCGATGTGATGCGACTCGAACGACCACTCGGTGTTGATCTCGGTGGAGAACTTGGCGATCTCCGGGTTGGCGGTGCGGTCCCAGGTGAGCGTGTAGCGCTTGGACTCGGGCGGGACGCCGGCATAGAGCTGGCCCGTACCGGTGGCGATCGTCTGGCCGTCGGCGGCGAGGGTGAACTCGTTGGTCGTACGGTCCATCGAACCGGTCCGTCCGGACGAGTCGGTGTACCCGATGGGAGCGATCACCGAGAGCTGGCCGCCGGAACTGCGCTGCGGTTCCGATCCCGTCCCGAAGTCACCCGTGGTGAGGACCGCGCCGTTCCAGACGTCGTCGCGTTCCCCCTGCACGGCCGTGGTGCGGTAATCGGCGATCTCGGCCCAGTTCTCGTAGCCGATTCCATAGCCCAGCTCTCGGCTGTAGACGAGTCCGGGCTCGATGTAGGTCGTGACGGTCTGCGGGAAGGTCACGTCCATTCGCATCTCGTCGACGTATCCGCCCGTCACGTTGAGGCCGCCGGTTCCGGAGAGATTCACCGAGCGGAAGTGGTTGCGGGTGACGCTCAACTCGCTCGGACTCGGGTGCCACACAGTGGAGGACGGAATTCGACCCGCGAAGTGCCGACTCAGAATGTAGGCCGCGCCCGGCCCGTTGGTCGCATCGCGCTTGCCCCATCCGGTGACCTGGAAGCCGACGTTGTCCCCGACCTCGTCGGGACCGTGCCAGACGGCGAAGACCGAGCCTTCGGGACCGTCGGCGGTGAACCGGTACCACGGGGTGTCGTACCACGCCTCGACCATCCCGGGAACACCGATGCCCTGCGGACTGAGCTCGACCGGCTCGCCCTCCCGGGCGTCCATCCCCAGGTCGAGGTCCCAGTCGTCGACCGTGACCCGGCGGTTGATCAGGGTTTCGCCCGCACCGGTGGGGACGGCGGTGGTGATGTCGTAAGTGCCGGGCGGCAGTTCGAAGACGCCACTGCCGTTCTCGACCTTGCGCTCCCAGCGACCACCGTTCGAAACGCTCCAGGCGTAGACCCAGATCGGTTGTGTCGGTGCGGCGCCATTGCGGTCGATCAGATTGACCCCGACGTTGTACAGGTCCCGGCCGACATCAGCCACGATCGCGGTGGTCACCTTCGTCGCACCGTCGTTGCCCGTGGCGACCAGCGCCCCGAGATAGCGGCCGTGCGGAATTCCGGCGCCTCGGAAGGTCAGCGTCACCTGCGCGCTTCTCCGAGCCGGAACGGTCACATGGTCGGGCATGTCCAAGAACCCTGCGGGCGCCTTGGCCGACTCGCCGTCGGGACCGGTCACGTCGGCGGACAACCGCAGCCTGACGGCCCTGTTCCCGGTGTTCCGGTAGGTGAGGGTGTGGCGCCGCGTCAGGTCCGGGATGCCGGGCGAGGCGAGGTCGACGTTGACGGTGTCGGCGGATGCCGTGATGGACCCCACCGGAGGAGCCGGCGGTGAGGCGGGTGCGCGGAGGTCGATCGAAACCGCTGTGGAGCCCATCTGCTCACCGGCGGCGGAGGTGACCTGGACGGTGCCGCGGTACAGGCCCGGCTCGACACCGTTGCGCCGCAGTTCCAGGTTCGCCCTGGCCTCCTGCCCGGCACGAACGGTCAGGGTCTCCGCCGACAGCTTCGCCAGCGCGGCAGGAGCCTCGTGTCCGGACCCGTCCCGCAGCTTCACCTTCAATCCGACCTCGACGGCTTTGGCCGTGTTGTTGCGGTAGGTGATGGGCCGGCTGACCGGCTTGACCTCGGTTTCAGACCAGGTCAGCGGCACTGCCAGGCGACGCGGAGCCACCGTGAACGGGGCCGTAGGGCGTTTGGAGGCCACCTCGTACGACTGCGGCGCACCGTGTGCAGAGGTCGTTTCACCGGCGGCGGCACTCGCCGCGGAAACGGCCACCAACGGGTTTAACACCAGGGTCAACGTCACCGAGACGGCAATGCCGGCACGACGTTTCACACCATCACCTCACCAGCGGATAGAACCAGATGATCTACATTCAAAAAGCAGGACGTACGGATGAGCTCGTCGGTTTACACCAACAACTGGCCAGTTCCCGATGCCACGTCAGGGGCAGCTTCGAGCCTTTTCGACGTGGGTTGAGCTCGCGCTTCTGGAGGACATTGATGGCCTTGGCCAGGCGACCGGCTCAGTGGGGGCAGCAACGTAGCTTGGTCAAAATTTTCCAGCTCTGGAGCTGGGCATTGGCTCGTTCACCTGGTCCGCGGAGACAGCGCCAACCGCTTCGGAAGGTCGCCTGCCGGGCGGGCGGCGCTGATCAGGCGCGGGGCCTTGATGTGGGTGAACGCCCTGGCGACCTTCGACATCGGGAGCTGCCTTGGCGAAGTTCGTGCACCGTCTTCTCGCCGGAGTCGATCATCGGAAGTGGCCGTCGCGCCAGGCCATGTAGTTGTTGGTGTCCAGCACGACCTTGCCCGCGAGGCCCTGGACAGGCGATGACCACGAGATCACCCGCGGCCGCGGCCTCCGCGGCCTAGGCGGCACGCGCCGATGATTGTCACAGATGCCCCCACCTCAAAGCGTTGGTGAGAAATGCTCCGCGATCGCGCCGTGCATCGCGTCCGGCGCCCGGACGAGTTCACCCGAACGCAGCGCGGTCCGCCTCACGTATCGCGGCGGTGGGACCCTTGCCGTCCGGTGTCCGTGCGGGCAGGTCCGCCGAGGCCAGGAGGGCCAGCTTGTCCGCGTCGCCGGAGCCGGGGTCGGGGTGGTAGATGACGAGTTTCAGGGTCTCGGCCCCGCCCACGCTCAGCCGCTCCCTGTTGAGGGTGAGTGCTCCGACCTGCGGATGATCGAGCCGGATCGGCGCCCCGCTCTGTCCGCGTACTTCATGCCGGGCCCAGAGCCGGCGAAATCGGGGGCTCGCCAGGGACAGCTCTCCGACGAGATCGGCGAAGCGGGGATCGTCGGTGTCGTTGCCCACGGACTGCCGCAGGTTGGCGACGAGGCACTCCGTGACGTTCTCCCACTCCGGGTACAGCCTCTGCTGGCCGGTGTCCAGGAACATGTCCCTCAGCTGGTTGCCGCCCACGACGAGGCGGGGATCGAGGGCCCTGGCGAGCGCGTTCGAGGCCAGGACGTCGAAGTAGCGACCTTCGATGAAGGCGGGCTGGACGAGGGCGTGCAGGAGTTTGCGCACGCCGGGCGGGACGGTCTCCCTGCGCGGGCGGCGCCTGCGCTGACGGGGCGCATCGGAGACCAAGGTCAGCAGGTGGGCGAAGTGGTCGTCGTCGAGTTCCAGCACGCGCGCGATCGCCTCGAGCACCTGCACCGACGGGTTGCGGTCGCGGCCCCGCTCCAACCGCAGGTAGTAGTCGGCGCTGATGCCGGCGAGCATGGCGACCTCCTCCCGCCGCAGACCGGGCACACGCCGTCCGCCGAGGTCGGGGATGCCCGCCTGCTCAGGCGTCACCAGTTCGCGGCGAGCGCGCAGGTACGCACCGAGGGCGTTCGTCTTCTCGCTCATGCGACCAGCCTAAATCGCCGTCCGGCCGGTGAAGGGGGCCCTGTCACACCCCAGGCTCGGCAGGGCTCTGGGACCGGCGATCAGGCCCGCATAGCGTTCCTGGCGGCCACTCGGGCCACGTAATCAAGGAAGGCGACCCATGACCGTCACATTGATCACCGGGGCCAACAAGGGCATCGGTTTCGAGACAGCCAAACAGCTTCTGGAATTGGGCCACGTCGTCTACATCGGCGCGCGCGACATCCAACGGGGAGAGAAGGCCGCAGCAGCGATCGGCGCGCGATTCGTTCAACTCGACGTGACCGACGACGCGTCGGTGAACAACGCGCTGGCGACAATCGGTGCGGCCGAGGGCCGGCTGGACGTCCTGGTGAACAACGCGGGCATCCTGGCGGCCGGAGGCCTCGACGGCCCCTCGGCACTGCAAGCCTTCGATACCAACGCGGTGGGGATCGTGCGGGTCACCGAGGCGGCGCTCCCCCTGCTGCGCAAGTCCTCCAACCCCATCGTCGTCACAGTTTCGAGCAGCGCCGGGTCGTTCTGGGCGGTGACCAACCCCGACCGGCCCGAGTTCCACATCTCGGTCGCTCTGTACTCCGCGTCCAAGGCGGCGGCCACCATGCTGACGGTCCAGTACGCCAAGTCCCACCCGGGCATCAAATTCAACGCGCTGGAGCCCGGCACCACCGCCACGGACATGACCGCGGCCCTCGGAATCGGAAGGCCCCCCGAAGAGAGCGCCAAAACCGTAGTGAGTCTGGCGACCCTCGACGCGGACGGACCGACGGGAACCTTCCAGGATGAGAACGGCGTACTGCCCTGGTAGGTGCTGGCACGGAGGCCGGCCGGGCCCGTGAAGTTGCGTTATGCCGATCGGTGACCACCTGGATCCCGGCCCGGTTTTTCCAGCGGCGTGACGAGTTCGCCGCGCACTGGGATGACGACGAGCAGAAGCAGTGGGTCAGGGAGACCGGGATCCACCCAGTGCGCGGGCACGGCAGGGTCACCCGAAAACGGGAACCAGGCCGAGCGTCTCCATGGGAGCCCGGGTCGTCCGTGGGAGCGGCATCGAATACGAGACCGACATCAGCTTCGCGGGGCTCCACCAACTCGGCGCCTCACAGATCGAAGTCGGCCCCGCCGCCGACCTGTTCGTGTGGAAGCGACCATGGCTTTCGCCGCCACGGGGCCATTGATCAAGGGCCACCGCTCGTCGGCATACTAGTCTGAACCCGATGAGTGTTGAAGCTCATGGGGTTCAGGCTCGAAGGGGGCTTCCCGTGTTTTTGTCGCTGCCCACCGGCGCATGGGCGATGATCGCGGTGGGCGCCACTTTCATCAATCTCGCCGCCATGCAGTGGATCATCCAAATACCGAAGTACCGCAGGAAGCAGTTCTGGCTCCCGGCCATCGGCATCATCGGGGTCGGCGTGCGAGGTCTCGCCCAAAGCCACACACTGGGTCAGACCCTGTACCTGTACGCGGCCGTCATGATCATGTTCCCAGTGATGCTCGCCCCGGTTCGGCGTCAGATCACCCGCGATTACTATCGGTGGCTCGAGGACCCGACCACGAAGGTCAGCGGGGGTGCGATGACCTGGATCGCCACCTCCATGATCTTCATGCTGCTGGCGATCGGTGCCGTCTGGGCGGTGGGCATCAGCACCTCGGCCAGTGCCTGACTGCCTTCGGCCGACGACGCGCCCAGACACACCTCGACCTCAAGGGCCGCGGCGAGGAGAATGGCGACGGATCCCGTCGCGCCGCCAACCACCGGTTGACGACCCTCGCCGATTCATCGAGCGGACGCGGCTGCGACGCTCGGGCGGCGACTTCGCTGCTCAGTGCGAGAGGTTCCCCCGAGCTTGGAGGATGACCGCCGGATCGGTACGTCCGCCGCGGTTGATCACTTTCGCGGCGCGATTCACGTTCCAAGAGGGCTCGAAGCAGGGCGAGCGCGATCGGGCACGTAGCGGGCACTGTGACTGATGAACAGAAGAGGCTCAGAGTCGGTGATGGATCCCTGAGCTGGGCCTTCGTCGTGAGCGGGTGACGGGAATCGAACCCGCGCTGTCAGCTTGGGAAACAAACCGATCCGGGCTGTCACAGCGGCTGACCTGGCCTCCACTCGTACCGCCAGTGACCGTGACTGCCCCTTGATCACCCTGCCTAATTGCACGCTAATTGCACGCCGCCGCACCCGCTGACCTGCGCGCCCTCGGGCCGATCGGAACGGCGACAGCACCCGAACCATCCGAGGACAAGCCGACCCGGAGCGCAGCGAAGCGAGCACCGGAAGCGGCGCGTCAGCAACTTAACCCCAGCCCGAGCGACGCCCACGTTCCCACTGACGGTCGTCACGACGATGACGCCCGCCGTCTGCTTACAAGCGAGATCAGGACCATCCAAGGCCGTCCACGCTCGTCCTCTGATCTGAGTTGCGGTCGAACCGTAGCCTTGTCCTGTATGACCCACAGCCGTCCAGGCCCGTCGTTAGCACTGCCGTTAGCATCGCCGCGCATACCAGCGGCAGGAGGGATGCGCCGTGATCCAGACCGATGGGCCGTTCTACCGCGTCGTCGAGCCGGCGTTCGAACTTCTGCTTCCCCGCTGGGAGGGCCACGACCCGCAGACCCAGGAGGAGGCCGACGTGACGATCATCCTCCCGGACGGCACCCGCTACTACGCGACGTTCATGACCCTGGACGCCATCGCCGCTGCCATGCGGCGCCAACAGAGCACCGGCGAATGTCTCAACGGTGCCTATTTCCCATGCGCAGACCTGATCACCGTCCACCGGCCCGGCATTCCGGCCCTTGTAGAGGTTGTACGCCACCTCATCGCCTCAGGTGACCTCGAAGGAGCCTGCACCCTACTCGGACCCGAGGAACCCGACCTCTGAGTCGGCCGACCGTCCGCTTTTCAGAAGTAGCAACCACCCCGCGGCCACCCCGTCGGCCGAGGTCAGATGGTGCCCGACGTGCGCCCGTGGTGGGGGGTGGTGGCCGTCGTTGCCGTCAAGGTTGCCGTCATCCTTCGGCTCGTCGACCTCGGTCTTTCAACCGCCGGACGTGCTGCTCGTGCTGCTCGTGCTGCTCGGCCCTGCGCCGCTGGGCGCGGTCGATGAGCAGTGTTCGCGGGTCGCCCGCCAGCTCGTACAACTCGACCTCGAACGGGTCGGCGTCGTAATCAATGGGACGGGCTAGGGCGGCCCGATCCTGCTCGGCGGTCACTCGCTGGCATACCAGCTTTCTCCAGGCGTGCCCGCTCGCCTCCGCCTCGTCCACGCTTCGAAGGTAACCCGGATCGGCCACCAGCGCACGGCGCCCCGAGGACAAGCCGACCCGGAGCGCAGGGCCGGGTACGGCCCGAGCACCGGAAGCAGCGCGTCATCGCTTTGGCTGCAGATTGCATGGCTGTGACCTAGTGGTTCGAAACCGTCGGCCGTGCTGGCTTGAAGGGGGAGGTTGAGGAGCAAGGGCGAAAACTGCCACTGCGCTATCGTTTGGCATTTATTAGCAGTTACCCATTAAGGCATCATTTTCTAACAATTGAGGCCATTACAGCCTCGGTTCCACCAAGCGACGGCGGCCTATAGGCTTTCCACATCCATTGAAGGACGTTGCCCGTCGTCACTACTCCAAGAGTTACGAGTGGTTTGCCCGTCCCGAACAGTAGCGGTGCGGCCACTGCTGGCGTCCCCGTAAGAATCGCGGTGGCGGATTGTTCTTTCATGGCTGAAGCCATGACCTTGCTTCGCTTGGTCTTGTTGCGAATTCGGTTGAGCACTGGAACGAATTCGTCTTCAACTCGTTGACGAAGTTCAGCGGGGTCGTCTTCCCTGCTTTCACGTGCGAGGCGAGACAGATGCCGCCGCCACTCGTCGAAACTGTCTTCTGATTGGCGCATATCGACAGCAGTCTTAGCGCTCAACTGGAAATCGGGGACGAGAAGTCGCGCAACCTCGCTGAGAAGCGACAACGGCTGACGGACTCCGACATTAGCCTGTCCAAGGGATTCCAACTTGGTTTGCAGGAGGCCCAGGTCCGACTCTGCCGATGGCACGTACTTCACTCCCGCACTGTCCGCCAATGCAAGAGTCTTGGCCAGATAGAAAAACTCGTACTGGTTCTCCCAGCGGCGATCGACCTTCCAGACTCCCTCCGAGGGCGTGACTTTGAGTCCGCGAATATGATCCCATATGAGCAGGGGATCATCAGATGCATTCGCCTGGTTGGCGAACTCCTGCATTCTTTGCGAGTTAATGTCATGCCGCATTGAGGTCAGAATTTGATGTTTTCTGTCTACGATTACCGGCCATTGAGATCTCAGAGATATGACAGATCTTTTGATCAACGGAGCCATGTCAAATATGGCCTCAATCATTTCCCAGAGATATTCGCGGACCACCTCGGTGTTGTCGCGCAAGTTGGAGTACGTACTCCCGTCCATCCATTCGCGCGGCCCGGCGGACATCGTCATAGACTTGTTGCCGCTGCGGATCGACCTAAGCTCCGGCACTCTGTTCATATCCCTGAAGAAGAATTCGGCGACTGGATCGTGCACCAGAATCCTCGGATAATATAGAAGCAGTAGATTTAGGTCACCCCGCGCGGCCTGGTATCTCCAGTTGCCTGCTACCCAACCCCCAGGGTAGTAGCTTCCTGGTGGAACTGGGGTGTCAACCTGGGCATCGGAGGATGAGAGGACTAGTTTGGCGAGCTCATCAAAGTCGCGGCTATGCATCGCGTGGAGATCTTCGCGCTTTGGTGTTGTTCCGAAGTAGTTTTCAAGCACCGTCAGGGTTGATATTGGCTCCCCTGGAGGAGCGAACTCGGCGTCCGTCTCTTCAGTGCTCTCGCTCACGCACTCATACTACAGAACGAGAGCACGGAGAAGGCCTTTAAGTAGGTGAGAACACCAGGTCTACCTAACGCGCCGCATGTGGGGTGGCTCTCCGTGCAAGCCCCGTCGGCGTTCCGGACGTGGTTACCACCCACGCTCGTCCCGGAGGGTGCGTCCGCGCGAACGGCGAGACGGTGTGACAGGCAGCTTCGCGCGGGCGTGCCCTCCGGCCCGCGGGGGGCTGGGGGCCGCGAGGCCAATGCAGTTGCTTTAGCTGGTTCGTGGGCTGGTGGGGGTGGTCGGTGCGAAGCGCGTGATCGTGTGCTCTGGGTTCAAGAGGGGGCTGGGGAACCATGGGGTTCCCCAGGTGTGCTGGTCCAGCCAGGTGCGCTCCGGTTGCCGGGTGGTGGGGTCACGTTCGTGGTTCGTGCTCGTCACGGGTGGGTCATACCGGGCCGTAATGTCCTGGTGCTCCTTGATCGTGTTGCCGGTTCTCGGGGATGTGGATCGGGGTGGGAGGGGGCGACGGAATGCGCCGTGAGCAGGGACCGGGTGGCCGGGGTGCAGCGTTGGCGGCCGGAGTGATGCCCGCGAGGTGAAGGGGAGGTCTGCGGGGTTCGGGGTGCGGCTCGGGGTCCTGACCACGGTGTTCCCTCCCAAGCTGGTCGACGAGGTGGTGGTCAGGCACGGCCGTTTGGAGCGGCGGCGCAGGTTGCTGCCGTCGCGTCTGGTGGTCTATTTCGTGCTCGGCTTGTGTCTGTTCGCCCGGGAGTCCTGTGAAGAGGTTGTCCGGCTGCTGGCCGGCGGGCTGCCGGGGAGCCGGGCTCTGGCCGGGGTCAACCGGTCATCGTTGTGCCGGGCACGGGCGCGGCTGGGTGAACAGGTCATGGAATCGCTGTTCCGGGAGGTGGCGGGTCCGCTGGCCGGGCCGGCGACGCCGGGCGCGTGGTGGCGTGGGATGCGGCTGCTGGCCATGGACGGCACCCAGTTCGATGTTCCGGACTCGGCCAGCAATGGCCATGCCTTCGACGGGCCTTCCTCCAGGGGCGTCCCGTTCGGGTTTCCGCAGATCAGGTCTGTGGTGCTGTCGGAGATTGGCACGCACGGGGTGCTGGACGCGGCAATGGGCGGCTACCGGGACGGGGAACGGAGCCTGGCGCTTGATCTGGCGTCCGCCACGGGCCCCGACGATTTAGTGGTCGCCGATCGGGGGTTCTGGTCGGCCGAGGTCGTGGACGTCTTCACCACGGCCGGAGCCGACCTGCTGGTCAGATTGCAGTCCAACCACCTGGGCACCGCGCTGAAGGAACTCGCCGACGGATCGATCCTGTCCACCTCGACATGCAGCAAGAGGGTCCGGCGGCGAGCCAGAGAGCAAGGCCGGACGCCACCCGCACACATCGTCTTCCGTGTGATCAGCTACGCCGCCGGGGAGAACGTCGTCCATCTGGGCACGACCCTCACCGACCACCAGGCCTACCCGGCCGAGGAGTTGGTGGCGATCTACCGGCAGCGTTGGGAGATCGAGTTGGCCTTCGACGAGCTGAAGAACCATCTCGGCCCATCCGGGCCACTGCGCTCACGCACACCCGAAGGGGCCCGCCAAGAGCTCTGGGCCTTCCTCGCCGTTCATCACGCGATCCGTCGCCTCGCCCATGACGCCGCCATCGGCACAGGGCCGGTCGTCGACACCGACCGGATCTCCTACCTGACCTGCGTCCGCATCATCCGCAGAAGCATCTTCTCCCAGGTGGCGACCAACAGCACCAAGCTCGCCCATGCCCTGAGCGAGGCCTTGCACGAGGCACGCAGGCGCCTCCTGCCTCCCCGAAGCGGCCGACGACACCACCGAGCGATCAAGAAGCCCAGCAGATGGCCAGTACTGCGCACCCGCGCCGGACACCGCCACGTCGCCCCAGGCCGCTGGGCCCACAACCAGACCGCCAAGAACAAACCCCGCCGCCAAGCAGGCCGCGCGTTCACCCCACGCCCTGCCCAGACGCAGGCACCTCCCTAAAGCAACTGCATTGGGCTGCGAAGCCCCCGCTTCGGGCACGTTCAACCGGTGTCCTCGTCGACCTGTAGGTGCTGGTGGTCAGGACTCGGCGTCTGCGAACTCGGGCAGGCCGAGCGTCTCAAGGAGTCGGAAGAAGAGGTCCTCGACGAAGACCTCTCGACCGTCCAGAGCGGCCTGCACAGCGGCGATGCTTGACGTGAACCCGGCCTCGGTCGCCCACTGCACGGCCAGTGGCGCCGCGAGGGGAGCGGGCGGTCCCACCGCATGCATCTGCTGTTCGGCCGCGCGGCGTCGGCGTTGGTAGTCCTCGCCCTCATCGGGCTGCATCTCGCCGTTCTCGTCCTCATAGAAGTACGGCCACGCCCCGGGGATGATGTGCCCGATGATGCTGTCCAGCTCAAGCCAGCCGCCCCACCGGCCCGCCTTCGGGCTGAAGCCGATCAACTGGGCGCCGTCGCTATCCATCACCACAGCGGCGAGCACGGGATGCCTGGTCTGCTCCATCACCGCGACGAGCAGGTCCTCCCACTCAGCGGGCAACGACGTCGACTCCCACCCCTCCGGGCCACGGTGGATCTGCGCCACCTGCCAGCCGTCCGAGGCTACGCCTCGCCAGGCCAGCCGGTCTGCCGACGCCCGCAGCGCGTCGAGTTCCATAATTGGGCGGCTGCTGCGCGCGACTATATACGTGCCCCAATACCCCATGGACCCATCCTTTCCGGAACCGGATAGGGCAGCGGCCAAAACAGCTGAAATCGTGCTGGTCAGTAAACGGTTGAGGCTCGACGAAGTCGACCACGTAGCGGCTCGGACTCGACGCGCCGGACATAGCCGGGAGATTCGTGCAGCGCTGAAACGAGACGGAGTCATGTGATCTCTTCAGGCTCTTGAGTGCCTGCGCTGCTGGGCGGTCGACTGGTTCGGGCCGGGTCGGCCCGCAGAGGCCGCACGCCCGGCCCGAACCAGTCGGCCGCCCGGCGGCCCGCGTAGCGGGCGCCCTTGAAGACGTAAAGAAAGTTCTAATCAGGGCTGTTGGGCATCCAGACCGAGTCCGGCAGGTGGGCCTCGCCGCGGCCGCGTAGGTGGCAGGTTGCCGGTCGTGGTTCGAGCTGCCCGCGCGGTGACCCCTGAGAAAGTT
>NZ_SMJW01000151.1 GCF_004348335.1 Actinomadura bangladeshensis | reverse complement strand
GGGGGCCGTGATGTGCTTGGGGCAAGGGGAGAATCGATGGCGATCATCGCGCAGCTGAGCGACATCCATCTGGCGGCCGGGCGGGACGGCGAGGTGGACGACGGCTCCGGGCCGGTGCGCGCCCTGCGGTCCGCCGTGTCGAGCCTCCTCGCGCTGCCCGCGCGGCCCGACGCGGTCGTCCTCACCGGCGACCTCGCCGACGCCGGGCTGCCCGCCGAGTACGCGCGGCTGCACGCGCTGCTGTCCCCGCTGCCGATGGCCGTCTACCCGATGTGCGGCAACCACGACGACCGCGACGAGATGCGCAAGGCGTTCGGCGACCACCCGGCGGTCGCGGCCACCGGAACGGCCCCGCGGGCGCCCGTCCAGTACGCCGCCGACATCGCCGGAGTGCGGCTGATCTGCTGCGACACCACCGTGGACGGCCACCCGCACGGTCACATGAGCGAGGAGCGGCTCGGCTGGCTGGAGGACATGCTGCGGGCCGCGCCCGACACGCCGACCGTCATCGCCACGCACCATCCGCCGTACCCGATCGGGATGCGGTTCATCGACGACCTGCGGTTCGTCGACCCCGCCGGGTTCGCGTCCGTGGTCTCCCGGCACCCGCAGGTCGTGCGGATCATCTCCGGGCACGTCCACCGCGCGTCGGTCGGGTCGCTCGCCGGGCGGGTCAGCACCACCTGCCCGAGCACCTACCGGCAGCTGTTCCTCGACCTCACCAAGCAGGGCCGCGCCGCCGTCACCGGGGAACCGGCCGGGTTCGCCCTCCACCTCATCGGCGCGGACGGCACCGCCACCACGCACTTCGCCCCGACCGGCAACTACCGGCCGCTCATGGACGTGGAGTAGAGGCCGCCAGAGCAGAGCCCGTCAGCCGTCGCGCCGGTCGCCGAAGATCGTGCGCATCAGCAGGATCGCGCCCCACGGCCCCGCCACCCAGATCCACCACGGGTACACCGCGCCGGTCGTCACCAGGACGATCAGCCAGACGGTGAAGTTGATCGCGCTGACCGTCGCCCACGCGCCCCACATCGCCTTCATGCCGCGCACGTCGAGGTCCCGGGACGGGGGCCCGGCCACGGACGCGGTGCTCTTCGGCTGGGTCGCCGGGACGGGCAGCTGGTAGAGGTCCTCCTCCGGCAGGTCGGAGGTGACCTCCTGGAGATCGCCGACGGTCTTGGACGCGTACACCGAGTCGAGCCGCTCCTGCAGCTCGTCCATCGTGATGCGGCCGAGCGCGCAGTGCTCGCGCAGGCTCGCGGCCACCCGGTCGCGGTCGGCGTCCGAGGCCCGGATGTCAGGGTTCGGCGCCATCGTTCCTCCGGCTTCTCAGGACGAGCTGTCGCTTCCATTCTGCGTGGCCGAACCGAGTTTCTGGAACCATTCGCGGCCCTCATCCAGGGCGGTCAGGACGCGGGGGCCGTCCGCGGTGACCGCGAACGTGTGCTCGAAGTGCGCCGAGTACCGCCCGTCGGCCGTCACGACCGTCCAGCCGTCGTCCAGTTCGAGGGTCTCCTTGGTGCCGAGGTTCACCATCGGCTCCACCGCGAAGCACATCCCGGGCTCCAGGACGGGGCCGTGCCCGGCCGCGCCGTGGTTGGGGATCAGCGGGTCCATGTGCATCTCGGTCCCGATGCCGTGCCCGCCGTAGCCCTCGACGATGCCGTAGCGGCCCTGAGAGCGAATGTAAGCCTCGATCGCGTGCGACATGTCCGTCAGGTGCGCCCCGGCCCTTCCGGCCGCGAGACCGCGCCACAGGGACGTCTCGGTGACGTCCAGCAGCGTGCGCAGTTCGTCGGTGATCTCCCCGACCGGGACGGTGATGGCGGCATCGCCGTGCCAGCCCGCCACGATCGCGCCGCAGTCGATGGAGATGACGTCGCCGTCCCGCAGCACCTTGTCGCCCCGCGGGATGCCGTGCACGATCTCCTCGTTGATCGACGCGCAGATCGTCCCGGTGAAGCCGTGGTAGCCCTTGAACGACGGGATGCCGCCGTTGTCGCGGATGTGCCGCTCGGCGAGCGTGTCGAGGTCCAGGGTGGTGATCCCCGGCTTCACGGCATCGCGCAGCAGCTCCAGCGTCCGGCCGACGAGCAGCCCCGCCGCCCGCATCAGCTCGATCTGCTCGGCGGTCTTCATCTGGATGGTGGGTCTACGCCGTTTGAACATCATTCCCCTTGCACCGGGTCAGCCGCCGCCGGGCGGGCGCGGGGCCCCGCCGATACGAGGGGCCCCGCGCCCGCGCCGTCACTTCTCCAGCGGGCGCAGCGCGTCCAGAGCGCGCTTGGTGACCTCTTCGACCGGACCCGTGGCGTCGATGCCGACGAGGATGTTCTCGTCGGCGTAGAACTGCACCAGCGGGGCCGTGTCGTGCCGGTACACCTCCAGGCGGTGCATGACGACCTCTTCCTTGTCGTCGTCGCGCTGGAACAGGCGGCCGCCGCAGTCGTCGCAGATGTCGTCCTGCTTGTCGTCGAAGTCGACGTGCCAGATCCGGCCGCACTGGTCGCAGGTGCGCCGGCCCGACAGCCGCCGGACGACCTCGTCCTCGTCGACGACGAGCTCCAGGACGATGTCGAGGCGCGCGTCCCACTCGGCGAGGATCTTCTTCAGCGTCTCCGCCTGCGGGACGTTGCGCGGGAACCCGTCCAGCAGGAACCCGTCGCGGGCGTCGTCCTCGCCCAGCCGGTCGCGCACCATCGCGATCGTGACCTCGTCCGGGACGAGGTCGCCGCGGTCCATGTACTGCTTCGCCTGCAGGCCGAGTTCGGTCCCGCCGCTCACGTTGGCACGGAAGATGTCACCTGTCGAGATTTTCGGGACCGACAGATGCGATGCGATGAACTGGGCCTGCGTCCCCTTGCCCGCTCCCGGGGGGCCCACCAGCACGATACGCACTACCGGAGGAAGCCCTCGTAGTTGCGCTGCTGCAGCTGACTCTCGATCTGCTTCACGGTATCCAGTCCGACGCCGACGACGATGAGGATGCTCGCGCCGCCGAAGGGGAAGTCCTGGGTCGCGTTCAGGAGTGCGAACGCCACCATCGGGATCAGGGACACGAGCCCCAGGTACAGCGCACCGGGTGTGGTGATCCGGGTCAGCACGAAGTCGAGGTATTCGGCGGTCGGCCGACCAGGACGGATACCTGGGATGAATCCACCATACTTCTTCATGTTGTCGGCGACTTCAGTGGGGTTGAAGGTGATCGCCACGTAGAAGTACGTGAAGAAGATGATCAGGACGAAGTAGAACCCCATGTGCCAGGCGTTGTCCTGCTGCAGGTACGGCTGGACCTTCTGGAGCCACTTGGTGTTGGGCCACAGCTGCGTCGCCAGGATCGGCAGGTAGAGCAGCGAGGACGCGAAGATGATCGGGATGATGCCGGCCTGGTTCACCTTCAGCGGGATGTAGGTCGACGTCCCGCCGTACATGCGCCGGCCGACCATCCGCTTGGCGTACTGGACGGGGATCCGCCGCTGCGCCTGCTCGACGAACACGACGCCCGCCATGATGGCCAGGCCCACGATGATGACGAGCGCGAAGACGAAGCCGTTCTTGGCCTTGTAGATGCCCCAGAACTGGCCGGGGAAGACCGCCACCACCTGGGTGAAGATCAGGACCGACATGCCGTTGCCGACGCCGCGGTCGGTCATCAGCTCGCCCAGCCACATGATGACCGTGGTGCCCGCCACCATGCAGATCACCATCGTGATGATCGGGAAGATGCTGGTCTCGTAGAGGATGTCGCCGCTGCCGGACACGCCCTGGAACAGCTGCCCGGTGCTCGCCATCGCCACGATGCCGGTGGCCTGCAGGATCGCCAGCCCGACCGTCAGGTAGCGGGTGTACTGGGTGATCTTCGTCGTGCCGGCCTGGCCCTCCTTCTTGAGGGCCTCCAGCCGCGGGATCACCACCACCAGCAGCTGCAGGATGATGCTCGCCGTGATGTACGGCATGATGCCCAGCGCGAAGACCGAGAGCTTGAGAAGCGCGCCACCGCTGAACAGGTCGACGAGGCCGTAGAGCTGGTTGCTCTCCTTGGCCGCGTCCGCGGTGTCCTTCAGCACCTTCACGTTCACGTTGGGGGTCGGCATGATCGACCCGATCCGGAACACCAGGATCATGAACAACGTGAACAGAATCTTTTTACGCAGGTCAGGCGTACGGAAAGCCCGAGCGAACGCGGTCAGCACCATTCCTCCTGCGCGACTGGCGGGTTCATCATGGCCACCGAGGGGCCGGTTACAGGTCCATGAGGTCGGGCGGAGGATACCCGAGGAGACGCGTAAGTGCGCAATCTCACGCGAGTCGCCTTCGCCCGTGTGACTCTAACAGCAGATGACACCGGGGCCGCCCCGCCTTTCCCGGCGGCCTCACGGCCCCGGGCGGTAGGCGAGCACGGCCCCGGCATCGAAGTGCGCCTTCTTACAGCTCGTCGGTGGTTCCGCCGGCCGCGGCGATCTTCTCCTTCGCGGCGCCGGAGAAGGCGTGCGCCTTCACCTGGACCGCGACCGAGATGTCGCCGGTGCCGAGGACCTTGACCGGACGGCCGCGGCGCACCGCGCCCTTGGCCGCCAGATCGTCCGCGGTGACCTCGCCGCCCTCGGGGTAGAGCGCGGCGAGCTTGTCCAGGTTCACGACCTGGAACTCGACCCGGTTCGGGTTCTTGAAGCCCTTCAGCTTCGGCACCCGGCGGATGAGCGGCATCTGGCCGCCCTCGAACCCGACGGGAACGGTGCTGCGGGCCTTCGTGCCCTTGGTGCCGCGGCCCGCGGTCTTGCCCTTGGACGCCTCGCCGCGGCCCTTGCGGGTCTTGGCCTTGTTGGCGCCGGGGGCCGGACGCAGGTCGTGGACCTTGAGCGGGGTGCCCTCGGTGGTGTCGTCCTTACCGAGATCAGCCGCCATGTCAGTCGACCTCCTCGACGGTGACCAGGTGCGCCACCGTCCGGATCATGCCGAGCACCTCGGGGCGGTCCTCGCGGACCACGCTCTGCCCGATCTTCTTCAGGCCGAGGGTGCGCAGCGTGTCACGCTGGTTCTGCTTCTCGCTGATCACGGACTTGGTCTGCGTGATCTTCAGGTTGGTCACGACGACGCGGCCTCCGCCCTGGGCTCGGAACCCGCCGCGCGGGCGCGCAGCATGGCCGCCGGGGCGACGTCCTCGATCGGCAGGCCGCGCTTGGCCGCGATCTCCTCCGGACGCTTCAGCGACTTCAGCCCCGCGATCGTGGCGTGCACGATGTTGATGGCGTTGTCGCTGCCCAGCGACTTGCTCAGCACGTCGTGGATGCCGGCGGCCTCCAGGACGGCGCGCACCGGGCCACCGGCGATGACGCCGGTACCGGGGCTGGCCGGACGCAGCAGGACCTCGCCCGCCGCGTCCCGCGCCTGCACCAGGTGCGGGATGGTGCCCTGGATGCGCGGCACCTTGAAGAAGTGCTTCTTGGCCTCTTCGACGCCCTTGGCGATCGCCGCGGGCACCTCCTTGGCCTTGCCGTAGCCGACGCCGACGGTGCCGTTGCCGTCACCGACGATCACCAGGGCGGTGAAGCTGAAGCGACGCCCGCCCTTGACGACCTTGGCGACACGGTTGATCGCCACGACCTTCTCGATGTACGACTGGCCCTTGTCGGCGCCACCGCGGCGGTCGTCGCGGCGGTCGCGACGGTCGCCACCCTGACCGCCACCACGCCTCTGCGCTGCCATCAGTGGTTCCTCTCGTTCTGGTTCAGGGCCATCAGAGCTCGAGGCCCCCTTCGCGCGCACCGTCCGCGACGGCGGCGATGCGCCCGTGGTACTTGTTGCCGCCGCGGTCGAACACCACCGCGTGGACGCCGGCCTGCTTGGCCCGCTCGGCGACGAGCTCGCCGACCTTGCGGGACTTGGCCGTCTTGTCGCCGGAGTCGGCGCGCAGGTCCGCCTCCATCGTCGACGCGCTGGCCAGCGTGTGGCCCTTGTCGTCGTCGATGACCTGGACGAACACGTGCCTGCTGGAGCGGGTCACGACCAGGCGAGGCCGCGCGGCGCTGCCCACGACCTTCTTGCGGACCCGCAGGTGCCGGCGCTTGCGGGACTTGGCCCGCGCCGACGTGGCCTTCGCGGCCAGGGTCTTGGTGCCTGCCATGACTACTTACCAGCCTTTCCGACCTTGCGGCGGATCTGCTCGCCCTCGTAGCGCACGCCCTTGCCCTTGTAGGGGTCGGGCTTGCGCAGCTTGCGGATGCGGGCGGCGATCTCGCCGACGAGCTGCTTGTCGATGCCCTCGACCGTCAGCTGCGTCGGCCGTTCGACGGTGAGCTTGATGCCCTCCGGCGCCTCGAACGGGATCGGGTGGCTGTAGCCGAGCGAGAACTCGACGTTCTGCCCCTTGGCCACCACCCGGTAGCCGACGCCCTGGATGACCAGGGTCTTCTTGTAGCCGTCGGTGACACCGACGACCATGTTGTTGATCAGCGTCCGGGTGAGCCCGTGCAGCCCGCGCACCTTGTTCATGTCGTTCGGCCGGGAGACGACGATCGTGCCGTCCTCCTGGCTGACCTCGATGGGCTCGGCGACGGTGTGCGACAGCGTGCCCTTCGGCCCCTTGACGGTGACCTCCCGGCCGTCGAGGCTCACCTCGACGCCGCTGGGCACGGTGATGGGAAGACGTCCGATACGAGACATTTTTCTGTACCTCCCCTCACCAGACGTAGGCGAGGACTTCCCCGCCCACGCCGCGCTTGCCCGCCTGACGGTCGGTCATCAGGCCGGAGGACGTCGAGATGATCGCGACGCCCAGTCCGCCCAGGACCCTCGGCAGGTTGTCCTTCTTCGCGTACACGCGCAGACCCGGCTTCGAGACGCGCTTGATGCCGGCGATCGAACGCTCCCGGGTCGGGCCGAACTTCAGCTCGATCAGGAGCTCCTTGCCGACCTTGGCGTCCTGCACGCTCCAGCCCGAGATGTAGCCCTCCTGCTGGAGGATCTCGGCGATGTGCGCCTTGATCTTCGAGTACGGCATCGCCACCGAGTCGTGGTACGCCGAATTCGCGTTCCGCAGACGCGTCAGCATGTCTGCGATCGGGTCGGTCATCGTCATGGCCTACTGGCCCTCCCTCGCCACGGTTTCCTCGGGGTGATGCGTCCCGTGGACCTTTGGCGCGGTCGTGGGCGCCCTCTCGGGCGCCCGGCTGGTTATTACAGGCCGGTGCACCGTCCCCCGGGGCGCGGGGCCCCAGGGGAGGCGGTCACCAGCTGGACTTGGTGATGCCGGGCAGCTCGCCGCGGTGCGCCATCTCGCGGAAGCACACGCGGCACAGGCCGAACTTCCGGTAGACGGAACGCGGACGCCCGCAGCGCGAGCACCGAGTGTACGCGCGCACGCCGAACTTCGGCTTCCGCGCCGCCTTGGCGATCAGCGACTTCTTCGCCATATCGTGCTCAGCTCTCCTTGAAGGGGAAGCCCAGGAGCTTGAGCAGCGCCCGGCCCTCGTCGTCGGTCTTCGCGGTCGTCACGACCGTGATGTCCATGCCCCGGGTCCGGTCGACCTTGTCCGGGTCGACCTCGTGGAACATGACCTGCTCGGTCAGCCCGAAGGTGTAGTTGCCGTTGCCGTCGAACTGCTTCGGCGACAGGCCGCGGAAGTCGCGGATGCGGGGCAGCGCGGTGGCGAGCAGCCGGTCCAGGAACTCCCACATGCGGTCGCCGCGCAGCGTGGCGTGCGCGCCGATCGGCATGCCCTCGCGCAGCTTGAACTGCGCGATGGACTTGCGGGCCCGGTTGACCGCCGGCTTCTGGCCGGTGATCACCGACAGGTCGCGGACGGCGCCCTCGATCAGCTTGGCGTCCTTGGCCGCGTCGCCGACGCCCATGTTGACCACGATCTTGGTCAGCGTGGGGATCTGCATGACGTTGGCGTAGCCGAACTGCTCGCGCATCTGCCCCGCGATCTCCTCGCGGTAGCGGACCTTGAGGCGCGGCGTCGGGACGGGGCGCTCGTTGGTCTGCGCGCGATCGGACAGAGTCTCGGTCATCGGTCTCAGATCTCCTTACCGCTACGGCGCGAGATCCGAACCTTCGTGCCGTCGTCGTTGGTGCGGTAACCGACCCGGACCGGCTTGCCGTCCTCGACGATCGCGACGTTGCTGACGTGCAGCGGCGCCTCGACCGTGACGCGACCGCTCTCCTTGCCGGCACGCTGCTGGTCGGCCTTGATGTTCTTGGTGATGAGGTTGACGCCCTCGACGACGACGCGCTCGGCGCGCGGGTCGACGCGCAGGACCTTGCCCGTCGCGCCCTTGTCCTTGCCGGCGAGGACGATGACCTCGTCCCCCTTGCGGATCTTCATCAGAGCACCTCCGGCGCGAGCGAGATGATGCGCATGAACTTCTTCTCGCGCAGTTCGCGGCCCACCGGGCCGAAGATACGGGTGCCGCGGGGGTCGCCGCCGTCCCGGATCAGGACGGCGGCGTTCTCGTCGAAGCGGATGTAGGAGCCGTCCGGGCGCCGGCGCTCCTTGCGGGTGCGCACGACGACCGCCTTGACGACGTCACCCTTCTTCACGCCCGCGCCGGGAAGGGCGTCCTTCACCGTCGCGACGATGATGTCGCCGACTCCCGCGTAGCGCCGACCCGAGCCGCCGAGAACCCGGATGCAAAGGATCTCCTTCGCACCCGTGTTGTCGGCGACCTTGAGTCGCGACTCCTGCTGGATCACGTCAACTCCTGTTCGTCACACCGGTTCTGCACCGGACCTCGTCCGGCCAGCCTGGTGGAACCAGTCATGTACATTGCGGGGCTCGCGCCCCGCGGGCCTACTTGGCCTTCTCGAGGATCTCCACCACGCGCCACCGCTTGGTGGCCGACAGCGGTCGGGTCTCCATGAGCCGGACGCGGTCGCCCACGCCGCACTCATTGCCCTCGTCGTGCGCCTTGTAGTTCTTGGTGCGGCGGATCACCTTGTGGTACCGGCGGTGGGTCACGCGGTCCTCGACGGACACGACCACGGTCTTGTCCATCTTGTCGCTGACCACGAGGCCTTCCAGCACCTTGCGGCTGGTCCGCTTCTCCGTCTGCTGCTCGGTCATTCGTTGCCCTCCGCGGCGTCCTCGGCGACCGTGACGATGCCGAGCTCGCGCTCCCGCATCACCGTGTAGATGCGGGCGATCTCGCGCTTGACGGTGCGCAGCCGCCCGTGGCTCTCAAGCTGGCCGGTGGCGGCCTGGAAGCGGAGGTTGAACAGCTCCTCCTTGGCCTCCTTGAGCTTGGTGACCAGGACGTCCTCGGGCTCGGTCCGCAGGTCGTCGGCGGTAAGACCCTTGGCCATCAGGACTCACCCACCTCTCGCTTGACGATCTTGCACTTCATCGGCAGCTTGTGGATCGCGCGCGTGAGGGCCTCCCGGGCGATGCGCTCGTCCGGGTAGGAGATCTCGAAGAGCACGCGGCCCGGCTTCACGTTGGCCACCCACCACTCGACGGAGCCCTTGCCGGAGCCCATGCGGGTCTCGGCGGGCTTCTTGGTCAGCGGACGGTCCGGGAAGATGTTGATCCAGACCTTGCCGCCGCGCTTGATGTGGCGGGTCATCGCGATACGCGCGGCCTCGATCTGCCGGTTCGTCACGTACGCGGACTCGACGGCCTGGATGCCGTACTCGCCGAACGTCACCCTCGTGCCGCCCTTGGCCATGCCACGGCGCGTCGGGTGGTGCTGCTTGCGGTGCTTGACCTTGCGAGGGATCAGCATCGGTTACTCAGCTCCCCTCACCCTGCGGAGCAGCCTCGGCCGCCGGGGCCGGCTGCTCGGAAACCTGCTTCTGCTCGGCGCCGCCGCGGGCCTCGCCGCCGCGGGCACCCCCGCGCTCGCCGCCGCGTCCGCCGCGGCCGCCACGGCCGCCGCCACGGCGCTCGCCGCCGCCACCGCGGCGCTCACGGCCACCGCCGCCGCCCGCGGCGCGCTGCTGCGCGGCCTTCTGCTCGCGCTCGGCGCGCGTCGCCGCGGCCTCGCCCTTGTAGATCCACACCTTGACGCCGATGCGGCCGAACGTCGTCCGGGCCTCGTAGAAGCCGTAGTCGATGTCGGCGCGCAGGGTGTGCAGCGGGACCTGGCCCTCGCGGTAGAACTCCGACCGCGACATCTCGGCGCCGCCGAGGCGGCCGCCGCACTGCACCTTGATGCCCTTGGCGCCGGACTTCATCGCGGACTGGATCGCCTTGCGCATGGCGCGGCGGAACGCGACCCGGCTGGACAGCTGCTCGGCCACGCCCTGCGCGACGAGCTGCGCGTCGATCTCGGGGTTCTTCACCTCGAGGATGTTCAGCCGGACCTGCTTGCCGGTCAGCTTCTCCAGGTCGCCGCGCAGGCGCTCGGCCTCCGCGCCGCGCCGGCCGATGACGATGCCCGGCCGGGCGGTGTGGATGTTGACCTCGACACGGTCACGGGTCCGCTCGATCTCCACCTTGGAGATGCCCGCCCGGTCCATGCCCTTCTGCAGCATGCGCCGGATCTGGACGTCTTCCTTGACGTAGTCCTTGTAGAGCTTGTCGGCGAACCACACGGACTTGTGGTCGGTGGTGATGCCGAGCCGGAACCCGTGCGGGTTGATCTTCTGACCCACTACCGGGCCCTCCTCGTCTTCTTACCGCCGCCCGACGCGGCCACCGCGTCGTCCCGCGACTCCACGACCACCGTGATGTGGCTCGTGCGCTTGTTGATGCGGTAAGCCCGGCCCTGGGCGCGGGGGCGGAAACGCTTGAGCGTCGGCCCCTCGTCCACCCACGCACGGCTCACGACGAGCGTGTCCGAGTCGAGCTTGAAGTTGTGCTCGGCGTTGGCGATGGCACTCGCCAGCACCTTGCCCACCGGCTCACTCGCAGCCTGGGGGGCGAACCGCAGCACCGCCTGAGCCTCCGCGGCAGGCAGGCCGCGGATGAGGTCCACCACGCGGCGGGCCTTCCTGGGCGTGACGCGGATGTACCGCGCCTGGGCCCTGGCTTCCATCGCTGTTCCTCTCCGTACGATCTACTGCTCTGCCTGCTCAGCCTCGGCGGCTGCGGCGGTCTTCCTTGACGTGGCTGCGGAACGTGCGCGTCGGCGCGAACTCGCCGAGCTTGTGTCCCACCATGGCGTCGGTGATGAACACCGGGACGTGCTTGCGGCCGTCGTGCACGGCGATCGTGTGACCGATCATGTCCGGCACGATCATGGAGCGCCGCGACCACGTCTTGATGACGTTCTTGGTGCCCTTCTCATTCTGGACGTCGACCTTCTTCTGAAGGTGGTCGTCCACGAACGGGCCCTTCTTAAGGCTACGTGGCATGACGAGCGACTCCTACCGCTTCTTCTTGCTGCGACGACGGACGATCAGCCGGTCGCTCGACTTGTTCGCCTGGCGAGTGCGGCCTTCCTTCTTACCGGCGGGGTTCACCGGGTGGCGGCCACCGGAGGTCTTGCCCTCACCACCGCCGTGCGGGTGGTCGATCGGGTTCATGGCGACACCGCGGACGGTCGGGCGCTTGCCCTTCCACCGCATCCGGCCGGCCTTGCCCCAGTTGATGTTCGACTGCTCGGCGTTGCCGACCTCGCCGACCGTCGCGCGGCAGCGCACGTCCACCATCCGCATCTCGCCGGAGGGCATGCGCAGCGTGGCGTACTTGCCCTCCTTGGCCAGCAGCTGGACGCCGGCGCCCGCACTGCGGGCGATCTTGGCGCCGCCGCCGGGGCGGAGCTCGATGGCGTGCACGACCGTACCGGTCGGGATGTTGCGCAGCGGCAGGCAGTTGCCCGGCTTGATGTCCGCGCCCGGCCCGTTCTCCACCCGGTCGCCCTGCTTCAGGCCGCGGGGGGCGAGGATGTAGCGCTTCTCGCCGTCCACGTAGTGCAGCAGCGCGATCCGCGCGGTGCGGTTCGGGTCGTACTCGATGTGCGCGACCTTGGCCGGCACGCCGTCCTTGTCGTGCCGGCGGAAGTCGACCAGGCGGTAGGCGCGCTTGTGCCCGCCGCCCTGGTGCCGGGTCGTGATGCGGCCGTGGTTGTTGCGGCCGCCCTTCTTGGGGAGCGGACGCAGCAGCGACTTCTCCGGCTCGTCGCGCGTGATCTCGACGAAGTCGGCCACGCTGGAGCCGCGACGCCCCGGAGTCGTCGGCTTGTAGTTACGGATGCCCATCTTTTTCGTTCATCCCTTAATCTGCTCCGGCGCCGGCCTAGGCCGGGCCGCCGAAGATGTCGATCCGCTCGCCCTCGGCAAGGCTGACGATGGCGCGCTTGGTGTCCTTGCGCTTGCCGTAGCCGAACCGGGTGCGCTTGCGCTTGCCCTGGCGGTTGAGCGTGTTCACGTTCGTCACCTTGACGCCGAACACCTTCTCGACGGCCTGCTTGATCTGCGTCTTGTTGGCGTCCGGGCGGACGATGAAGGTGTACTTGTTCTCGTCCAGCAGCCCGTAGCTCTTCTCCGAGACGACCGGCGCGATGATGACGTCGCGGGGGTCGGCGATCTTGTTCATGTGCGACCCTCCTTACTTCTTCGCCGCGCGCGAGATGAACTCGTCGTACGCGGCCTTCGTGAAGACCACGTCGTCGTTCACCAGCACGTCGTAGGTGTTGAGCTGGTCGGAGACGAGCACGTGCACGCTCGGCTCGTTGCGCAGGCTCTTCCAGGTCAGCTCGTCCTCGCGGTCCAGGACCAGGAGGACGCGGGTGGCCTCGGTGCCCGCTCCGTGCGCTTCGGAAAGCACCGTGCGGAGGGCCTTCAGCGCCGTCTTCGTCTTCGGGGCGTCGCCCTCGATGAGGCTGTCGACGACGTGCACCCGGCCGTAGCGGGCGCGGTCGGACAGGGCGCCGCGGAGCGCGGCCGCCTTCATCTTCTTGGGCGTCTTCTGCGCGTAGTCCCGCGGCTGCGGGCCGTGCACGGTGCCGCCGCCGGCGAACTGGGGAGCGCGGATCGAGCCCTGGCGGGCGCGGCCGGTGCCCTTCTGCCGGTACGGCTTCTTGCCGCCGCCGCGAACTTCGCCGCGGGTCTTGGCCGAGTGCGTGCCCTGGCGCGCCGCGGCCAGCTGCGCCACCACGACCTGGTGGATCAGCGGCACGCTGGTCTTCGCGTCGAAGACCTCGGCGGGCAGGTCGATGTCGAGCTTCGAAGTCACTTGCCCGTCCCCTTCACTGCGTCGCGGACCAGCACCACGCCGCCGTTGGGACCGGGAACCGCGCCCTTGATGAGCAGCAGGTTCTTCTCCGCGTCGATGGCGTGGACGGTCAGGTTCTGCACGGTGGTACGGGCGTTGCCGTGCCGTCCCGCCATGCGGAGGCCCTTGAAGACGCGACCGGGGGTCGCGCAGCCGCCGATCGAGCCCGGCGAGCGGTGCTTGCGCTGCGTGCCGTGCGAAGCGCTGAGGCCCTTGAACCCGTGGCGCTTCATGACACCGGCGGTGCCCTTGCCCTTGCTCGTACCGGTGACGTCGATCTTCTGGCCGGCCTCGAAGACGTCGGCGGTGATCTCCTGGCCGAGTTCGTACCCGGTGGTGTCGTCGGCCCGCAGTTCGACGAGGTAGCGGCGCGGCGTCACGCCGGCCTTCTCGAAGTGACCCGTGCGCGGCTTGTTCACCTTGCGCGGGTCGATCTGCCCGAACCCGATCTGGACGGCGCTGTAGCCGTCCTTCTCCTGGCTCTTGAGCTGGGTCACGACACACGGCCCGGCCTGGACGACGGTCACCGGAACGATCCGGCCCTCATCGTCGAAGACCTGGGTCATGCCGAGCTTCTCGCCCAGGACGCCCTTCCTCTGCGTACTCATTCTCGGTGCGTCCCTCAGAGCTTGATCTCGATGTCAACGCCGGCCGGAAGGTCGAGCCGCATCAGCGAGTCGACCGTCTTGGGCGTCGGGTCGATGATGTCGATCAACCGCTTGTGCGTGCGCATCTCGAAGTGCTCGCGGCTGTCCTTGTACTTGTGCGGCGAGCGGATGACGCAGTACACGTTCTTCTCGGTCGGCAGCGGCACCGGGCCCGCGACCTTGGCGCCCGTCCGCGTCACCGTCTCAACGATCTTCTTCGCGGAGGTGTCGATGACCTCGTGGTCGTAGGCCTTGAGCCGGATGCGGATCTTCTGTCCCGCCATGGTGGCCTCGGTGTCCTTTGCTGTAGTGCCGCTGTTTACTTCATGGTCGTGACGCGGCGGCCCGGCTCGGGGTGTCCCAGCGGCCGGGCCGCCGCGTGACGAGTGGTCTTACTTGATGACCTTGGTGACGCGACCGGCGCCGACCGTCCGGCCACCCTCGCGGATGGCGAACTTCAGGCCCTCCTCCATGGCGACGGGCTGGATCAGCTCGACGCGCATCTCGGTGTTGTCGCCCGGCATGACCATCTCGGTGCCCTCGGGGAGGTTCACCACGCCGGTGACGTCCGTGGTCCGGAAGTAGAACTGCGGACGGTAGTTGTTGAAGAACGGCGTGTGGCGGCCGCCCTCGTCCTTGGACAGGATGTAGACCTGCGCCTCGAACTCGGTGTGCGGGGTGTTCGTGCCCGGCTTGATGACGCACTGGCCGCGCTCGACGTCCTCGCGCTTGATGCCGCGCAGGAGCAGGCCGACGTTGTCGCCCGCCTGGCCCTGGTCGAGCAGCTTGCGGAACATCTCGACACCGGTGACGGTGGTCGAGGTGGACTCCGGCTTGATGCCGATGATGTCGACGGTCTCGTTGACGTTGACGACACCGCGCTCGATGCGGCCGGTCACGACGGTGCCGCGGCCGGTGATCGAGAAGACGTCCTCGATCGGCATCAGGAACGGCTTGTCGGTGTCGCGCACCGGCTCCGGCACGTTCTCGTCGACGGCGGTCATGAGCTCGACGATGGACTCGGCCCACTTCTCGTCGCCCTGCAGCGCCTGGTAGGCGGAGACGCGGACGACCGGGACGTCGTCGCCCGGGAACTCGTACTCCGACAGGAGCTCGCGGACCTCGAGCTCGACGAGCTCCAGGATCTCCTCGTCGTCCACCATGTCGCACTTGTTCAGCGCGACGACGATGTAGGGGACGCCGACCTGGCGGGCCAGGAGCACGTGCTCCTTGGTCTGCGGCATCGGGCCGTCGGTGGCGGCGACCACCAGGATGGCGCCGTCCATCTGCGCCGCACCGGTGATCATGTTCTTGATGTAGTCGGCGTGACCCGGGCAGTCGACGTGCGCGTAGTGGCGGGCCTCGGTCTGGTACTCGACGTGCGAGATCGAGATCGTGATGCCGCGCTCGCGCTCCTCCGGCGCCTTGTCGATGTCCTCGAACGGCGTGAAGGGGTTGAGGTCCGGGTACTTGTCGTGGAGCACCTTGGTGATCGCCGCGGTAAGCGTGGTCTTACCGTGGTCGATGTGTCCAATGGTGCCGATGTTCACGTGCGGCTTCGTCCGCTCGAACTTGGCCTTCGCCACTGGTTGCTCCTTGTTGCGATCCTCGGCCGTCTAGACGACCGCTTCGATGTACGTCCTGGTGATCTGTGGGCAGGCCCGGGTGCTTATTCGCCCCGCGCCTTGGCGATGATCTCCTGCCCGACGTTCGACGGAACCTCGGCGTAGGAGTCGAACTGCATCGTGAAAACAGCCCGGCCCTGGGTCTTGCTGCGCAGATCACCCACGTAGCCGAACATCTCCGACAGCGGCACCAGCGCCTTGATGACGCGCATGCCATGCCGCTCGTCCATGGACTGGACCTGACCGCGGCGGCTGTTGAGGTCGCCGATCACATCGCCCATGTTGTCCTCGGGCGTGGTGACCTCGACCGCCATCATCGGCTCCAGCAGCGTGGGGGACGCCTTGCGGGCGGCCTCCTTGAACGCCATGGAACCGGCGACCTTGAACGCCATCTCCGACGAGTCGACCTCGTGGTAGGCGCCGTCCCGCAGGGTGACCTTGACCCCCACCATCGGGTAGCCGGCCAGGACACCGAAGTCGGCGGCCTCCTGGCAGCCCGCGTCCACCGACGGGATGTACTCCCGCGGGATGCGGCCACCGGTGACCTTGTTCTCGAACTCGTAGCCGTCGGACCCGCCGCCGAGCGGCTCCAGGTCGATGATCACGCGGCCGAACTGGCCGGAGCCACCCGTCTGCTTCTTGTGGGTGTACTCGACCTTCTCGACCTTGCGGGTGATCGTCTCGCGGTAGGCGACCTGCGGCTTGCCGACGTTGGCCTCGACCTTGAACTCGCGCTTCATCCGGTCGACGAGGATCTCCAGGTGGAGTTCGCCCATGCCGGAGATGACGGTCTGGCCGGTGTCCTCCTCGGTGCGGACCTGGAAAGACGGGTCCTCCTCGGCCAGCCGCTGGATCGCGGTGCCCAGCTTCTGCTGGTCGGCCTTGGTCTTCGGCTCGATCGCGACGTGGATGACCGGCGCCGGGAAGTTCATCGACTCCAGGACGATCGGGTCCTTGTCGTCGCTCAGCGTCTCACCGGTGGTGGTCTGCTTGAGGCCCATCACCGCGACGATGTCGCCGGCGCCCGCGCGCTCGATCTCGGTGCGCTTGTTGGCGTGCATCCGGTAGATCTTGCCGATGCGCTCCTTGCGCTCCTTCACCGAGTTCATGACGGCCGTGCCGGACTCCAGCACGCCGGAGTAGATGCGCACGAACGTCAGCTTGCCCAGGTGCGGGTCGCTGGCGATCTTGAAGGCGAGAGCGGAGAACGGCTCGTCCTCGCTCGGCAGCCGCTTGAGCACCTTCTCCTCGTCGCGGACGGCGTGGCCCTCGATGGCCTCGACGTCCAGCGGGGAGGGCAGGTACCGGACGATCCCGTCCAGCAGCGGCTGCACGCCCTTGTTCTTGAAGGCCGTCCCGCACATGACCGGGGTGAGCTTCGCGCCGACCGTCGCGCGCCGGATGCCGTCGTGGAGCTGCTCGACGGTGGGCTCCTCGCCCTCCAGGTACAGCTCCATGATCTCGTCGTCGTTCTCGGCCAGCGTCTCGATGAGCTTGTCGCGCCACTCGCGGGCCGTCTCGGCGTGCGACTCGGGGATGTCGAGCGTGTCGTACATCTCGCCGAGCTTGGCCTCCTCGTTCCAGACGAGGGCCTTCATGGTGACCAGGTCGATGACGCCCTTGAAGTCGGCCTCGGCGCCGATCGGGAGCTGCAGCGCGAGCGGAGTCGCGTTCAGCCGGTTCTCGATCATGTCGACGCAGCGGTGGAACTCCGCGCCGACCCGGTCCATCTTGTTGACGAAGCACATGCGGGGCACGTCGTAGCGGTCGGCCTGGCGCCACACCGTCTCGGACTGGGGCTCCACGCCCGCGACGCCGTCGAACACCGCGACCGCACCGTCGAGCACGCGCAGGTTCCGCTCCACCTCGACGGTGAAGTCGACGTGCCCGGGGGTGTCGATGATGTTGATCGTGTGATCGGTCTCGTCCACGGCCCAGTGGCAGGTCGTGGCCGCCGACGTGATCGTGATGCCCCGTTCCTGCTCCTGCTCCATCCAGTCCATGGTGGCGGAGCCTTCGTGGGTCTCACCGATCTTGTAGCTCATCCCCGTGTAGTAGAGGATGCGCTCGGTCGTCGTGGTCTTGCCCGCGTCGATATGGGCCATGATCCCGATGTTGCGGACCTTGGCCAGGTCCACACCGGTTTTGGTAGCCACTGTCGTCCTCGCGTCGTCTCGTCGTTGCAGTTCCGCCGGGGTTACCAGCGGTAGTGGGCGAAGGCCTTGTTGGACTCCGCCATCTTGTGCGTGTCCTCGCGCTTCTTGACAGACGCGCCAAGACCGTTGCTCGCGTCGAGCAGCTCGTTCATCAGCCGCTCGGTCATGGTCTTCTCACGGCGCTGCCGGGCGTACACCACCAGCCAGCGCAGGGCGAGCGTGGTGCTGCGGGCCGGCCGCACCTCGACGGGGACCTGGTAGGTCGCGCCACCGACGCGGCGGCTGCGGACCTCCAGGGTCGGCTTCACGTTGTCGAGCGCGCGCTTCAGCGTGACGACCGGGTCGTTGCCGGTCTTCTCGCGGGCGCCCTCGAGGGCGTCGTAGACGATGCTCTGCGCGATCGAGCGCTTGCCGTCCAGGAGAATCTTGTTGATGAGCGCGGTGACCAGCGGCGAGTTGTACACCGGGTCAGCGATCAGCTGGCGCTTGCCAGCAGGGCCCTTGCGCGGCATCAGCTCTTCTCCTTCTTCGCGCCGTAGTGGCTGCGCCCTTGCTTGCGGTTGCGCACGCCCTGGGTGTCGAGCGCACCGCGGATGATCTTGTACCGAACGCCCGGGAGGTCCTTCACACGGCCGCCGCGCACGAGCACGATCGAGTGCTCCTGCAGGTTGTGACCGACGCCGGGGATGTAGGCCGTGACCTCGATCCCACTGGTCAGCCGGACACGGGCGACCTTGCGAAGCGCGGAGTTCGGCTTCTTGGGCGTCGTCGTGTAGACGCGCGTGCAGACTCCCCGGCGCTGGGGGCTGCCCTTGAGCGCGGGCGTCTTGTTCTTGGTCACCTTGTCCTGGCGGCCCTTTCGGACCAGCTGCTGGATCGTGGGCACCGCGTCTCCGTCTTCCTCGTACCGAGCCGGTAAGTCCTATTGCTGCAATCACCACCTCAGGCGAGGCTGTGACCTGCCGGTTTCCCGACCTCTCCGACCCCCGCGGTCGGGCGTGTCGCCACCCACGGAAATGCAACCGCGCGAAACCGACACAGACCGCCCGGCCCATCTCAGGGCCGAATCAAGCCGGGGAGTAGATGCGGCGCTGGGGCTGGCCTACCGGCCTCGCCGACGCACACGCACAGTGGCCCGCAGAGCGGGCGCAAGTGAAGAGATTACCGACCCGCACGGCAAAGTGCAAAACAGGGAGCGCATTACCGTGCGCGCCCCCTGCGGCGCAAACCGCGGAGCGGTGGGGAGCCTTCTCCCCGCAGTGGTGAACGGCCGGACGCCGTCGGATGTTCCCGGCCCCGGCCCCCGAGTCCCGGGCTTCGGGCGGGGGCACTCGTCGGCATTGTGTCCCACATCCCCGCTACTAGGGAAGATGTGGGCCAACTTTTACGTCTCCCCCCGCGTTCAGCGGCGGCGACCGGGTCGGCTGACGCCGTGTACGCGGAGAGGCACCCGTCGCGCGCGGCGGGACGGTCGGCGGGCGGGAACCGCACCCGCCCGTGACCGCGGCCCAGTTCCCGAGGAACAGGGCCGCGGCGAGCGGAGCGGCCGAGGGCTTTCCGTCCCCGGACGGGGCCCGTCCCTTACATCAGGAAGGCCACCACGGCGACCACGAGGATCACGACGACGGCGACGCCGCCGATGACGAGCCAGAGCATGTTCTTGCCGCCCTTGCCCTCTTCGGAGCCGGTGCCGTAGCCGGGCTGCTGGCCGCCGTACTGGGCGGGCTGCCCCTGCTGGCCGTACTGTCCGGGCTGGCCGTAGGGCTGCTGCTGGCCGTACTGCTGACCCTGCTGGCCCTGCTGGTCGTACTGCCCCGGCTGGCCGTAGCCCTGCTGCTGGTACGGCTGGCCGTACTGCTCCGGCTGGCCGAATCCGCGCTGCTGCTCAGCGGGCTGCTGGCCGTAGGCCTGCTGCTGCTCGCCGGGCTGGCCGTAGGCCTGCTGCTGGCCGTACTGCTGCTGCGGGGCCTGCGGCTGCTGCTGTCCCCACTGCTGCTGGCCGATGTCCAGCCGGGTGCTGTCGGCCGCGGCGGGCGCCTCGGCGGCGTGCCGGCCCTGGGACGGGTCGAACGCCTCGGTCGGACGAGCGTCCTCGACGCCGCTCTCGGCGGGCGGGCCGTACAGGTCGTCCACCGAGGGCGAGGGACCGGACGAGTGCGACCCCGCGCCGAAGCCCGACTCGGGCGGCGGCACCATCATGGTGCGCTCGTGGTCGGCCTGGCCCTGCTGCGACTGGCCCTGCTGGGGCGCCTCGGGCGTCCACGGCTCGGGCGTGGACGGCGGCGTCGGCGCCTGCCACGGCTCGGCCGGCGGGTCCTGCCTGCGCTCGGGGCCGGTGGCGACCGGCACGTCGGTGCCCGGCGACCAGTGCAGCGTCGCCTGGTCGTCGATCGCGGGACGCTGCGGCTGCGCCGGCTCGGGCGCGCCGGCACCGGGACCGGGGACGATCACAGTGCGGTCGCCGACGGCGTCCTGCGGGTCCTGCTGCTGCGGGGCCTGCTCACCGGACGGGGGCGGTGCGAACGCGCCGGGCTGCTGGCCGCCGAACTGGGGCGGCTGCTGCCCGTACTGCTCCTGGGGCGCGCCGTGCATCGGCTGCTGCGGGTACCCCGACTGCGGCGGCTGCTGGCCGTACTGCTGCTGGCCGTAGCCGGGCTGGGGCTGGCCGTACTGCGGCGGCTCCCCCGGCGGGACGTACTGCTGCGGGTCCTGCGGAGGCGTGAACCCGCCCGGCGCGGGCGGCTGCCCGTAGCCGGGCTGCGGCTGCCCGTACTGCGGCGGCTCCTGCGGGCCGCCGTAGGGCGGCGGGGGCGGGGGCTGCTCGCCGAACTGCCGCATCGGCTGCTCGACCATCGTGGGCGGCGCCGCGGGCGGCGCCGCCCACGATGGT
>NZ_SMJW01000150.1 GCF_004348335.1 Actinomadura bangladeshensis | reverse complement strand
GGGCCAGCAGGGCGAGGCCGGCGGCGGCCGCGGCGAACAGGGACGCCAGGGGCCGCCGCAGGCGGGCTAACCGGGGGCTCACGGCAGCTCCAGGGGGAGTTGCACGCCGTCCAGGACGTTGGGGCAGGGGCAGGTGCGTTCGGTCGGCAGCGCCTTGACCACGTCGGCGACGAGGGTGCGCAGGCGGCCGATGTTCTCGCCGAAGACGCGCAGCACCTCCTGCATGGTGACGCCCTCGCCCTCCTCGATGCCCGCGTCGAGGTCGGTGACGAGGCAGAGGGAGGTGTAGCAGAGCGCGAGCTCGCGGGCGAGGACGGCCTCCGGGTGCCCGGTCATGCCGATCAGCGTCCAGCCCTGGGAGGCGAACCACTGGGACTCGGCGCGGGTGGAGAAGCGGGGGCCCTCGATGACCACGAGGGTGCCGCGGTCGACCGGGTCCCACCCGGCGGTGCGGGCGGAGTCGGTGGCGGCGCGCCGGCCGGAGGGGCAGTACGGGTCGGAGAACGACAGGTGGACGGCGGCGCCCTCGTCGTAGTAGGTCTGGTCGCGCCCCGACGTCCGGTCGACGATCTGGTCGGGGACGGCGAGCGTGCCGGGCCCGTAGGCGGAGGTCAGGGAGCCGACGGCGGAGGGCGCGAGGACCTGCCGGACGCCGAGGGAGCGCAGCGCCCACAGGTTGGCCCGGTAGGGGATCCGGTGCGGCGGGAAGCGGTGGTCGCGGCCGTGCCGGGGGACGAACGCGACCCGGCGGCCGGCGAGGTCGCCCACGGCGATGGGGTCGCTCGGCGGGCCGTAGGGGGTGTCGACCCGGACTTCCTCGATGTCGTCGAGGAACGAGTAGAACCCCGAGCCGCCGATGACCCCGATCTCGGCGGCGGGCTGGGAACCGGAAGTTGGCATGCCGCCGACACTAGCCACCCGCCCGCGACCGGCGGCAGGGCGTTCGCCGATTGTGGATAACTCGGCGGAGGGGGCCCGGCCGCCCGGCCGGACCCCCTCGCTTCCCCGTCCCGGCCGGAGCCGGGAGCCGGTCCGGCCGGAGCCGGGAGCCGGTCAGCCGACCGGGTCCAGGACCCGCGGCTCGGCGGCCGGCTCCTTCGCGGCGAGGCGTCCCGGCGCCCAGATCCGCCGTCCGATGTCGTGCGCCAGCGCGGGCAGCAGCAGGGACCGCACGATGAGGGTGTCCAGCAGGACGCCGAACGCGACCACGAAGCCCATCTCGACCATGCTCACGAGCGGCAGCGTGACCATGGACGCGAACGTGGCCGCCAGCACCAGCCCCGCCGAGGTGATCACGCCGCCGGTCACGGTGAGGCCGCGCTGGATGCCGCGGCGGGTGCCGAGCGTCTGCGACTCCTCCCGGACGCGGTGCATGAGGAAGATGTTGTAGTCGACCCCGAGCGCGACCAGGAAGATGAAGGCCAGCAGCGGGAAGCCGGCGTCGGTGCCCTCGAACCCGAAGCCCTCCTGGAAGATCACCGCGCAGGCGCCGAGCGAGGCCAGGAACGACAGCACGACGGTGCCGATCATCAGCAGCGGCGCGACGACGGCGCGCAGCAGCGCGATGAGGATCAGCAACACCACGGCCAGCACGATCGGGATGATCACCTTGTTGTCGCGGGCGGAGGCGCGCTTGATGTCCAGCGCCGTCGCGGTCGTGCCGCCCACCTTCGCGTCCGCGGACGGGACGTCGTGCACGGCGGTGCGCAGCCGGTCGATGGTCGTGCGCGCGGCCTCGCTGTCGGCCGGGTCCTTCAGCACCGCCTCGTACTTGACCAGGCCGTTCGCGGTCATCGGCGATCCGAGTTCGGCGACGCCGGACGTCCCGCGCACGGTCTGGGCGATCTGGTCGGACGCCGAGGCCCGGCCGATGACGACGGCGGGGGAGCCCGAGCCGGCGGGGAAGTGCCGGGCGACGGACGCGGAGCCCTTCACCGAGTCGGGCGTGCCGGTGAACTGCCCGGCGTCCGACAGGCCGTCGGTCTTGAGCGTCCCCAGGCCGAGTGTGAGCACGACCAAGCCGAGCATGGTCACGGCCCAGAGCGCGCGCGGGCGCCTGCCCACGAGACCCGCCACGCGGCTCCACACGCTGTGCTCGGCCTCGTACGCCTCGGGCTTGAGGTACTTCTCGTCGTACCGGGGGACGAGCGGCCAGAACAGCCAGCGGCCGAAGATGACCAGGAGGGCCGGCAGCAGCGTCGTCATGGCGGCGAGCGCGGTGAGGACACCGGCGGCGGCGACCGGACCCATACCGGAGGTCGAGTTCATGTCGGCGAGCATCAGGCACAGCAGGCCGACCGCGACGGTGGCGGCGGACGCGATGATGGCGGGCGCGGCGCGGCGCAGCGCGAAGGCCATGGCCTCATGCCGGTCCTCGTGGCGGTGGAGCTCCTCCCGGTAGCGGGCGACGAGCAGCAGGGCGTAGTCGGTCGCCACGCCGAAGACGAGGACGGTCAGGATCCCGGCGCTCTGCCCGTTGACCGTGAGGTCGCCGTACTTGGCGAGCAGATACACCGTCGACTGGGCCAGCCCCAGGGCGAACACGGCGCTGAGCACCGGAACGAACCACAGAATGGGGCTGCGGTAGATGAAGAGCAGCAGGACGATGACGACGAGGCCCGCGGCCATGAGCAGGAAGCCGTCAAGGCTCTGGAAGACCTCGAACATGTCGGCGCCGCTGCCGGCGGGTCCGGTGACGTGCGCGGTCAGGCCAGGGGGCCCGCGCTTGGCGATGTCGCGCGCGCCGTCGACGGCTCCGGTGATGTCCTCGTCCGTGAGCGGCACGAGCGTCTGCAGGGCCTTGCCGTCCTTGGCCTCGAAGGGCCCCTGCACCTGCTGCGCCCCGGGGAGCTTCTGCAGGGCGCTCACGTCCGCGGCGGCCTTGGCGCGGTCCGCCGCGGTGAGCCCGCCGGAGCGCTCGTAGACGATGACGGCGGGCATCGTCTCGTCCTTGCGGAACTGCTCCTCCAGCTGGACGACCTGCGTGGACTCGGCCCCGGCGGGCAGCCATGCCGCCGCGTCGTTCTCCTCCACGTCGCCGAGCTTGCCGGCGAGCGGGCCGAGGGCCACCAGCAGGGCGATCCAGACGGCCAGGACGGCCCACTTGCTGCGCCGTCCGGCGATGAGTCCGGCGATCCGATGGGCGGGTGGTCTCGGCGGAGCCGGGCTTGGTGCGCTCATGTTCCTCTCCCGAAGGCACTGGCAAATCAAGATATGTCGCGTTGCCTCAGGGTCTCTCGATTGTCGAGACAAAGTCAAGTACTATCGCGAGATTCCCGGCGAGGCGTTGCGAGGCGGTCGACGATGGGCTGCCGGTGAGGAGCGCGGGGAACCCCGGGGGCCGCCGAACTCCATCCCCTCAATCGTTCGCCAGAGGAGGCGTCCGCGCCTCCGGCGTGAGAAGTGAACGCGGCTACTTCGCACGAGGCATGAGAAAGCCGCCGACTACCTCTTGAGATGTAGTCGGCGGCCGATACGCCGAAAGCCGGGGGACCCGCAGATGGGATCCCCCGGTGGGCGTGGAGAACGTCCTAGGAGGTCAGGCGACCTTTTCGGACGAAGACTTGCTGGCCGACGTGCCGGACGACGAGGATCCGCCGGACGACGAGGACGACGAGTCGGCGGACGACGAGGACGATGCCCCGGAGTCTCCGCCCGAGGAGCCGTTGGACGACCCGTTCGACGACCCGTTGGACGAGGAGCCCACGGTCGAGGACGACTTGCCGGAGCCGCGGCTGTCGGTGCGGTAGAAGCCCGACCCCTTGAAGATGATCCCCGCCGCGGAGAAGACCTTGCGGAGCCTGCCGCTGCATGCCGGGCATTCGGTCAGCGCGTCGTCGCTGAACTTCTGCACGACCTCCAGCGGCTCGCCGCACTCGGTGCAAACGTACTGATACGTCGGCACGGTTCCTCCTAGCTGACTCAGCCCGGCGGAGTCCGGACTGGCACTCACTCTGAACGACTGCTAATGGTACTCGCGTCTGGAACACGATGTCCCCCCGGCCTGTTCCCTGACCGGTCAGAGAACCTCCATCGCAGGTCAGGCGCCGGTCTCGCCGAACCAGCCGGCCAGCCTGCCCTTGCGGCTCACGGCGCGCAGCCGGCGTTCGGCGGCCTCGCGCACGGAGTCGGTGGTCACGACCAGGAGGGTGTCGCCCGACTGCAGCGGCGTCGTGGGCTCGGGGACGAAGCTCGACCCGTCCCGCACGACGAGGGTGACGGACGCGCCGGGCGGCAGCCGCAGCTCGAAGATCTCCACGCCGCTCAGCATCGAGTCGGCCGGGATCCGGACCTCCAGCAGGTCGGCGTGCAGCTCCTCCAGAGGCGCCGCCTCCACGTCCAGCTCGCGGGCCTGCTCGTCGCCCTCCAGCCGGCACCAGCGCGCCACCAGCGGCAGCGTCGGGCCCTGGAGCAGCGTGAACAGGACGACGATGTTGAACACGATCGCGAACAGCCGGTCGGCGCTCGCGACCTCCGCGACCATCGGGATGGTGGCGAGGACGATCGGCACGGCGCCGCGGAGCCCGGCCCAGGACGTGAAGATCTTCTCGCCCCACGTCAGGTTGAACCCGATCGTGGACAGCCCGACCGATACCGGACGGGCGACGAGCAGCAGCACGAACCCGATGATGAGCGCGGGCGCGATCTGGCCGGGGAGGTCGCCGGGGTCGGCGAGCAGCCCGAGCATCACGAACAGCCCGATCTGCGCGAGCCAGCCGACGCCTTCGGCGAAGCCGCGCGTCGCGGGGCGGTGCGGCAGCCGCGCGTTCCCGAGGACGACGGCGCTGACGTAGACGGCGAGGAACCCGCTGGCGTGCAGCAGCGACGCCGCGCCGTAGGAGCCGACGGACAGCGACAGCACCGCGATGGGGTAGAGGCCGGAGGCGGGCAGCGCGACGCGCCGGAGGCCCTGCGCGCCCAGCCATCCGATGGCGATGCCGATGACGGCGCCGGCGGCGAGCTCGTACACCATCACGCCGAGGAGTTCGGCCAGGTTGGGGGCGGCGCTGTGGGCGCTGAGCGTGACCACGATGATGACGACGGGGGCGTCGTTGAAGCCGGACTCGCCCTCCAGCAGGCCCATCAGCCGTGAGGGCAGGGGCAGCCGCCGCAGCACCGAGAACACGGCCGCCGCGTCGGTCGGGGCGAGCACCGCGCCGAGCAGGAACGCCGGGCGCCAGTCCATCCCGACCAGCCACATGGCGGCGAGCGCCACGACGCCGATGCTGATCAGCGTGCCGATGGTGGAGACGCTGATCGCGCTGGGCACCGACGGCCGCATCCGCCGCCAGTCGGTGGTGATGCCGCCCTCGTAGAGGATCAGGACGAGGGCGGCGAGGCCGAGGGTCTCGGCCAGTTCGGCGTTGTCGAACTGGATGTGGAGGGGGCCGGACTCGCCGATGAACAGGCCGAGGCCCATGTACGCCAGCAGGGTCGGCAGTCCCGCCTTGTGGGACAGCCGGACCGCGATGATGGCGCAGAGTACGAGCGTGGCCCCGAGGAGTAGCCAGATGTCGAGATGCACATCCCACCCTTCGGGGTCGTCAAAGTTGAACGTTTAGCAATCCTATAGATTCAACGGTCGATCGCGCATTTCCGGTTGAGGGACGGCATGTCGCGAACCGGCAATATCGTGGTATGAGCTGCGGTTTTACCCCGTTCGCGATGTTCCGCACGTCCCGTCCCTGGGCGTCCGCGGTGACGTTCTTGCGCACCGCCTCCCGGTCGTCGCCCCGCCCGTCGCCCCGGCCGTCGTCCCGCCCGTCATCCCAGCCGGACCAGGCCGCTGGACGGGGTGACGGCGGCGCGGACGCGCTGGTCGTGGGGCTCGGACGGCAGCGACTCCACCAGTTCGCCGTCGTACAGCAGCGCGACCGTCAGGATCGCCGGGCCGACTCTGGCCAGCGCCCGGTCGTAGGAGCCGCCGCCGCGCCCGAGCCGCACGCCCGTCCGGTCGACGGCGACCGCCGGGGTCAGGACGACGTCCGCGCCGGCGATGGCGCCGGGCCCGCGCGGCGGCTCGGACGGCTCCGGGCACCCGCGCGCCCCCGGGACGAGCGAGTCGGGCCCCTCGTAGGACGCCCAGTCGAGGTCGCCGTCCGCGAGCAGGCGGGGGAGCAGCACGTACGTCCCGCGCTTCCAGAGCGCGAACAGCAGGCTGCGCGTGTCCGGTTCGTCGCCGATCGACACGTACGCCGCGATCGTCCCCGCCATCTCCACCTCCGGCAGGGACAGCAGCGCGTCCCGGATCGGCCGCGCCGCCGCGGCACGGGTCTCCGGCGGCATCGCCGCACGTCGGCCGAGCATTTCGGCCCGGAGATCGGTCTTCGAAACGATGTCCTGCACGTCGCCGTCCTCACGGATGGTTATGGTCGGTACATGGCCGACAGTGCACCTGTGCTCAAGGCGGTCGTCCCCGCGGCCGGCCTCGGTACCCGATTCTTGCCCGCGACGAAGGCGACGCCCAAGGAAATGCTGCCCATCGTCGACAAACCGGCGATCCAGTACGTCGTCGAGGAGGCGGTCGACGCCGGACTCTGCGACGTCCTGATGATCACCGGCCGCAGCAAGCGGTCCATCGAGGACCACTTCGACCGAGCCTACGAGCTCGAGGAGGCGCTGAGCGCGAAGGGCGACGAGGACCGGCTCGACGCCGTGCGCGAGTCCAGCGACCTCGCGATCATGCACTACGTCCGGCAGGGCGAGCCGAAGGGCCTCGGGCACGCCGTGCACTGCGCCCGCCAGCACGTCGGGAACGAGCCGTTCGCGGTGCTGCTCGGCGACGACATGATCGACGATCGCGACAAGCTGCTGCGCCGCATGATCGAGGTGCGGAACCAGTACGGCGGCAGCGTCATCGCGCTGATGGAGGTCGCGCCCGACCAGGTCTCCGCCTACGGCTGCGCGGCCATCGAGCCGACGGACGAGGAGGACGTCGTCCGTATCTCCGACCTCGTCGAGAAGCCCGCCGCCGAGGAGGCGCCGAGCAACTGGATCATCATCGGGCGGTACGTCTGCGACCCCGCCGTCTTCGACGTCCTGGAGAAGACCCCGCCCGGGCGCGGCGGCGAGATCCAGCTGACCGACGCGCTGCGCACCCTCGCCGACACGCCCGCCGAGCAGGGCGGGACCGTCTACGGCGTGAAGTTCCGCGGGCGCCGCTACGACACCGGCAACAAGCTGGAGTACCTGCGGACGGTCGTCCAGTTCGCGGCGGAACGCCCCGACCTGGCGCCGGAGTTCATTCCGTGGCTGCGCGAGTTCGTCGAGCGGCAGGACGGTGCGGCGAACGGCGCGGGCGGCGCGTGACGGCCGTCACACGGAAAGCGTGGTCATGAGGGAAGCCTGGTCATGAGAACGGTCGATGAGCATCTGACGGAGATCCTCGGCAGCGTGAAGGTGCTGTCGCCGCTCGATCTGGCGCTGCTGGAGGCGCAGGGCACGGTGCTCGCCGAGCCCGTGTCCGCACCCGTGCCGCTGCCGCCGTTCGACAACTCCGCGATGGACGGCTACGCCGTCGTCGCGGCCGACATCGCGGCGGCCACCGACGCGGCGCCGGTCGCGCTGCCCGTCGTCGGCGACATCGTCGCGGGCGACTCCGGCGTGTCGGCGATCCGGACCGGGCTCACCGCGCGGATCATGACGGGCGCGCCGCTGCCCGCCGGCGCCGACGCGGTCATCCCGGTCGAGTGGACCGACGGCGGCAACGCCACCGTCAAGGTCTTCCGCGCCGCGCCGCCGGGGAACTACATCCGGCGTGCCGGTGAGGACGTCCTCGCAGGCCAGGTCGTCGCCGAGGCGGGCACGCGGCTCACCGCGCCGCAGCTCGGCATGATCGCGGCGGTGGGACGTCCGCGGGTGACGGTGCGCCCGAAGCCGCGCGTCGTGGTGGTCGCCACGGGCGACGAACTGCGCGAGCCCGGCTCCACCCTGGCCCCGGGCCAGATCTGGGAGTCCAACAGCTTCATGCTCACGGCCGCCGTGGTCGAGGCGGGCGGAGTGGGCTTCCGGCAGGCGACGGTCGAGGACGAGCCGGGCAAGGTGCTGGAGATGCTCCAGGACCAGCTCGTCCGGGCCGACGCCATCGTCACCACCGGCGGCGTTTCCATGGGCACCAGGGACGTCGTCAAGGAAGTGCTCAGCACCACCGGGACGGTGGGCTTCCACAAGGTGCGGATGCGCCCCGGTAAGCCGCAGGGGTTCGGCCTCCTCGAAGGCACGCCCGTGTTCACCCTCCCTGGGAACCCTGTGAGCGCCTATGTGTCGTTCCAGGTTTTCGTACGTCCGGCACTGCTCGCCATGCAGGGGCTGGCGCCGGAACCGCTGCCGACCGTGAGCGCCGTCCTCGCCGAAGACGTCAAGTCGCCTGTGGGGCTCCGCCACTACCTGCGCGGCAGGCTCGCGTTCAACCGAGGCTCCTACAGCGTCACCGCGGCCGAAGTACAGGGCTCCCACCAACTCGGGTCACTCTCCTCGGCGAACGCGCTCATCGAGCTACCGGAGGACGTCGAGGCCCTCCCCGCCGGTTCCCACGTCAACGTTCTGAGGTTGCCGTCTTGACCGAGTTCACCCACCTGGACGACACCGGCTCCGCCCGCATGGTCGACGTGTCCGCGAAGGACATCTCCGCCAGGACCGCGACGGCGACGGGCTTCGTCCGCCTGTCACCGGAGTGCGTCGGCCTCCTGCGCGCCGGTGACATCCCCAAGGGCGACGCCCTGTCGGTGGCCCGCATCGCCGGGATCATGGGGGCCAAGCGCGTCCCCGACCTCGTCCCCCTGTGCCATCCCATCGCGCTGCACGGCGTCACCGTCGACCTGGAGATCAGGGACGACGGCGTCGCGATCACGGCCGTCACCCGCACCGCCGACCGCACCGGCGTCGAGATGGAGGCGCTCACGTCCGTGAGCGTCGCCGCGCTCGCCCTGGTCGACATGGTGAAGGCCGTCGACCCGGCCGCCGTGATCACCGGCGTCCGGGTCGAGGAGAAGACCGGCGGGAAGACGGGGGTGTGGCGCCGGTGACCGGGACGCCTCTGCTCAGGGCGATGGCGGTCACCGTCTCGAACCGGGCCGCGGCCGGCGTCTACGCCGACAAGTCCGGGCCCGTGCTGGTCGAGATGCTGGAGGACCTCGGCTGCCAGGTGGACGGCCCGGTCGTGGTCCCCGACGGCGACCCGGTCGCCGAGACCCTGGCGGACGCGGTCGCCGGCGGCTACGACGTCGTCGTGACGACCGGCGGGACGGGCCTCACCCCGACCGACCAGACCCCCGAGATGACCCGCCGAGTCCTCGACTGGGAGATACCGGGCATCGCGGAGGCCATCCGGCTGGAGGGCCGCGAACAGGTGCCCGCCGCGATCCTGTCCCGCGGCCTCGCCGGCGTCGCGGGCCGCACGCTCATCGTCAACCTGCCCGGCTCGACCGGCGGCGTCCGCGACGGCATGACGGTGCTGGGCCGAGTCCTGACCCATGCGGTAGACCAGATCAAGGGCGGCGACCACCCGCGTCCCCCGACCGCAGACGCCTAGGAGAAGGCCCCGCGGCGGGCCTTCGCACCCGGCCCGGGCCAATCAGTCGGCGATGTGGGCCAGGTCGGGGATGTGCGCGGCGGCGATCCGGGGCCTGGCCGGCGGCTGGAGAAGAAAGATCTTCTTGTCCAGCCGCTCCATCTCTCCACCCCGCCCGCAGATCAGGCCGGCGCAGAAGTCCACCAGCTGCCTGGCCACGTCGTCGGTCAGTTGGGTGAGATCCATGAGCACGGGGTCGCCCTTGCAGAAGAAGTGCCCGACGTGGAGCGCCTCGTCGTAGCCCGTGGGGGCAAGCTTCCTGATCACGGGTCAAGTCTGCCAACACTCCGACGTAGTGCAAGGGCAGTGAAGACCGGACACAGCGACTGCGCGAGCCGATCGAAGTCGCGGCGGATCGTCGCGGCCGACACCGTGCGCAGGAACGCCTCCTCGACCGTCAGCCCGCCCGCGTCCGCGAGCAGGGCGTTCCAGCGCTCGTGCCGGCCCCCTTTCGTGCGGACGAGGGAGGTGAGGTCGTCCGAGGGCTTCAACCGGCGTGGCCCTGGTCCTGCCTGCGCGTTCGGGCCGTGGAACAATCGGCAACGGTCATGTGCGCGCATCGAGAGGACCTCATGCCACATCCGGACGATGGGCCGGCTCGCGGGACGACCCTCACCAACGCCCGGATCGTGCTCCCGGACGGCGTCCGCCACGGAGACCTCCACATCGCGGACGGCAAGATCACGACCTCGGCCGCGGGCGACGAGATCGACCTCGCCGGCCGGTACGTCGTCCCCGGCTTCGTGGACATGCACGTCCACGGCGGAGCGGGCGTCTCCTACCAGCGCCCCGAGGACGACGCCCGCCGCGCCGCGTCCTTCCACCTCGCCCACGGCACGACCACCACGATGGCCGGCCTCGTCACCGGCGACCCGCGCGAACTCGCCGACGCCGTCACCCGCCTCGCCGACCTCGCCGCCGACGGCGTGATCACCGGCATCCACCTCGAAGGCCCCTACCTCGCCCGCGACCGCTGCGGCGCCCACGACCCGGCGCTGCTGCGCGCCCCCGACCCCGCCGAGTTCGCCCGGCTCGTCCGGCTCGGGCGCGGGCACCTCCGCATGATCACCATCGCGCCCGAACTGCCCGGCGGCCTCGACCTCGTCCGGCAGGCCGCCGACGCGGGCGTGATCGCGGCCGTCGGCCACACCGAGGCCACCGGCGCCACCGCCCGCGCCGCGTTCGACGCGGGCGCCCGCGTCGCGACGCACCTGTTCAACGCCATGCGCCCGCTGCACCACCGCGAGGGCGGACCGATCGCCGCCGCGCTCAACGACCCGCGCGTCACCGTCGAACTGATCAACGACGGCGTCCACGTGGAGCCGGCGGTGACCCGCCTCGCGTTCGCCGCCGCCCCGTCCCGCGTCGCGCTGATCACCGACGCCATGGCCGCCGCCGGGATGGGCGACGGCGACTACCGCCTGGGCGTGATGGACGTCGAGGTCCGCGGCGGCCGCGCCACCCTCGCCGGCGGGACGTCCATCGCCGGCAGCACGATCACCATGGCGGACGCCTTCCGCCGCACCGTCACCGACACCGGCCTCCCCATCGAGGACGCCGCCCGCGCCGCGTCCCTGACCCCCGCCCGCGCGCTCGGCATCGACGCCCGCACCGGCTCCCTGGAGCCCGGCAAGGACGCCGACCTGGTCGTCCTGGACGACGATCTCCGCGTCACCCGGGTGATGAAACAGGGCGTGATCGTCCCGCGTGCCCGAATTCTCGGCGACAATTGATGGCGTCCAGACGTCCGACCAGGGAATCATGGAACCGTGGAACGTTTACGGGGATGGCCGGTCACCCTGACCGAGGGCCCTGTCGGCCTGCGCCCGCTGCGGCATCGCGACGCCGCCGTCTGGCGTGAGCTGCGGGTCCGCAACGCCGACTGGCTCCGCCCGTGGGAGCCGACGAACCCCGAGACGCCGCTGTTCCGCAGTGGCCTCGGGCCGTACCTCAGCATGGTCCACACCATGCGCCGCGAAGCCCGCCAGGGTCTCGCGCTGCCCTGGGTCGTCACCCACGAGGACGAATTCGCCGGCCAGCTCACCATCGGCGCGATCGTCTGGGGCTCGGCCCGGTCCGCGCAGATCGGCTACTGGGTCGACAAGCGGGTCGCCGGACGCGGAGTCATTCCCACCGCCGTGGCGCTCGCCGTCGACCACTGTTTCTTCACCGTCGGCCTCCACCGGCTCGAAGCCAATATCCGCCCGGAGAACACCGCGAGCCGCCGCGTCGTCGAAAAGCTCGGATTCCGCGAAGAGGGAATTCGCCGCCGCCACCTGCACATCGACGGCGCCTGGCGCGACCACATCTGCTACGCCCTCACCGTCGAGGACGTGCCCGGTGGCCTGCGCGCCCGCTGGCTCGCCGAGCGCAAACAGGCATTTCCCCGCGGCACATGAGCCCGCCGTGACTTTCCCGCCGTAAGAATCCTGCGATCGAGAAGGCGCGGCAAACGGAGAGTAACGGCGGGATCGATCTCGCGACACACCGCCCCTTATGCTCGTCAACCTCTGACACCCCCTCGTACCGTGCGGGGCGTGACCCTGCTCCCATTGCACGTTCGCGCGCCGAAAGTCGGCCCGCCTGTTAAGCGTGCCCTGGGACGGTGGGGCCGGTGAGCAGCGCCGTCCTGTACCTCGCCATCGTCGCCGTCTGGGCCGTCGTCCTCGTGCCCATGTGGCTGCGCCGCGACACCGAGACGACCGGGATCTCCCGCCTCCTCCACAAACGTCCCGAGGAGGACGAGGAGGAGGAACCGCTTCCCGAGGAGACCCCGGAGCCGCGCCGCCGCGTCACCCGGGCCACCGTCATCGCCCGGCGCCGCCGCCGCACCACGGGCCTGACCGCGCTCGTGCTCACCGCCGTCGCCGTCGTCGCGTCCGGCGTCGCGCCCTGGTGGGTCACCCTGCCCCCGGCCGCCCTGCTGGCCGGCCACCTGGCGCTGCTCCGCGTCGCCGTCGGCATGGACACCGCCCGCCGCCGCGCCGCCGCGCAGGCCCGCGCCGCGGCCCGCACCCGCGCCCTGGAGGCCCGCCGCGCCGCCGAGGAGGCCGAACCGGCCGAGGTCATCGACCTCATCACCCCCGACGAGGTCTTCGACCAGTACGCCGACGACCGCCGCGCCGTCGGCGAGTAACCGGTGCGCGAGCACCCCCCGATGTTTGCTAACCTTACGGAGTCCTTGGGGCTGTGGCGCAGTCCGGTAGCGCACCTCGTTCGCATCGAGGGGGTCAGGGGTTCAAATCCCCTCAGCTCCACCCAGGATTCGCAGGTCAAGGGCCTGGTCGGAGCATACTCCGATCAGGCCCTTGATCGTTTGTCATCAAGATGTCATCAAGACCATCCGGCACCAGATGACACGCCCCGGCCGCCCATCCCTCACTCTCAGGGGGCACTCACTCCGACCCAGCGCCTGTGACGTCGCCCCGTGTCCCCCTGACGTGCCGTGCTCGCAGGGTGCTGCCGACTCGGCCGTTCGGCCTTCGGCGAGCCCACGAGGACGGCCTGACCGTCGAGACCGGTGTTTCCGCGCTGGAGGGCGACGACGGGCCCGGCGGAGTCGCCGAGATCGCGGGCGTCTCGGTGGTGGCGCTGGTACTGCCGTCGACCTTCTGATCATTGGCGGCGGCCGGCCTGCCGTTGCTGACAGCGATCACCGGTGTGGCAGTTGCGCCCCGAGTTCTATTTCAGTTAGCAGAGCTGCGGGCGTGTCGATGTGACGCCCACCTCTGTGCCGCGGTCGCGTGCTCGAGCGCCCAAGCCTCGTTGTTGGTGGCGAGGTTGGCTTGCCATTTGGTGGCGAAGACGCGTGCGAACAGGTCGATGGTGGCCGGGGCGGTGGTCGTCCAGGCGGGAAACCGTGAGGTCCAGCGCTCCGCTTCGGCCGGGGTGTGTCCGGCTTTCAGCAGCCAGGGGATGAGCAGTGCCATCTCGAGGAATGCGGCGCCGCGTCCGGTGAACGTCCAGTCCACCACGTGGACGGTGTTGTCGTCGCCGATTAGGACGTTGGCGGGGTTGAGGTCGGCGTGGAGCAGTGTGTTGCCTGCCAGTGGGGTCATGTCGCCCATTGATTCCCAGCGGCGTTCGATGCGCTTGCGTTCCAGCACGTCGGGGAGCGGGCGTGCCTGCAGGCTGTCGATGATCTTTGCGAGGACGTCCAGGTCCGGTGAGCCGGGGGTGTAGTCGGCGTGCCGGGCCTGGACGTGCTCGAAGGCCAGGACGAGCCACCCGCCCGCCTCCACGGTCCAGTGAAGGCGGGCGGCGTACTCGGTGACGTGGGGATTGATCGCGGCTTCCCAGCGCAGCGACCGGACTTCCGGGCCGTCGGTGTCCGGCGCGGTCTTGGGGGCGGCCTTGACGAACAGCCGGCCGTCTGCGGTGTGGACGGTCGCGGCGATGTCGGCGTGGTTGCCGGCGGGCGCGGGCTCGACCCGGTGGATGGTGCCGGTGTGTCCCTTGACCGCGTCGAGCACCTCGGGCGGAAGGTTGGACCAGTCGCTACGCATGGATCAATCCCCGTGGTGGTGTCAGGCGGTCAGCGGTGGCTGCGCGCAGTTCTCCGGGCAGCAGGACTCGCCGTCCATCCACCATTCCAGATCGACGCGGTACCCGGTGGCGCGCATCGCCGCCAGAACTCCACCAGGAATCCCGAGTCCCCGCCACACTGTCCCGAGCACGACAGTCGCCGCTGCGGGACGGCGCGGGCGTGCGTGCGACCCGTCCACCGCACGGGTGCTGTCCGTTCTCAAGCTGGCGCGGTCGGTGTCTCAAGCAGCACCATGGACGCACGTCCGGTCTCGGTCGGTGGGGGAGTGGCGGGCTGGTTCGCCCCCGACCCGGCCCGCCTTTGGGTAGTGCGAAGGCCCGGACTGAGAATGGTTCCGGGCCTTTAGGTATCGATGTCCCTAGCCGTGGGCGTTTCTCGGCGAGAGTTTTAGCGCGCCGTGGGAGACGTTCACGCATAGCGCCGTGGGAACGAGCACTGTGAGTACCCCGATCAGGCTTGCCCGCAGGGAGTGCGCAAAGCCCACATCGGTGGCCACGGCGGCAAGAAACACGTAGAGCATGGCCAAGGCTCCGGCAACGGCGGTGGCGACGAGCCACTTGGTGAGCAGACGTCCCTTCTTCGCGGCCACCTCTCCGATGACGCCGGCCGGCAGGAACAGCAGCGGCACGAAGACGATGCCCACCACTCCGGCGAGCAGCACCAGGAAAGGCCCGGCCAGTGGGCCGCCGGTGTCCGCATCAGTGACGACTGCGCGCGCAAGCAGACCAAGGTAGATGACGACGCCCTGCGCGATGAACACCAGGCAGGCGCTTGCCGCACCAACCAGGTGCCGGCCGGTCTTCACGAACATAAGGCTCCCTCGCGCTCACGCCCCGGCCGGCAGGTCCCGGTCCGGACGCGTCAGGCCAGAACAAGTCGGTAGTTCACCCATGTCACCGGCTGAAAGTGTCCAGCTTGTGATCATATCGGACGGTTTTCGTCGTTGGTGGCGGCGATCGGTGGCCGTGCCGCAGCGTCGTAGGAGAGCGTCCGAGACGACGACCGGTGGCGCAGCACGAACCCCCTACCACGGGCCGCACGGTCAGGTTCTGGGCTGGACGAGAGGAGTCCGCGCCTCAGGCGGCAGTGGAGTACCGCAACGGACGCTAGCAGTGGCGCACGTGGTCGCCGGCGGGGTGGTGAAAGGGGGGTTTTGGGGTCTTGACCCACGGTTGGGTCAATCATACATTCGATCGTTAAGTGTATGAATGGAGGCCCTGGGATGCGGTCTGGGACGGCGGTGGTGCTCGGTGGGAGTGTGGCGGGGCTGTGTGCGGCGGGGGTGCTCGCCAGGCGCTTTGAGACGGTGGTCGTTCTGGAGCGGGACGAGCTTCCGCCGGGGGCGGAGCATCGGCGCGGGGTGCCGCAGAGCAAGCATCCGCACTTCCTGCTGAACTCCGGGCGCCGTGCGATCGGGGAGATCTTTCCCGGGTTCGAGGAGGCGCTGATCGCCGCGGGCGGGATGCGGCTGATGCCGTCGATGGACGCGGCCTACTGCGAGAAGGACGGCTGGGCGCCGCGCAAGTCCGGGTCGATGACGATGGTCTACAGCTCCCGGGTGCTCATCGAGCGGGTCCTGCGGGAGAAGGTCCGCGAGGTGCCGGCGATCGAGATCCGCGAGGGGGTGACCGTCACCGGGCTGCGGTCGAGTGGCGGCGGAACGGTGGGCGGGCGTGTCGAGGGGGTGGAGTTCCGCGGCGAGGACGGTGAGGGCTGTCTGGCCGCCGACCTCGTGGTCGACGCGCTCGGGCGGGGCTCGTCGGTCGTCGAGTGGCTTACGGCGGACGGATGGTCCGCGCCGCCGGAGAAGACCCTGGATGCCAAGGTCACGTATGTCTCGCGCTGGTACGACCTGCCGCCGGCCGGACGGCGTCCAGAGTCGTGGTGGTGGCGGCATCTGGTCATCACCCCGACCCAGGACACCGGCGACCATCCCGACGAGCACGAGTTCCTCAGCAACTTCTTCCCGATCGAGGGCGACCGCGCCATCGTGTGCATGGGGTCGTGGGGCATCCAGATGCCGCGCAAGACCGAGGCGTTCGAGGACGCGGTGGACCGGGTCCGCGCCGCGGCCTTCGGACGGGCGACCCGGGCGTGCACCCCGACGTCCGAGGTGCACCTGACCCGTTCCACCGGCAACAAGTGGCGCCGCTTCGACCTGCTCGACGTGCCGCCGATCGGGCTGGTCTGCGTCGGCGACTCGATCTGCGCCTTCAATCCGTTCTACGCCCAGGGGATGAGTTCGGCGGCGCGTTCCGCGCTGATCCTCGGCGAGATGCTGGGCGGTCGGGACGTCCTCGATGCCGGTTTCTTCAGGGAGTTCCTCGCCCGGCAGAAGACGTCGCTGGACGTGCCGTGGATGCTCGCGATGGCGCGCGACCAGGCCTATGACTTCGCGACCGGGAGCGAGGTCGCGGCCCCGTGGCGGCGCAGGCTGGCCGCGCGGTTCAGCTGGCCGGTCTTCAACGCCATCAACGCCGCGAGCCGCGAGGACGCCTACGTCGAGCAGACCTTCGCCCAGGTGTTCAACCTCGACAAGTCGCTCAGGGAGATGGCCGCCGACCCGCGGTTCTGGTTCGGCATCGCGCGGTACAAGGTGCGCCGGCGGCTGGGACGGACGGTCGTGCCCGGCGGGTTCGACGAGCGGGACGATCCGCCCGGCACCGACTACACCGGCTACACCGGCGCGGCGGGCGCGCCGTCCGCCGGACCGCGCCGGGGCGACGACCTCGTCGAAACCTGATCAGGGGAGCTGGACATGGGTTACACGTGCGACCCGGTGGCCGAGCGCATCGCCGAAGGGCTCGGTTTCACCTGCCGCGGCGCGGACGCCGTGGTGACGTTCCGCGATCCGTTCGGGCTGGAGGACGGCACCATGCCGTTCCTCGAACTGCTCATCATCGGCGGCGCGGTGTTCGCGCTCGTCCACGCGTGGCGCCGGTGGCGGCGGGACGGCGACCCGGTCAACATCTCGCTGTGGTTCGCCTCGGTCGTGTACCTGGCCGTGATCGAGCCGCCGCTGTACTTCCCCGGCTGGTTCGGTCTGGAGGAGCACGTCGGGTTCATCTTCTCCCACAACGTGTTCACCGTGCAGTTCATGTACGACCGGCTGCCGCTCTACATCGTGGCCTTCTACCCGGCGATCTCGCAGCTGGCCTACGAGCTGGTGCGGGTCCTGGGCGTGTTCGCCCGGCGCGGTCCGCTGCTCGGCTCGGTGGCGGTCGCGTTCGCCTGCCAGGTCTTCTACGAGATCTTCGACCAGCTCGGGCCGCAGCTGAAGTGGTGGGCGTGGAATCCGGGCAACGAGATGATCAACCAGCCGGCGCTCGCGTCCGTCCCGATGAACAGCATGCTCCTGTTCGCCTCGGTCTCGTTCGGCGCGATGACCTACCTCGTCGTCCGGCTGGTCGGGGCGGACGCGGGTCGTGACGCGCGCACGGGGTGGAGCATCGGCTGGCGCACCGTCCTCGCGGGGGCCGCGACGCCGCTGGCGATGATCGTGGTGAGCGCGCCCAGCGGTGCCTTCCGCGGTGAGGACCGGCTCGGGATCCAGCGGGCCATCCTCTCCGCCGAGCTCGCCGTCGTCTGGATCGCCGGCCTCTACCTGCTCGTGGACGCCTGGCGCGCGACGCGCACCGACTCCGGCCCTGTCCAGTCGCCGGTGTTCGCGCGGGTCTACCCGGCGGTGTATCTGGGCGTGCTCGTCGCTCTGTGGCTGACCGCGCTCCCGGCGTATGTCGGGTCGTCCGGCGGCGTCACCGAGCAGGGCACCCCGGTCGGCAGCCTCTGGTACGCCGCACTGTGCGCCGTGACTGCGGCGGTGTTCGTCCTGGCCGCGGTGCGCGTGCGCATGCCGCGTCCGGCCGTGGGGCCTGTGGGATCCTAGGGGGCATGGCGCACCACGGCTGGGGAGGCAGGCCCCCTGCATCAGACGCCGAGGCCCGGCAGCGCATCGTCGACGCGACCGCCCGCTGCATCGACCGGCACGGCGTCGTGAAGACGACCCTGTCGGACGTGGCGAACGAGCTCGGCGTCACCCGCCAGACCGTCTACCGCCACTTCGCCCGCATCAGCGACATCGTGGGCGAGGTGGCGGCGCAGGGCGCGGAGTCGTTCGTCGATCGGCTGGTCGCCCACCTCCAGGGGGTCGGCGATCCGGCCGAGGCCGTCGTCGAGGGCATGATGTTCTGCCTGCGGACCATCCCGACCGAGCCGCGGTTGAGCCTGCTGCTGCAGCTCAGGGACTCCGGTGCGTTCGGCCGCGGCGCCACCACCACGGACGCGATCGCCTACGGCGCCCGGATGCTGAAGCGCTTCCCGGTCGACTGGACGTCCGCCGGGGTCGGCGAGGACGACCTCAACGGCCTCGCCGAGATCATCATGCGGCTGCTGACCTCGCTGCTGGAGAACCCGGGCGAGCCGCCGCGGCCGGAGGCGGACCTCCGGGCCTTTCTCGACCGCTGGCTGGCCCCGGCGCTGCGCCGGCCGTCCGGCCGCCGCGTCCCGGTGGGCGCACGACCTGACGCCTGACCGCCGCGACCGGTCGTTCCCGCTGCGGCGCGGACGCGGCGCTCCTCAGGCGGCCCGGCGCCGGTCGGCGAGTGCGGCCGTTGTCAGCGTCTCCATGCGCTTGCACGCTCGTCTGTAGAACCTGACCTGCGTGAACCGCCCGAAGACGATGAAGCCGAGGCGGACGATGGGGTTCGGGATGGGGCCTCGTTGCGAGAAGACGTGGATGTGGAACTCGACCTCGCCCGTGTCGAGCCATTTGCGCACTTCCTGGTCCATCTGGCCGCGTTCGAGGTGGCCTTTCAGCGTCCGGTAGTTCCAGCCCCATACGCGGGCGCGGCGGCCGTCCTGCTCGATGTAGCCGTCGACGACGTCCCCGATGCGCAGCCCGAGGTAGAAGCGGAGGCCGTAGAAGCGGGCCTGCAGGAGCATGTCCCTGCCCGGTTCGGGCGGCCCCGAACGGCTGACCTCCCGGATGATGGCCGGGTCGGCGTACTCGTAGTTCGCCACCAGGTGGCGGGCGGCCTCCCAGCTTCCGCCGGGGACGGGCGGGCCCGGCGGCTCGCTCGGCAGCGGCTGCCGGTAGTCGTCGACGTGCCAGCCGTCCTCCGGCGTGCGCATGTCGTGCTGCTGCGGATCGAAGTTGAGCGGGAGCCGGTGCAGTTCGGCGCGCCGGCGCAGCATGCGCCGCTGGACGCGGGTACTTCCTCTCACCGGGGCGTCCTCTGCGGCTGGCGGCGTTGCGCGGACCGGAGATCGCGGGTGCGGTGGGGCACGCGCTGGACGGCGGCGTACGTGGGGCCGCGCACCTGCTGGAGCAGCCCCGCCGGAGGCAGTTGCGGGATGGGGTTCTCGGTCGGGTTGAAGCGCATCGTTTCGTTGTCGCCTCGTCCCGGGCCCAGAATTCGCAGCCGGCCGAAGCGCTCCCACCGGCCGACCTCGGTCGCCACCACCAGGTTCAGATCCAGTGGCCGGTAGTCCACGGCGGATGCGAGCGTCGTCAGGTCGGCGGGGATGAACCGGGACGAGTCTCCGACCGCGCCCAGCAGGACCCGGCGGTCGCCGGCCCGGTATGCGAGCAGGGAACCGTAGAACGCCGGACTCCAGTGGTATCCGGGCCGCAGCAGCCGGCGGCCTATCGGCGTGTGCCCGGTCGTGGCCAGCAGCAGTTCCGACGTGGTGTCCGGTTCCGTGTCGCCTGCCGAAGGCTGCGTCCAACGCAGCGCCAGACCCAGCAGATCAGGCAAGTACGGCGGCAGCCCGATCGCGCGGGAGAGCCGGACTTCGGCCCGCAGTTCTGCACGCTCGTCCAGGAACGGGACGCCCCAGTATCGGGACGCCCCATCCAGCACGAGCATGGCGTCGAACACGAGCCCCCTGGGATGCAGGGGCCGGTCCCGCAGCCGCGCCGCCAGGGCGAAGGGCCGCGCGAAGGCCGCGGTGACGGCACGGGTGACCAGCCGCTGCACCGGACCACCGCCGGGGACGTCCGTTCGCTCGGTATGGACTTCCACCTCGCCGACCTGGCGGCCGCCCGACATCTCGGCGACGCGAGCGCAGAAATGCGCCCACATGTGAAGCTGCATCTCCTTGGCGAGGCCCACGCCTTCGTAGAGGGCCTCCGCCAGCCGGTCACCGCTCCGTGCCCAGGACTCGATCGTGAACACGAGGCCGTTCTCCCCGGCTTCGGACGCCCGGAACTCGATCTCCCCGGCCTCCAGATGCCCGATCAGCGTCACGAACCGGAATGACAGTGGTGTGCGTTCCACGACCCGGACCGGGCAGTTCCACGGCCCCGGCATGTGGACGACGTACTCGTCCCCCATCTGGATGGGCCGGGACGTCCCGCAGGTCTTGTCGAAGACGGCGACCTCCACCGGCGAGGCGGCGTTCAGATCGGCGCCCACGCGGCTGATCAGCTCCGCGGCGGTCAGCGGGCTGCCGGAGATCCGGACCGTGTATTGCCGCTGGTAGAGCGGCCCGACAC